>JASLWO010000072.1 GCA_030740795.1 Acidimicrobiales bacterium | reverse complement strand
CTTTTTTAGCGATTTGGTGAGGGGCCATATCAGAAAGTTCTAAACCATCGAAGCTCCAACTCCCAGAATCGGGTTTATCAAAAGCTGTAATTAAGTTAAAGAGAGTAGTCTTTCCTGCGCCATTGGGTCCTATGAACGCGGTGATAATTCCTCGTTGTACTTGAAGTTGATCCACATCTACAGCGCGTAAACCTCCAAAAGAGCGAACTAGGTTTGAAATAGTCAAAATGGGGTCTGATTTATCTGTGTTTCTCACTTCGCTAGAAGGAAAGTTATTTTGTGAGTTAGCACTAAGCGTTGCTTCATCTGACATCGATTTGAGCCTCCTCTTTCTTCCCTACAAGACCTTGTGGTCGCCATATCATGAGAACTCCCAACATGATTCCCATTAGGATCATTCGGACGCTTGCTATGTCATTCGACTGTAGAATAGCTTCCGGTATCCAGCCTGAGTCAACCATTTGTCGTAGAAGTTCCTCTGAGAAAATAATGATAAACCAAAATGTCATAGATCCAATTATTGGTCCCCAAATCGAAGCTGCTCCTCCAAGTATCAGAACTGTCCAGATAAAAAATGTTGTTTGAGGTCTAAATTGTTGTGTTTCTACAAACCCCATATCAAAGGCTCGGACGATACCTGCGAGTGAAGCGATTACACCACCAATAATGAGGCTTTGAAGTTTGTATGAGAAAACATTTTTGCCTAATGCTCTTGCGGCGTCTTCATCTTCTCGGATCGCTTTGATGACTCTTCCCCAGGGGGAACGCATCAAACCCCAAATTAATAGGGTCGCTAACGAAACGAGAGACCATCCAAGAATCATCACCCATAAAGTTTTTTCATCAAACTCTAGGAACCAACCCCCGTATGAACCTTTCCCTATGGGATTCCAGTCAACAGTTATTACATCAGCGAAAGAAACATTGGCATTTCGATCTTCAATACTTGGTAAACCAAATGGGCCACCTGTGATATCTAATAACCGTTGTGACCGGAAGGAAATCCTTAGAACCTCAGCGATAGCGATGGTAGTCAGCGCCAAATAATCGGCTCGTAGACGTAACGAAGGCAATCCAATGCTGAGCGCTATTACGACGGCAAAAGCAAGTCCGCCCGCTATGGCAATGAGAATAGAACCGCCTAGCAATCCTTGGGTAAAGAAAATAGCCATACCGTAAGCGCCGGCGGCCATAAAGGCAACTACCCCGAAATTAAGAAGACCGGTGTAGCCATAATGAAGGTTAAGACCAACAGCAGCAAGGGCGAATGTCGATGCTTGCACGCTTATAGATGTTCTAAGAGCTAAACCGAAGAGTTTACTAACGTCGATTTCGGCGAAAAGATTCATCAGCATAGCGTCAGCCCATTCTTTCTCGGACTCCGAGGATGCCCTGAGGTCGAACTAAAAGGATCACAATCATAACTGCTAGTGCGATAAGAAATTTGAGATCATTATCCAACCAGAATGTGGATGTCTCAGAAGCAAACCCAATTGCTAGTCCGCCCACCATCGCACCAAATGCGGTACCTAATCCCCCTAGTGTCACTGCTGCGAAGATTAATAACAGAATCTTTTCTCCCATTTGCCATTCAACGACTTGGGTAAGCCCAATCATTGTGCCTCCAAGGCTTGCTAATGCACTGCCCAAAATCCATACCCACATAATTGTCCGGTTCACGTCAATTCCAGATGATTCCGCAAGGGCAGGATTGTCGGAAACAGCTCTCATAGAAGTTCCTAATTTTGTTCTTTGCAGCAGGATTCCAACAAGTAACAAAGTAAAAAATGCGATTGCGATAATAAAGTAGTCTTTTGCGGGAAGTTCAATAGGACCTAATGAAACACCGCCTTGAATTCGAAATGATTCAAATGTTTCAGGTTCGGCACCATGGTAGATAAGTATCAGATACCGCATAAGGAACGCTAACCCGATTGAAACAACCATAAGAGAGATGTTCGTCATTTTTCGTCGACGAAGTGGACCAAATATGCCTTTTTCTAAGCCATATCCTAAACCTCCTCCTGCGATAACGGCGAGGAGTATAACTATGGGAAAAAGCGCTCCTGTAAGTCCGGTTGTTGATTCAAGAAGTAGAGCTATGACTGCCCCGAATGCAACCATTTCAGAATGGGCAAAATTTACGAGACCTGTTACTCCAAAAATTAGTGAAAGCCCTATTGATGCCAGAGCAACTAGAAGACCAACTCTGAGACCGCTTACCATTCTATTAAGGAGCCGTTCCCATGTAGGTCGTATTTCAAGGATTGGTTTTTTATCTTCACCGGTTAACTGGAAACCCACCGCCTTGGAACGGTATTCATCCACGGTCACAATGAATTGATCCGACGCTCCTTCTTTGATCGAAACACCTTCGGGGAGAGGGCCGAGAAGAGTAACCGTATAGTCTCCAAGCCCAGGAATCGGGATTTCCCATTTTCCATCTTCTTCAGTTGTAGCTGTTCCTATTTCTGTGTTTTGGGCGTCAGTGACTAGAACTTGAACATCTGAGATTACATCACGGCCCACACGCACGGTTCCTCTAATTGTCAGTTCGTCGTCAGATTGGGCGTTTGCAACTATGGGAAGGCAGAGTAACAATCCCAAAACCAGAAATATAAAACTTGAAGTAACTTGTAGCCTTTTTCCCACAAAGTGACTTTAACCTGCTCAGACGCGACTAACTAATAGATTAACTAATAAAAGACGGGTTAGAACCAATTTTTTGCACCCTTTTCGTTCAACGATTCCAACCAGCGTCAGAAATATTCCGCTTTTCAAAGAATAAACAGAATTCAGGGCAGGAAAATGGCATCTCTTCATTACTTCCAATGCGGCATTTTTGTATCTGGTCTCCCGCCGGAAGAGATCTGCTTCTGTAATGCCGACAATTTTCATGAATCCCCATAGATAATTGGATTTTAGCGGATGCGGCCTTCAAGTAGGTCTAAAAGAGTTAACACTCTGGAAACAAATCAGAAACATTGGTGAACTAAATTTCAATTGCCGTTAATTTCTACGATTTAGGAGTATTTATGAACTCAGGTGATATCGCTTGGATGCTAATTTCAACAGCTTTAGTTGTCTTTATGGTTCCAGGTCTCGCACTTTTCTATGGAGGCATGGATAAATCCAAAAGTGTTTTGAACATGTTGAACATGAACATGTACTGCATCGGGGTCGTTCCTTTGCTCTGGGTTACATTGTCGTGGACGCTTGGCAACAGCTCGGATGGTTCTGGTTTCTGGGGTGGTGATCTCATTGGTAATTGGGAAAATATCGGCCTTAAAGGTTTAAATATGCAGACAGAGGATCTTATCTTCGTTGCTTTCTTAATGACGTTTGCCTCGATCACCCCCGCTTTGATTTCTGGCGCGGTCGCTGATCGGATGAAATTCTCAGCTTGGGCCTTGTTCGTTCCTATCTGGGTCTTACTTGTTTACACGCCAGTCACTTACTGGGTTTACAGTGGCTGGCACTCGGAGATGGGGGCAATTGACTTTGCCGGAGGTACTGCTATCCATATCAATGCTGGTGTCGCAGCTCTTGCTTTAATTCTTGTTCTCGGGAAACGTAAAGGTTGGCCCAGTGAGTCATCACCTCCCCACAACCTTCCCCTTGTAATGCTCGGAACCGGTATTCTCTGGTTCGGGTGGTTTGGGTTCAACGCAGGATCAGCCGGAGCAGCTAACGGGCAAGCAGTGCAAGCGTTACTCAACACCTTCGTTGCAGCAGCAGCAGGGATGATTGGTTGGATGCTTATTGAGTGGTACCGAGATGGGAAAGCGACAACTCTTGGTGCTTGTTCCGGCGTCGTAGCTGCTCTAGTAGCAATAACACCAGCCGCAGGCTATGTCGGTGGCCTATCAAGCATTGTCTTTGGTCTAGTCGCTGGCGTTGGCTGCTACTTCCTTATCGGATTAAAAAACAAATTTGGATATGACGATTCGCTTGACGTCGTTGGCGTGCATGGAGGTGGAGGAATTATCGGCGGTCTACTTCTAGGTTTATTTGCAGACAACTCAGCGGTCAATAGCGAACCAGGTGGGTTTCAAGATGGCGTATTCTTTGGAGGCGGAGAACTCTTCATTGATCAAGTTATTGCTATGGGATCGGTGATCGTTTTCTCATTCATCGTCACGTTCTTAATTGCAAAGGTATTAGATGCAACGATCGGACTTCGCGTATCTGAGGAAGACGAAATAGCCGGATTAGATCAATCACAACACGCAGAAACCGCATATAACCTATAAAAAAGTTTTACAGATAACTGAAGGGGGTCACCCCCTTCAGTTATGACTGTTCCCAAAATGGTTGAAGTGGAATACGGTGGAAGCATGTCTATTGTTACTGAACGGAAAAAACTGATAGCAGATCAGACCCTTCGTGGTTCAGAATTTACCCTCCAACTCAGTGACACAACCGATACATGGCTGCGCAACTTGTTTAAAGACGTTGTCGGAGACAGACCTGATATTGCCCTAATGGCAGTTGGAGGTTACGGGCGCAGGGACCTTTCCCCATTATCAGACCTAGACGTGCTTTTGTTGCACAAGAATTCTCAAGATATTGAAGGCATAGCTGAAGGGTTATGGTACCCAATCTGGGATCAGGGAGAGAAACTTGGACACTCTGTCCGGACAATCGCAGAGACTCTAGACCTGGCATCCTCAGATCTAGATACGGCTACCTCGCTACTATCATGCAGACACATCGCTGGATCCTCTCAGTTAGTAGATGAATTAAGTTCATTAGCGTTAGCTCAATGGAGAAATAAAGCTAAGTCCTGGTTACCTAAACTTGCTACGTCTATACAAAAACGCCATAGAGCTAAAGGCGAAGTTGCTTTCATGCTTGAGCCTGAACTCAAGGAAGGTAGAGGCGGACTTAGAGATGTTCATGCTATGGGTTGGGCAAGTCAAAGTGGTCAGGGCCCGCTCGAAGTAGAGCATCATCAACTTCTTGAATGTTACGAAGTTATTCTACGATCTCGTGTTGAGCTACACAGACAATCAAACCGTTCAAGTGACAAGTTACTCCTCGAACAACAAGACGCGGTTTCAGAAGCACTTGAGTACACAGATGCAGATTTATTAATGTCGGACGTGGCTTCAGCAGCCCGTCGAATTGCGTGGAACGTTGATGAACTTTGTTACGCCATACAAAACGCCGGCCTATTTGGACTGTGGAACTTCAGTAAAAAAGTAGGAGACACCATAGTTAGAAAAAGAAAACCAGTTTCAACAAGTTTTGATACTGATTCAGATTTCTCAGCGGAAACTGTTTTAAGCATTGCTTTAAGAACTGCTAAGAACAAGGAGCGTTTCAATCCTGAAATAATAAGCAGGCTCAGACAAGTACAGTTAGAAGTTCCAGAACCATGGACACCAGAGATCCGTAATCTATTTGTGGATCTTCTCCTTACCGGTCATAACGCGATTCCAGTCTTTGAAACATTAGATCAACTTGACTTGTTCGTACCGTTTCTTCCTGAATGGGAACCAACTAGAAGCCGGCCGCAACGTAACGCCTATCATCGTTTTACTGTTGACCGTCACTTATTAGAAACAGCGGCAGAAGCAGCGAAACTCGTTGACCGAGTCAAGAGACCAGACCTGCTAGTAATAGGTGCTCTTTTGCATGACATAGGGAAACCACTGCCAGGAGACCATACCGAAATCGGAATAGAGTTGATCCATACGATTGGTTTGCGCATGGGATTCCCTCCCGCTGATGTCCAAAAGTTAATTCAGATGTGTGAGCACCATTTACTCCTACCAGACATAGCTACACGTAGGGACCTTGATGACTTTGACACTATCCAGTCAGTTGGAGACTCACTTAAATCTATTGAAACAGTTCAGCTCTTGCACGCTCTTACCGAAGCGGATTCAATAGCTACGGGTCCAGCTGCTTGGAGTAGCTGGAAGGCCGGACTAGTTGAAGACTTATCAAATCGAACATCAGCCTACTTAAAAGGAGGCGATGGAAGCATTATGGAGAGAGCATTTCCTACCACTGATCAAATGCAAATGATGCGTCGCGGAGTTATAAAAGTTGAAGGCAAAGGAGACCGTCTCACCATTATGGAAATAGACCGTCCCGGAGTTTTCGGACGGGTTGCGGGAGCTCTTTCGTTATCTGGTCTTGATGTTCTTGAAGCAGTAGCGCACACAGAATATGGAATGGTCTTGGCTGTATTTAGAGTCGCTCCAAGTACAACCAGAGAAATTGATTGGGATTCTGTATGTGTTTTCGTACAAGACTCTGTAAGAGGTCGTGTAGCAATAGCGGCAAGACTTTCTGAACGTATGAGAACTTACTCTTTGCAACTGTCCCAGCAATATCCGGATAGGGTTGTCGGAACCGACGTAAAGCTAGACAATGAAACGTCTTCAATGGCAACCGTTATAGAAGTCTCCGCTCCGAATGGAATGGGATTGCTTTATCAGATCACCCGTGCCTTAAGCTCTCTCGATTTGAGCATTTTAAGCGCAAAAGTACAGACATTAGGAGCTGATGTCGTCGATTCATTCTATGTTTTAGACAATGAAGGTAAGAAAATTAATAGCACTGCTCACGCTGATGAAATCAAACAAGCACTTAAACATGCGATTGAAACATCAACGGTGATGGCAAAGGAAAACAAATGACTGATGAAAACGATCTGATCAGGTGGAGTGAAGCTTTATCCGGGATTGCGAGAACAGGGATGGCTTTCACAGAAAACTTGTACGAACGTGAAAGGTACGAAGAAATTTTGCACGTTGCAGCTGAAATACATTCGCGTATCTCCGAATCAGGTGAAAGTAGTGAGAAAGTCATTGAATGGATGCAATCTGTAGGGAAAGGGATCCCTGGCTATGTCACTCCCAAAGTTGCTATTGGTGCAGTAGTTGGAAACGACAAAGGCGAGATGCTTCTCATTCAACGATCTGATTCAGGAGTATGGCTATTCCCTACAGGTTTTGCCGACGTAGGATATTCAGCTGCTGAAATAGCGGAGAAAGAAGTTCTTGAGGAAACAGGGATGCAAGTGGAAGCGACAAGAATCATTTCAATTCTTGATGGGGTAAGAGCTAGATTCACACGAATGCCTTTGTATTCAATAGTTTTTCAATGCAAAGTAGTTGGAGGGTTATTGAAACCACATCCTTTGGAATGCGATGATGTAGGTTTCTTTTCTCAAGATTCTCTGCCACAACCTCTTGCCGGTTCGGGTAACTGGGTTGAAAATGCTTTCTCGGCGATTAGGGACGAACCGATAGAAGTGCAATTTGACGAACCTCGCCGCCCTGCCTGGAAATCTGAGCAAAGAAAGAATCAGAAATAATTCAACTACTCTTGTTCTCGTAAGAATTGTTCAACTTCTGCCACAAAATCTGTAGGATTAGCTTGTTCGTAGTCTCCAGCGTCGAAGCTGCTCTCAAGAGCATCAACGTAACTTGATGTTTCCTCATCCCCTTCAACAATTTGATTAATTTGACGTTCATAAGCAGCTGCAGCTATTTCAAGGTCTGTTGTCTGCATCGAGAAAGGGATTATTTCCTTAAGTCTTTCAATTAGAGCAAGTGCCGCTTTGGGAGATTCAGCACCTGCGACATAATTTGGAACAGTTGCCCACAAAGAAATATTAGGTATTTGAATATCAGAAGCCGCTTGGTTCAGAACCCCAACAATCCCAGTGGGTCCCTCATATCCAGATTTTTGAAGATTGAACTTTTCGTTAATGTCATCATCTTCGCTAACTCCGTGGATTAACACAGGGCGCGAATGGGGGACTTCTGCCAAAAGTGAGCCCAAAGTTATGACCATAGAAACATTTAATTCTTGTGCTAATTCCATAATTTCTTTACTAAATGTTTTCCATTTCAATTGCGGTTCAGTTCCATTTACAAATATCAGCGAATGGGATTCATCGGCGTGAAAATTATTCTCTGGCCAGACTAAATACCTTGAATCATTATTTAATCTGACAGCAGGACGTTCGGATGAGAAATCGTAAAAAGGTTCAGCGTCAAGAGAAGCAAATTTCTTTGCTTCAGTTTTTTCGGTTAAATGGCGGACAGCCCAAGTTGCAGCACCACCAGCATCATTCCAGCCAGAGAAAGCTGCAATAAGTATAGGGTTCACTAGTTTGGGGTTCTGATCCGAGATAATTTCAATAGCTGTCATTGAAACGACAATAATAACAGATCTTAGAATTTTCACCTCATGCAGCTAGTTAACCTGACAAGAAGAATTTTTCTTAAGGCGAAGATACGATGTCACTATGGTTGGTATACGAATAGCAGATGAATCGACAGACAAATTAGTTGACGCTTATAAAGAATTAATACCGCAACTATCAACTTCTAGTCACCCACCAACAAAGAAAGATTTAGAACAAATCATTAAATCAGATTCAGCAATGATTCTCGTAGCTGAAAACAATGATGGTGAAATAGTAGGAACAATGACGTTAGTACTTTTCAAAATACCGACAGGAGTGCGAGCGTGGATAGAGGATGTTGTAGTTGATGCAGGGTCTCGCGGGGAAGGGATTGGAAAAAAACTTAATCGGAAAGCTTTAGATTTAGCACATGAGGCTGGAGCAAAAACCGTTGACCTGACTTCGCGTCCGTCGAGAGAATCAGCCAATCGACTGTATCAAGACTTGGGATTTAAAAAACGAGAAACAAATGTCTACCGTTTCTCCTTTGATTGATCCCAGCGTGCTGACAACATTCCAATCTAAGAAGAAAGTACGGTACATTTCCGTATCAATCGTTACAGCGCCGATAGGGCAGATACTCCTATACCTTTTCTTTGTCACTCTCAGCCTAAACGCATTGGCAAGCAATGTTTTAGCAGTTGCAATTGCTACCATCCCGAATTACTTACTCAATAGGTTCTGGGTTTGGAACAAAAATCAACCACATAGTTTCCGACAAGAAATAGTTCCGTACTGGTCGATGGCTTTCGTTGGGCTTGCCCTTTCAACGTGTTTCGTACTCTTCGCCAGTTCTATGTGGAACTCATGGGTAGCAATTAATTCAGCGAATGCGAGCGGTTATGCGCTTCTTTGGGGAGCTAAATACTTCATTCTTGACAGGTATGTCTTCTCAAATACAGAATCAACAGGGACTTAACTACATGTGCGATCGCTACTAGCATTAATCTCTGCTTATGGACTCAAACCAAATTAAAGTAGCTAGATCAGCGAGAGGATTTCTCCCAGATAACGAAGGAGAGGCACTCTACGAAGCTGCAATTAGCGCTAATACATTAGGACCGTTTCTAGAAGTAGGAAGTTACTGTGGGAAATCAGCAATTTACCTTGGTTTTGCAGCGCAGAAACTTGGGAAGGTTCTGTTCGCGTTAGATCATCATAGAGGTTCAGAGGAGAATCAGAGTGGCTGGGAACACCATGAACCTGACCTTGTAGATGGAACTAGTGGCAAGATGGATACTCTACCGATCTTCCGTCAAACCATAGATACCGCAGGTTTGGAGAGAACAGTGGTGGCTCTAGTTGGACATTCAGAAATCATCTCACAAAACTGGGAAACCCCTTTATCTTTTCTCTTCATAGACGGCGGGCATGGTGAGAAGCCAGCAAAATCTGATTACGCTGGTTGGGTCCCTAAAGTTCAACTCGGTGGGATCCTCGCAATCCATGACGTCTTCCCAGATGAAAAAGATGGTGGAAGGCCCCCATACGAGTGCATCTATCTCCCAGCGATCCAGAGTGGAGCATGGGAAGAAGTGAACGCAGAAGGTTCTCTACGGGTCCTTCAAAGAATTTCTGAAGATTAGGACTATGAGCTAAGGTAAAAAACAATACAACAAAAGGCGGATTATGAAGGCAGGCGAATTAGTACCAGAATTTGAAGCAAAGAATCAAAACGGCGAAACGGTTTCTCTCTCTTCACTTCTAGAAACAGGTCCGATAGTTCTTTTCTTCTATCCAAAAGCAATGACCCCTGGCTGAACGAAACAAAGTTGCCACTTCCGTGACCTTGGTACTGAATTTTCTGAAATAAGTGCCCAACGGATTGGGATTAGCGCTGATCAGGTTGATCGGCAGAAAGAATTTGACCAAAGAAATCAACTAGGGTTTCCTTTATTATCCGACCCAGAAAAGAAGATAGCTTCTTTGCTAGGAGCGAAACGGTTTGGTCCTTTAGGTAACCGCCGGATAACTTTTGTGATTGATACAGATAGAACGCTTCTTCAGGTAATTAAGAGCGAGACGAACATGTTTGTCCATGCTGAAAAAGCGCTCGAAATTTTGAGAGAGCAGAAAAACTAACCCTTGTCTATCCGGAGGTAAATTTCGCCGTCAATATTGGCAAGGGTATGTGTAACACTAGTTAACCCTGTTGAAATAGCCGTGTGGTCGCTCCCGAGGGAAACTGTTTGCTCTTTCCCTGACCGGTTGTAAACGCTGTAGCCATTGGTGAACTCTCGAATATACACCCCTTCAATACCATCTAGGAGTTGGCGTTTGTCACTGAGTGGTTCTCCAAGATCATCATCCCAGAAGCTATACCAATTATGGTAATGATCACTTGTGGGTTCAGCATTGTCATCTCCAAACACAACGTATCCATCAGAGTGGGTTAAGGCGATTGTGGTGAAGACACGCATCCATCGCAGGTTCTCTTCCGAGTCACGTTCAGCAATTTGTGCTTGCTCGTTTCCGTAATCATAGACAACTCGCCAGCCTTCTAAACAGTTGATCCGTGGCTGTTGGAGATTCTCTGACGCCCAGTAAAGTGTGTCTTCCACCTCTATTAGGTGATCGACCGTGTAGCCCTGGGAGTAGTCGGGTTTGTAAAGTTCCATAAATATGCCGTTCACGTAGGGAGCGGATAGAGGAGCTTTCCATTCATTTGTGTTCACGAGGATTAGAAATTCATCTCCGACGAGTTCTCGGATACGGCGAAGGATTGCTAATCGTGATTCAAGTTCTTCTTCTTGGGTCATGTAGAAGGTGGACCAGTCCATGTACGAAGCGGCAGTCATGTAACGTTCGTTCCACCAGTCAAGAAAGATCCCATCGACGATACCGGATTCTTTTAAGGCGAGCGCTTTTTGGCCAATTAGTTCAATGAGTTGCGGTTGGCTAAAGTCAGTGAGTCCTGAAAGCGCTTCTTCAGCTTCGATAACACCGTCCTTGTCGGCGTCTTCACCCCATCCAGGTACAGGATTCCCGTTTTCATCCCAAAACCATAAGGGAGAATCAGGTGGATAATGACCGTATTCCCACCAGTCAAGATTATCCTCGTTGATTTCGATGGGACCTTCCCTATATTCCACAGATATCAGTGTCTTGATGTTTGGGTTAAGGCGTAAAAGTTCTTCCTTTAGTTCCCTTGCTTTCGTTAATGTGGGGTCATGGTCAGAATCGACGAGATTCGTGGAGAGTCCTTGGTACGGCTGGTCCGCAGATATTTCCCAAGAGAGGCCGAGCGACCATGGCCCGTCCCAATAGAGGTCATGGCGGGCAATGTTCTCCAACACGGTAGAACCTGAACGATTCTGAACGCCTTTCCATGGTTGACAGATTTTTGGATTAGCGGAGGAATAAAGCGCTGCTGGTTCTCCTAGTTGGGGGCTGACGGGTTGAGGCATTTCTCCGAAGATCTTGAAACCTTCTATGTTGTAGAACTTGATGACGCCGGCTTGGATCATCAGCGTGTAGCGTCCCTCAACGTAATCGGTGGTCATAGCGCACCCTTCAGGGTTCTCGTCAAAGTCACAGACACGGTATTCGAAGTTGTTTTCTTCTAAGAATGCAACGGCGTCTACCTTGTCTAATCCCAACAGGTCCATGGTCGGGTCGGTCCCATCCGGTGTGACTTCAGCGAGAGAGTTTCCCCGCACAATGTTGTCGAAGTAGACGACCTGTGTAGGCATCACACAATTACATTGGGAAATGAATGAGTTGTAGATACCGAAATGGAACGAATTTTCTCCACCGTCAGAATTGATACCCGTATAGGTTCCTTCTTTGGTTCCGTTGATGTACACGTCGATAACGCCATCATCGGTGGGGCTCCATTCGTGGTAGATGGCGACGTCAACCCAGACGCCGATCTGCTCGATGACTTCTTCCTGAACTGGTATACCTCCCTTGCCGTCTTGGATTCGATATCCAAACCCGTTGGGGAAGGCTTCACCCGAGTAGTAGTTCAGATCTGATTTGAATTGTCCAAGGAACGTGATGGTGTCGTTGTTGGTTCCGACTTTGACATCGGTGGCCATGTATACCGAGTAGCCGTACCACATAGAAACACCTGAGCGTGTTCCACCACGTTCAGCGAGTTCGAAACGGGAACGATCATTTTCACAATCGTTAAAGCCGTCGGGTACAGATGCTTCACTCCACCATGTACAGTCACCATCTCGTATCTCAAAACGGAGCGCGTGGTTGCCGGTCCGTACCGGATAGCCGGCAGTTGCGGTAACGATCGAACATCCGTAGTCTTCCCAGCCTTCATCATGTTTTCTCATAAATTCCCATGCGCCCCAACCAATATCTGCAGGGTTGGCGTAGTCGGTGAAGACGTCGTCAACCGTGTCCGAGTTGATAAGGTTTCCGCCTTCCTGGTCCCAAAGTGAATAAAGGGAAAGGTCGGTACAGGAAACGTCAGTTGCGCCAAATTCATCAAGGACAATGATGTGATCGTCAGGGGTCAATTCGATGCTTTTATTAGAGTCTGTGTCCGTGCAGGCGCTAATGACAAGAACAATGATCATTGCGAGAGAGCAATAGAGACGTTTCATCGTGGTTCTAGCTTAGTTCTCTGGCGCGACAACTCACGAAGAGTTCGTTCACTTTAGGAACTCTCAAAACATTTGAGGGGAAAACTAATCTTCAGCACTCTCAACTAGCGATGGTAAGAAGTCATGATCAGCAAAGATCCCGTTCGCTTCCGTGTACCCTAGCAAAGCATCAGCTGTAAGGATTACTGCGGCAGCTGAGTATGTAGAGAACTCATTTTCTGGGAAAGGAATCTTTTCGGGGTAGACGACCCCAGTTAGATATTGTCCATCATCATTTCTAAAATCTTGAATCTTAGTAAAAAGTTCAATGGCATGGTTTTTTTCTCCAACCGCAAAGTACGCCATAGCGCATTCACATGTTTCAGCCGTTGTGACCCAAGGCCGGTCTGACACGCAACGAACACCTTTACCATCTATCTCAAATTTCCCCTTTTTTTCTTTGAGATGTTTGGTTCCTGATTCTCCCTTAAGGACACCAGTAAGTACCGGATAGTACCAGTCCATGGCCCACCGTTCTTTCGGGGCGAAAGCACTTGGCGTGTTCTGAATGACGTCCGTTAATTTCCGACAAGCATTCTCCCACTGGGGTTTTTCCAAACCTAATTCATTAGTGATTGCTATAGCTGATCGTAAAGAATGGGAGATACTTGAAGAACCAGTGAGTAAAGCATATGACCACGGGGTCCCATCAGAATGGCGGGCCCAGATTATTTCTCCTCTCGGGGTTTGGAGTTTAAGCACGAATTCAATTGCCGGTTCCACAACATCCCACATTGTTTCCAGAAAGCCTTTGTCCTTTGATATGAGGTAATGATGTAAGACACCAGTCGCTATATAAGCGACACAGTTCGAGTCAATTTTGTCCTGTTCTATTTCGTTATCAAGATAATAGTTGTGCCAAGATCCATCTTCGCGCTGTATATCCGACAACCACTGGTAGGCGCGTACAGCTTCGTCATGGAGTCCTGAAACATCTAATGCCATTGCTCCTTCAATGTGATTCCACGGGTCAGCATGACCATTCGGGAACCATGGAATCATTCCTGATGGGTGTTGCCATTCCGCTATAGATTCACCGGTTTGTAGTATTTTTACGGAATCGATAATTTGGGACAGGTCTGTGGGAGGCAATATTATTCCTTGGGTTAAGCAGTAGCAGCCTTTTGAGCATAGATGATTGCACTCTTTCCCAACACGGGTTGAAGCAATTTTTCTAAAATTCTCGTTAACCATGGCTGCTTCACGATGTCCCAGGTGAGGAACCGCAAATATAATTTTACTAAAGGATGATTGTTATTTTTCGTCCCAACGGCACACTTTAGCCACCAGTAAGGAGAATGTAGAGCGTGGGCTCGATGGTAATCAATTGGTTTCAAACCCTTTGATTCCATTTTTTCTCGTAATTCGTTCTTCCTATAAATACGGATGTGTCCGCCTACTTCTTTCGGTGCATGATATTCATCGGACAAAGTCCAACAAATCCTTTCAGGTAAAAATGCGGGTACCGTTATCGCAATTTTACCTCCCGGCTTAAGCACTCGGAACAATTCCTGAAGTGCTCCATCATCATCAGGGATATGTTCAAGCACTTCACTAGCAATGATTCTGTCAAACGTTCCATCATTGAAGGGG
Source organism: Acidimicrobiales bacterium (assembly GCA_030740795.1). GTDB lineage: Bacteria > Actinomycetota > Acidimicrobiia > Acidimicrobiales > UBA8592 > UBA8592. Next base: position 29,755 of record JASLWO010000072.1, on the reverse strand, counting down.
AGGCGAGTAGCATCTCCAGCACAAGCAAACGCTATAGCCGCATCAGATATTTCGCCGGCTTGAAGCATTGCAGCGTATGTAGCGCGAACTTCTTGCAATTCGGGAAGAGCCATATCACAAGCTACGACTTTGGCTCCTCTTCGGAGAGATTCATATGCGTGACGCCCGAAACCACACCCAAGGTCAAGGACTTCATGCCCTTCTTCTACCAATAAACGGTCATAATCAACTGTCAACATAATAATTATCCAAGATTCCGACTAGATAATAGGTCTCTGCAATGGTTTGCTGTAGTAATAGCTGATTCTCGCCAACTCCACTTCTCAATAACACGTTGTCTCCCAGCTAAACCAACTCGCTCACATATATTTGGATTTTCAAAAGCAAATTCTATTTGGTCTGCTAAAGCTGAACTATCTCCTGGGGGAACAGCAAGACAGGTTTCAAGATGCGGTCCGGCTACCTCGGGAAGAGCTCCTCCGGTAGTCGCAATAAGAGGAGCGCCACAAGAAAGAGCTTCGATTGCGGGGATAGAGAATCCCTCGTATAACGATGGGACGATCGCAACTGAAGCTGAAGCAAGTAAGTTAACTAGTTCTTCATAACTGATTCCTTGGTTAAAGTTCACGATGTCACTAAGCCCAAGGTCTTCAAGGGTTTCTGCCGTGGTGCTTCCTTCGCGTTGTTTCCCTACTAATTCCAAATGCACATGAGGGTATTTTTCTCGAACCTTGGCTAAAGCTTCCAAAAGGTACTTTTGGCCTTTGAGTGGAACGTCGGCGCTAGCTGTTGAAACGATACGGCCAGGAACTCTTTCAATGCTTGGTTGCGGGGCGAAGAAATCCGTATCGATTCCAATTGGCACAACATGGATCTTTTCAAGATCTACTTTATGGTCCTCGCTTATATCTGAACGTGATGATTCTGAGACAGTAACGATTCTCTGGATTTTTTGACAGACGCGCGTTTGCATTCTCGTAAATGCATACCATCGGCGCTTCCCGAAACGCTCAAGGGGTGTTCTCGCATTATCTAATTCGAGTCTGCGATCAACCGTAATAGGGTGATGGATAATGCCAAGTATTGGAAGGTCTAGTTTTCTTTGGATCAATATATTTCCGTATGCGAGTGAACCATTATCAATCACTAGATCAAAATCGTTAGGACGTTCGCGGAGCGCTCGATATGCCCGCAAAGAAAACGAAAGAGGTTCAGAGAAGTTTCCTGTCATGTAAGAGCAGATTTCCACGAAATCAGGGAAATCTTTTATCTCCCAAAATCCAGGAATCCTTCCTGGGAAGTGATCATTGAAGATTTCGAGACTTGGGAATTTATGTAAAGGAACCTTGGGGTCAAGATCAGGGTAGGGAGGCCCTCCGAGAACTTCGACAGTGTGTCCAAGCTCAGATAAAGCTTTACTCATCTCACGTACATAGACTCCCTGCCCACCCACATGTGGCTTCCCCCGATAGGCGAGCATCGCTATTCGAAGGTGTTTAGTTTCTGTTTCTCCTGATTTATTCACCAAGACGCGTCCTTCCGTACCAGAATTCAAGGGTAAAGACATCAAGAGGCAAAACAAGCCAAAATATGCGAAATGTTCTTTTTCTCAACTGGATTTCTTTGGTTCTTAATGGTGGAATCTATGGAATATAACTTTAAATTTAACGATGAATGGGGGTCCTTTGAGAGCACTTGTCCAACGGGTATCGGAAGCTTCAGTAGAGGTTTCAGGAAAAACAATAGGCGTTATTTCACGTGGGCTTTGTATTTTTGTTGGAGTTACCCATAGTGATTCAGAAGCGATAGCTGAAAAGCTTGCGAAAAAAGTTGTGGAATTAAGAATCTTTGAAGATGATAAAGGCCAAATGAACCTATCGAGCTTGCAGGTGGGCGCTCAATTTCTGGTCATCTCCCAGTTCACACTTTATGGTGATGTGAGCCGAGGCCGCCGACCTAGCTGGATCGCTGCCGCCCCACCAGAACAGGCAAAGTCCTTAATAGAACATTTCATAAAATGTTTAGAAACAGACTATGGGGTGAGAGTCGAAACAGGTGAATTCCAAGCATTTATGAATGTCAATTTGGTCAATGAAGGACCTTCAACCTTAATGATTGAAATAGATTAGTTTCTTCTACGCGCCATCAGATTTGCGAAACCTAATGCAAGAATTGCCCCAATAATCACAGGGGTAGGACCAGCTCGAGTAGCAATGGTCTTGCCGTCTCTAAGCTCTACTTTCCCTTGGAGCACGTTCGTTTCTGAAATGCTTGTTCTTTGGGTGACTTTCCCATCAGGGTTCACAATTGCGCTAAACCCTGTCGGAGCTGCCTGCAGAACCCACCGACCATTTTCTATAGCCCGTAACTGAGAAGAAGCTACCTGTTGAGTTTGAAGTATTCTCAGCCAATAACTAGACCCGTTTGTTGGATTTAAAAGAATTTGACCACCGTTTCTGACTGCCTGTCGTGCTCTATCTTCAAAGAAAATTTCCCATGAGATTGAGATACCAGCATTAACCTCTGTTTCCTTCATAGGTATCAATAAGTTAGGTTCGCCAGAACCGGGTTGGGTATCACGGACCGGGAGGTAGTCAGGAGCGAAAGGTTCAATAAGGCCGCGAAGTGGCACATATTCCCCAAATGGCACTAACCGAACCTTGTCGTATCTGCCATACATTTCTCCATCAGGTCCAAATACGATAGAAGCATTAGCGTTTGACGTATCGCTTATTCGTTCAAATATTCCCGCCACAACCCAACTGTTCAAATTTCGTGCAAGTTCTTGCAACTCGGGGAATTCAGGTGAATCAACAAACCGTTGTCTAACATTGACGACATCTTCAGGCCAAAGCACAAGATCCGGATCTCCATTAATTTCAGAACTTGCTAAGAGATGCCGCTCAAAAACTTCGCGCTCATCGGTATTAATCGCTTGAGTTCCTTGCTCACCGCCTCCTTGGACAATTGCTATGTCAATTGTTTCTAAAGGGTTACCGGTGGGAGCGACCAAACTAAAGATCCAAATTGCGGTAATTGACAGGAGAAGCACTAGTGAATGGAACCATCTTCTTTGCCATGCTAATGAAAGAGCAATTCCACCTGTGATAACAAGAAAAGTTAGGAACAAAGGTCCAAGAATACGTGCTGTCTGACCGAGTGGTGAATTACTCTGCGACATCGCAATAGTCGCTAATGGAACTCCTCCAAACGGCCAACGGTAACGCAAGGCTTCAACCAAAGTAAATATTGCTGGTAAAGCTACAAAACGGTGAGAAGTTCTAGGTACAGCAATGGTCGAAAGACCATAAAATCCGCTGAAAAGTAGGCCTTGAACAAAATATCCGGGGACCGTAAGAGCAATCATCCAAAAAGTGCCTGGGAATAGCCATCCCAAACCGAAACTGAACCCAATATAAAAACGTGTTTTTGTTGATTGGGCACCTTTGAGTAATTGATCGAAACCAGCAATTGCGATAAATGCAAGTGGCCAAAACCCCCATGGCGGCATTGATAGGACAAAGAGAATTCCCATAGCTAATGCTAGAAGCAAGTTTCTTAGCTTCTGACTAGCCAGGCTGCTTAGATGTCTGGTTCCTAACATAATGATTGGTTTGCGATCATTATTCTTCTAAAAATTTTAATGCTTCTTGCGCTTGTGTTGTTCCATCACGAATGCAAGCCGAAAGTCCTAAACCATTAAACGCAGCTCCAGCAAGAAAAACCCCAGGAGCTTCATTGAGAACTTCAGATCTAATTTTTTGAACCCTGTCCTTATGGCCAATTTCGTATTGGGGGAAAGACTTAGGCCAACGCGTAACTCTAGTAGCTGAGGGTTCAACATTGATTCCTGTTAGGGCCTCTAATTCTTTTCGTAGTTGTTTCACTAAATCATCGTCTTTGAGTTGTAAAGCTTGACCGTTGTTGAACCTCCCTACAGAAACGCGTATAAAAATAGTGTTTCCGTTACTGAAATGACCCCATTTTGATGAAGTCCAAGAACACGCTGTCATTAACGTACCCTCATCTTTCCCAACGAGGAAACCACTTCCATCAAAGGCTGGCACAAATTCAGCGGGGAAAGCGAACGTAACAAATGCCATAGAGGCGTATCGGATTTCTGATAGAAGCTGCGAAGTTTCAGGACAAGTTTTGGAAATTAAATCTGAGGTGACAAAAGCCGGAGTGCATAAAATAATTACGTCAGTTTCATGCTCTTCATTGCTTTCTACAATCCATGAATTACCTGATTGCCTTATGCCGGTAACTTTCTCGTTGTACTTTACGTCGGCACTAATTTTGGTTGCAAGAGTATCAACTACCCGTTGCATCCCATCTGGATGTGTGAGAAAAACGGGTTCGGAAGGATCTCTGTTTTGTTTTTCAAGAAAGGATCTTATTGAACGAATCAGACTTGGATCGCCCCTACTTGCTTGAAATAAATAAGGAAATCCAGATTCAAGGCTAAGCGCATCAGCATCACCAGCGTTGATTCCCCCTAAGAGAGGGCCAACAAGATTATTCATAACTTCATTACCTAGGCGACGGCGAATTAACGAACCAGCCGTTTCTTCTTCATCCGGCTCATTTCCTAACCGGTGAAGATCAGAACGAGCTTCAGCTATTCCTTCACTGGAAATTATTGAAAGGTTCTCTAATTCATCTAGGTCAAGAGGGACTCCTAAAAAGTTTCTTTTAGGTAAAGCATGCATGGAACCATTGACCCAGATCTTTGCTGATTGAGCAGCTGGCGCCACTAGTTCTTCACTTAACCCGAGAGAGTCGCAAAGTTCACGCATTTCAGGATCGCGTGTGAGAAACGCATCTGGTCCAGCGTCAATGTATGACCCCGCTACTTCAGTAGTTAAGATCTTCCCTCCAAGACGGTTTGAACTTTCCAAAAGAAGAATTTCATGATCTGTGTTATCAAGTGCATAAGCGGCGCTAAGTCCGCTAATTCCCCCTCCAACAATAACGACTCTCATGTCTCTATCCGGAAATCATGTACAAGTTGAACGACTCGCAAAAGAACATCTGGATCTATCTCTGGGGTAACTCCATGACCAAGATTAAAGACATGTCCGGGTTCTCCTCCTATTCTTTGGAGAATGTCAAGCACCTCAGCTTCAATTGAATTCCATGAGCCTCCGAGGATAGCTGGGTCAAGGTTTCCTTGGACAGCTTTCCCCTCTCCGATTCTTTTACGAGCTGTGTCAATGGGTACACGCCAGTCAACCCCAACTACATCAGCTCCTACTTCGCTCATCAACGGTAGCAACTCACCAGTTCCAACCCCAAAATGTATTCTAGGGACGCCCGTTTCCTCTACAGCGGCAAAGACAGCTTGTGAATACGGAAAAACGAAACGCTCATATTGGCTAGCAGATAAAGAACCGGCCCATGAATCAAATAATTGTACGGCACTAGCTCCAGCTTCTACTTGGGAAAGTAATGACTGGATGGTTATATCTGTCAAACGTTCCATCAGAGAATTCCATAACCCGCTGTCTCCAAACATTAAAGCTTTAGTTTTTTGATACGAGCGTGAAGGTCCGCCTTCAATAAGATAACTAGCGACGGTGAAGGGACCTCCAGCGAAACCAATTAGTGGAACTTCAAGTTCTTGGACACAGCCCCTTACTGTTTCAAGAACATACGGGGTGTCAATTTCAGGGTTCAGACTCCGCAACCTATTTAAGTCATCGGCGGATCTGAAAGGACTAGCAGTTACAGGACCAATCCCAGGTTCAATTTCAACACCGAACCCAACTGCATGTACTGGCACCACAATATCGGAATACAGGATTGCTGCATCAACGCCATAACGCCTGATTGGCTGCAAGGTGATTTCAATAGATACATCAGGCTTCTTTATTGCATCTAAAATACTTCCTTCTTTACGCAACGCACGATACTCAGGAAGCGACCTTCCTGCTTGTCGCATGAACCACACAGGCGTCTGTTCAACAGGTTCGCACCGGCAGGCTCTCAAGAAAGAATGGTTTTTCAAATCCGTAGAAGCCATATGATAAATCTAGTAGCGACAATCAAAAATTAACGATTCGGGGAAGTGACATTTCTTTGATGAGAAAGTCTTAAAAATCGCTAGAATAGTTAACCACCCAAAATGCTGTTAACAACATGCGCCGGAAGAGGTGATCATAATCCACCCCGATTTCCAAACAGAACAGGACTATATCAATAAAGCTTATTCTGTTTTGGCTCGCGCCCATGATGAAGCCAAGAAACTACATAAGAATGTGGAATCAGGTAAAGGTGGTACTCATCAGGCCCGATTTGAGAAAGATGTCATTGCCGATCAGGTCAATAAGAGATTATCCCAACTTGATATAGGAGATGCTTCGCTTGTATTTGGTCGGATAGACCAACGAAATGAAGACGATGAAAACGAGACATTCTATATTGGCCGAATAGCGGTTTGGGATGAGAGTCAAGATCCAATTACTGTTGATTGGCGCGCCCCCATTTCAGAATCTTTCTATCGTGCTACTGGGCGGCAACCTATGGGGTTAACTAGACGTCGCCACTTTGCTTCGAGAGGGGAAAAGCTTCTTGGAATCGAAGACGAATTTTTCGGCGATGACATCATTGATGACTCGTCAACTCCATACTTCAAAGGAAGAATGACTTTAGCGACCACCATGGAACAAGCTCGATCGGGACGTTTAGGAGACATCATTGCGACCATTCAAGGTGAACAAGATGAAATTATCCGCGCCCCATTACCAGGAGTTCTAATAGTCCAAGGAGGACCAGGAACTGGCAAAACAGTTGTTGCACTCCACAGAGCCGCCTACCTCCTTTACACGCACAGGTTTCCTCTTCAGGGACAAGGAGTTTTAGTCGTAGGTCCGAATAAAGTTTTCCTTACTTACATCGAACAAGTACTTCCTTCATTAGGTGAAGCCGGTGTTCATCTCGCCGTTCTAGCGGATCTAGTGCCCAGAGTTACTGTTCGGGGATTTGATTCTGAAAAGATAGCAAGGATAAAAGGGGACTCTTTAATGAAAGACGTTCTTCAACGAGCTGTGAAAGATAGAGAACGCCCCATACTGGAAGAGTTAACAGTAGGGTATGGGCTCCAAAAACTACGTCTCAGCGTTGAAGAATCATCAATTATTGTTTCAGAAGCTCAACGCCGTTACACGCACCACAACTCCGCTCGAAACTATGTCAGAGATTCTTTCTTTGAAGCTCTTGCCGCAAGTACGCGAAACGCTGAGATAGACCCAATAAAACTTAAAGCCGATTTAGAAACCAGCTTAGAAATCCGAGAAACCTTAGATTGGATGTGGCCTTCTTTAACTGCGGAGCATCTTGTCCACGATCTGTTCGGAAGTCAAGCTTTACTTATAAACGCTGGATGTCCATCATTTTCAAAAGAAGAGATTCTTATGCTTTTCCGTGAACGTTCACCGCACGCCTCAGAAGTGATTTGGACCGTACACGACGCCCCTATCCTAGATGAGGCTCAAGAAATCCTTGGACCCCGAACCGCATTTCAAGAAGAAGAAACAATCAGGACGTTCGGCCATATTGTGGTTGATGAAGCACAGGACCTTTCTCCAATGCAATTACGCATGTTGCGACGTCGTTCACTTAATGGCTCAATGACAATTGTTGGAGATATCGCTCAAGCAACCGGTGCATGGGCCCACGACAATTGGAATGAAATCCTTGAAGCTCTTCCAAGTAGAAAACAGCCGCGCTTTGCTGAATTGACCGTTGGGTATAGATTGCCTCAACCCACCATGGATGTAGCTTCAAGGGTTTTGCGTGACACACCATACGGGAAGAACGCCCCAGTCGCTGTACGCGAACAAGGAGAAACTCCTCGTTTCCTGAAAGTAGAAACTCCTGCTCGCCTTCTAGGTGCCGTCACTGCGTTAACAAGATCTGAACTAGAAGAATTGGGCTCTGGAACAATGGCAGTGATATCCCCAGATCGTTATGTTGACCTGCTAACTCAATCATTTAAAGCTTCAGGAATAGAACATGGACTTGTTTACGAAGGGGCTCTATCAAACCAAGTGACCCTTGTCCCTGTTGGATTAGTTAAAGGGTTAGAGCTAGACGTAGCTATCGTGGTAGAACCCAATGAGATAATTAATGGAGAGCGAAATGGAATACGTTCCCTTTACGTAGCCTTGACACGAGCAACCCGACGTCTGATTGTTGCCCACTCAGGCCCTCTTCCCGATTCCCTAAAATAATAAATTAAGTAAAATTCCTATTCGTGATTAATAGCATCTAAGACTTGTAGTTTCGCTGCCCTCCGAGCAGGGAAGTAAGCCGCTAAAGAGCCGGCAAACCCAGCGATTACTAAATTCCTGAAGATCAGAAGCCACGGAATAGCTAATTCAGAAACGAAATCATCTGGGATGATCTGCACACAAGCAATGCCGAAAACGAGTCCTAAACCAACACCAAGCAAACCACCAAAGAGAGCTACTAATATTCCCTCAACACGGACCATCCTCCGGATTTGTTTTCTTGTTGCCCCTACAGCCCGGGTTAGCCCTATCTCACGTGTTCGTTCAAATACGGATAAAGCTAGGGTAATTGCCACACCGAGGACGGCAAGGACAACAGAGATGAAAAGAAGAACGCTAACTATAGTTAAGGTCCGGTTTATTTGACTTTCGGCTTGTTCCTTGAGTTCATCTTTCGTTCGAGCTTCTACTTGCTCGTAATCAATTAGGACGTTCTCTAGAGCCTCTCTAGCTCTTTGTTCACTAACGCCATCTGTTAGCAGGACACCCACGAAGTCATCGGTTTGTGGCACGAGATTGGGGTTTGATGTGTACACGCTCGAATCAAGTAACCACCCTGAATCAATGATGGATTTTGAAGTGAAAATACCGGCAACTACGAGTTCTATCTGGCTTTGATCAATGAATTCAACGGGGAGGGTGGACCCAATAGAAACACCATATTTTTTGGCTTCATCTTCGTGGAGATATACGGCCTGATTGCCGATAAGCGACTCGTTGTTCTCTTTGATTCCTACGTTAAAATATTTTGGGACAGATGCGAGGTCCGCTGAGTAGGTTCTTTTCACTTCATCATCAAAGGTTGTGCGTAAACCTTCGTTAGAGTATTGCATTGCAAGAACTTCTTCTACCTCTGGAAGTGCGGCAATCTCATTTGTTATTGATGGACTGAAGCCCAAAGGTTCTGGACCCAGAGTTTCTCCCTGAACAAACCAGTCAGAAATTACGTCTTCTTCTAAAATGTCACCAACGGTTGCTTTCAGAGATTCAGAGACAACAGATACCGTTGCGACAAGTGCTAAACCAATCATAAGCGCTGAAGCTGCCGAAGCTGTCCTTTCAGGGCTTCTTCCAGCGTTCCGCCGAGCCATTTTGCTTGGAACACCAAGTCGTGCCGTAGGCAACCCCAAGAAACGAGTAACGGGTTCAGTGAAGACTGGGCTTAGAAGGTTCATGCCTAAAAATGAATTCAAAGCAGCTGCACCAAGAAGCGCCAGAAGCATAGAAGTGGAGAGATCTGCAGTGAGGGCGGTTACGAGCAGTATTAAACCAACCGCTAAAAGAGAAATCTTGCCTGCGAAAACATGTATTCTACTCAAACCCAGATAAAGAAGGACTCCAGCTAACACACCAATTGGCAGCATCAGTAGCCATTGATTCATAGCGAAGCCAAAAACAATTGCGGCGATGCCAAGAATTGTCAGAAATGACCCAATTCCAAGATTCCGAGGCACAACATATGTTTTAGAAACGTCGCTTCGCAAAGCTGCCATTGGAGAGATTGATCGTGCTTTTAATGCGGGCCAGACTGCGGCTACGAGTGTTAGTCCTATACCTAGAATCGCTCCGGCAATGATCGTGGCTGGTTTGAGGGGAAGTGAATTCTCATCAGGGCCAAAGTCCAAGGCAGCTAGTAGTTCTTGGAATCCAAAAGCAATTGGGAATCCGAGAGCGATGCCAGCCGTTGTAGCGAAAACCCCAACGCACAATGCCTCAATAACGATTGAGTTCGTGATTTGTTTACCGGTAGCCCCTAAGGCTCGGAGAAGTCCAATTTCTTGAATTCTCTGGCCGATGATGATTGAGAACACGTTGTAAATAATAAATGCAGCGACAATTAGGATAATGAAGGCAAATACCAACAGAATCGTTTGAAAAATATTTATGAATTGGTTGAAAGTATCGGCTTGTTCGTCAACGAGATCACTTCTTGTTAAAACTTCCAGGCCTTCGGGAAGAAACGCTTGTATTTCTTTTATGACGTCACCTTCAGAGAAACCCTGACCAACACTTACTGTAATGTCGTCAAAACCAACTCCACTATTGAACAATTCAACAGCAGAGTCCGTATCCATGGCGACGAGTTTGGCGCCGATAGATGCACTTTCTTCTGGGTCAGCGAAGGTAAATGTACCTGTAAGGGTAAGTTTCTTGAGACCATTCGGAGTTTGTAAATCGTATTGTTGACCTACCTGGAAACCATCGTCTTTAGCGGTGTCAACGTCAATAGCGAATTCTGTAATTGCAACCGGTTCGCGCCCATCTGCCACGAATAAACGAGGAGTTGGCGAAGAATCCTCCCAATTGATTCCAATATTTGGACCCCGCGTAGCCAAAGCTGCAGATCCATCAGCTTTGTTCGGCACTATTCCAAATTCAATGACTCGGGGTTGTACAGCGACTACTCCTTGCACTTTGGAAAGTTCTGCTGGTAGGTCTAAATCAATCGGAGCGGCATTTAAACGATTCCCAAATGGGATCTCTGATCGAACAGCTAAATCGTAACCAGATTCAATATCGTCGCTGAGGTCCCCAAAAGTTGATCTCAGACTATCAGTAAAGATAAAGACAGCTGTGGTGAGAGCTACCCCGATTAGGACAGCAAGCGATGTTAGCAGGAAACGACCTGGTTTAGAGTAGGCATTCTTTATTGCAAGTCGGAGAAGAGTCATGGAGTGGAATTCAGCTATCAATACTGCGCATTTGGTCAAGTATCCCATCTGCTGTGGGATCTATAATTTCACCCACGACCCGACCATCCTCAAGAAAAATGACCCTATCGGAGAAGCTAGCTGCTACAGGATCATGGGTCACCATCACAATAGTTTGGTGAAGTTCTGTTGTGGCTACACGCATGAATTCAAGTATTTCGTTACCGGTTTTTGAATCGAGATTGCCGGTTGGTTCGTCAGCGAAAATTATGTTTGGTTTGCTAGCAAGGGCGCGTGAAACAGCTACGCGTTGTTGTTGCCCTCCTGAAAGTTCATTGGGCCGATGTTTCAGTCGGTCTTTGAGACTTACTGCTTCGGTCACGTTGTTCAACCAGTCTTGATCAACTTTTGCGCCAGAAAGGTCAATGGGCAGGGTGATGTTTTCAAGGGCATTCAGGGTTGGGACAAGGTTAAATGACTGGAAAACGAAACCGATATTGGTACGACGAAGCAGTGTCAGTTCTTTTTCGGTTAATTCAGTTAGGTCAGTCTCTCCTATGAAGACCTTGCCGCTTGTGAGGCTATCTAGGCCGGCCATACAATGCATTAATGTTGATTTGCCTGACCCAGAGGGTCCCATGATTGCAGTGAATCTTCCGGATTCAAAGGCAACGTCCACATCGTCAAGAGCGCGTACAAGCGTGTCTCCCTTCCCGTAGATCTTTGTCGCTGATTCAGATCTTGCTGCAACTTGGGTTATTTGAGCTGGGTCGTTCATACTCACCTTTTCTCTTACGTTCTAGTTGGGGGCTGGTTTAATTTCAGGGTAATGGTTTACGAAGATGAATGAGACGTTCAAAGTCATGTACGTACTGACGAATTCTCGACAACCAAGTTGAACGATATTCAAGGTAAAGCAATCGTTGATCAGAAAATACTTTTTCGTCATTGCGCGAGAATGCAGTGCATCCTGTGTTGAGTATCCCCACCAGGGTTGCGAGTTCAGCGCCTATCTCTGGGGCGGGATGCGAAACACATGCATGTTCAACATTTGGTAGCTTCTCCAAAGCTGCTACTTTCTCGTTTGCTGCGCTATGACTTTGGCTCATAACCTTGTCAGCCTGTTCAAAGAAATCAAGGAGGAGAACTTCATGTTTGTTATGCCATCCAACCAACGTCTCCCCTTGAGGCGCATTTGTTTCTTCTTGAATGTCAGTTTCGGTTTTTATACTACGGGTCCACCCCTTTTTCTTTTTAGGTACTTGAAGTTTAAAAATTTTCGGTTGGTGCCTTTGTCTTGTTCTCGAATGAGCGGCAAGAGCTACAAAGAGACTCGCAGCTACAATTAGCAAAGGAAAAAGGATGTTCGTAGACATAGTTGTTCTTCTAACAGGCTAGATCGGAATTCCCCATGAGGTAGTCCTTCATGAAAGACTTTTTTGGGAATTGTTTGGTTTGACCCCCATTAGTGTGTACTGTGACATATGACACATCTTCGACTCCAGTGTGGCTGATTTGACCGGGGGGCTATCAGCCACTGTGGAGTTAAACGGGTGGCTCAAAAACAGTCGATGATCACCGGGGGTTAGATCATCGGCTGGCCACCTGTGTCTATTAAGAGACGATTTTAATTTGAGCGGGTACAGCTTCAATCGTTTCGTTAGTTCCACAAATCCAACATGAGTCTCCTGGTTTCCCCCTCCAAGTCACATCACATACGTTGCAGGAAATAGTCATCCGCTTTTGCCTGATCTTACGAATCTTCCCTCTTCTAGGTTTCTGTACCACATTGCGGATCGTAGGTTCATAAGGGCTTCTCATAGGGGATGGTGGAGTGAAATACGAAATACGGATAGGGTAAGCGTTCAAGAATTAATTAGAAAAAGAGGAAATTCATGTCTGATTGTCCGAACCCTGACGGGTCAAGCCCACGCCAAACCAGCTTTTCAGAAGCTCCACCGATGTGTATAGAAGAGGGTAAAACCTATACAGCAAAGATGGAAACCTCATTAGGTGAAATGATCATTCATCTTGATAGCGTCGGCGCTCCTTTAACAGTCAATAACTTTGTTTTCTTGTCTCGCTATCACTATTACGACGATCTCATCTTCCACAGAATCATCAATGGGTTTATGTGCCAAGGAGGGTGCCCAGAAGGTTCAGGAATGGGCGGGCCGGGTTATCGGTTCGCTGATGAGCTCCCAGCCCCAGGTAGATATGAAATAGGCTCTATAGCAATGGCAAATGCTGGACCAAATACGAACGGTAGCCAATTTTTTATAGTGACTGGGCAAAGCGGGGTAGGTCTTCCTCCGCAGTATTCATTATTCGGAAAAGTTGTAAAGGGTTTAGAAGTAGCTGAAGCAATGCAGCTCGTTGCAACTCATTCCGGTGACAGACCCGTTGAAGATGTAGTCATACACTCTGTGACAATCTCCGAAACAGATTAAAAGGGGTGAGGAAAATTTATTCCTCTTCCTCTTCATCTTCTTCCAATATGGGGATAACGATTTCTTGCCCGACTTGAATAAGGTTGTAATCTTCAATCCCATTCTCGGCGGCAAGTACTTCAATAGGAACTCCGTAGCTTTGGGCTATTTGGCCTAAGGAATTACCTGGTTGCACTGTATGGATAAGTGGAGCAGGGGTTGGAATGACGACTTCCGCTGTAGGAGTTGGCTCTACAACAACCGGAGTTTCAGTTGCCGGTGTCTCTTCTTCAACAGTGGAGTCATTTTCTGAACTAGCTGGAGGAGCTTCATCAGAGCTACCTCCCCCACAAGCTCCTAAAGTTAAGAGAGCAAAAATTACAATTCCAAAAAATTTCTTCATTTCTATTCCTCAGTAAATCCTTGTGAGGCACGATACCTTACGAAAGGCGTAAGGTCCAGAGAGAATTTCATAAGATTGAAGCATTTTTAAAGATGCTTAGCTGAGTAGGTAATTCTCTCCCGTTAGTTAATCTAAAGCTCTAATGCAGAGATTTCGTATATGTCTGGTCTGAGATTCGCTGATAGTTGACCATTTGAAAAAATCTCTACGTTACCAAGGGCAACACTTGCATTAGTCAGTGTGAGAGAAATAGCTGACTGGTTTCTAGTCCCAGTTGAAACCGTAACCCAACCAGCTTGAAAACCACCTTCAGACCCTTCAAGTCTCTCAGGATCGAAAGGGCCACTATATGAACTGGTAGACGAAAGGCGCAATCCCAAACAAACGCTTCGAAATGAGTAAGCTTTTTCTGGGTTCGGGTAATATTCAAGTTGCGCTTTGATTAAATTCGCGTCGCTTGACTCTCCCTTAATTTCAACTATGTTTCCCTTCTCAATTTCTAAGCGGACGGGATTTTTAATAATGTGTTTTGCGTCAAGGACCAGATCGCCGGGCATAACGATAATGTCGGCATTGAGATCGTTCTGGTCAGGGAAGAGTTCAATAGATCCGGTTGGCCATTTAGCAACCGCCCCTATTTTAGAGGGGATGCCTGTTTTTATTATTCTTGAACAATGCGTAAGATCAAAACTTATTTGAGTTCCAGATGGTGATGAAACATGTAAATTCCCGCCGTCATCAATAAGTCCGACGATCTTGTTGACCCGTTTGGTGACTCCGTCACTTGTCATCAAATGATGTGGTTCGTTCACAATTGGTGAATCTATAGAAAGCACACGAGTTTTGCTCAAAGGATGTTGATCCATATCAGAATCTTTAATTCTTCGTGTCAAGTCAATAACCAAGTCAGCCCTAGAAAGAGCTAAGGAGCCGCTCTGATGCTTCAATTGTTCCTGAAATGATAGTTGGTTACTGAAAGGAAGAGTTAAAGAAATCATGTGACACCCGATTCTCTCCAAAGCCATCAACGTATTGGATTTCGTCTCTTCGGGGGACAATTCATCACTTAGAACAGCCACCAGCGAATCAGCATGAACTCCGCACAACTCAAACTGTTGTGAGAGTATCTCAAGCGTTCGCCAAGAATAAATGATGTCTCCTCATGTAGATAGGTTAATCATAAATGAAAACATTTGGTCAGGCTGCATATCGGCTATAGATAATGAAATCAGAGTCCGTATTCAACATTAATGAAATGGCTTCCAAGAAACTTTTTTGAGGATAGGCACACAGGTTGCCTCAACATGATGTAGCTTCTTGGCGTGGATAGGACTGATTTCTGTAACCGTGTTGGCTGCGGTAAAGCAGCGGAAGCAGTGCTTCTTATGGTCCCTCAATCTCGACGAGCATGGATAGTTGAACCGAGTCATGATAAAGCTCCAGATGGGTCACCATTATGCGAAATCCACGTTAGTAGAACCACTGTTCCAGTTGGGTGGGTTCTAACAGACGACCGTTCATCTCCTCGGAAACGCAAGAAAAAGTCAAAAAAAGTTTCAAAGAAGCAGTCTGTTCCAGCTCAAATAATCGAAGATGCATACCCTGAACCTGACCTGAACATGGAAATCCCAATAGAAGACGTTCCTATTGTTAAAGATGAGATAATTATAGAATCTAAGGACGAAGATCAACGAACAGGAATGCTTGAGGAATTAACTTCGGAACCTTTCGAAGAGTCTTTCCTACAAGTAGTTCCAAATGATGGGGTAACTGAAGAAATTACACAAGGGTCATTGTGGGATGATGGTTTAGAAGGTGAACAAATACAGCCGGGGCAAGAAACTCCGCTTCTTAAACGTGCCTTCAGACTAGTAAACGACGAATGATCTAGACAGGCTACCTGTTGCAAAACATCTGAATAAACGAACTAAGGTCAATGTATATGGTTGATAATGAAGGCTCAGTGACAACGGAGATCAAAGATCGCATTCTACTCATCGGATTGAATCGCCCTGAAAAGTACAATGGGTACACGCCGGTCATGGCTGCCCAACTAGTTGACGCTCTGACACTTCTTGATGAAAGCGAGGATTTATGGGCGGGGGTTCTGTTTGGGTACGGAGACCATTTTACGGCAGGGCTTGACTTACCTAAATGGACGCAAAGAATGTCTGACAATAACCGTTCCCATACGAACGCAAGCGAGCGAGTTGACCCGATGGCGTTGGGTAGAGGATGCAGAAAACCAATAGTTACCGCTGTTCAAGGAATAACTTATACCTTCGGGATAGAACTAGCACTTGCTGGAGATATCATCATCGCCGCTGAGAATTGCCGCTTTTCACAATTGGAGCCAGCTCGAGGCATCCATGCAACGGGAGGAGCAACTATCAGATTTGTTGAACGCGGAGGCTGGGGCAATGCGATGTATCACCTTCTCACATGCGACGAATTTGACTCTGAAGAAGCATACAGAATCGGCTTGGTTCAAGAAATTGTCCCAACTGGGACAGAACTTAATCGCGCAATAGAAATCGCTGAAAGAATCTGCGAAATGGCACCATTAGCTGTTCAAGAAACGAAAGCATCATCTAAACGCTGGCTGGATGAAGGTTTCCAAGCATGTGTAGACGCCTTTGGAAAGACCCAATCGCAGTTAATGTCAACCGAGGACGCCAAAGAAGGAGTCGCGTCCTTTGAGGATCGTCGATCAGCGGAATTCAAAGGACGATAAGAGCATAAGTTGGATCCGTATTCCCCCCGTTATGCCAAGCCTTCAAAGGAAGGCTTAAACCGTTCTCTTCGGTGGGCAATTCCTATTGCCCTATTCGCTCTTGGCGCTGCCCTCGGTGCGTGGATTTGGATTCTTACCCAAACGGATGAGCCGTTAGAGGAAGTATTTGTAACTCCGACTTCAATCCCAATCCCAACTCCGACACCAGCACCAACTCCTCAGCCAACGCCAGTACCTACCCTTACTCCCATACCCGAACCTGACCCATACCCCGGTTGGGTAGATCCTGAATCAGTAGGAGAACCATGGGGGACAACAGTCTCGGGCCTTCTTACATTTAGAGGTAATCCAACGCGAACTTTCTACGGGACTGGGCCAATACCGAATAATCCAGAAATTAAATGGGAATACCCAGAAAACGAACTGCTTTGTGGAGTGACGATGCTCGATTACCAAAACGAAGAGTGGTGTGGACTCGGATGGACGGGCCAGCCAGCCATTTTTGAGCGTGGCGATATAACATGGGCCGTCTTTGGGGCATTGGATGGAGCTATCCATTTCATAGACGCTGACACAGGGAAACAATTACTGAAACCCTTCCAAACGGATGACATTATTAAAGGCTCAGTAACTGTAGATCCAGATGGTTATCCCGTTGTGTATACGGGTGGAAGAGATGACCTGCTTCGCGTAATCGCTTTGGACCGTAGTGAACCCGTTGTTTTGTGGAGTCTTGATTCTGACACTGTGGAAGGAAGTCTTTGGAATAATGATTGGGATGGAGCCCCATTAGTCCTTGATGACTACCTCTTTGTTGGTGGAGAGAATTCAATGTTCCACATCATTAAATTAAATCGCTCATTTGATGCAGATGGCCTCGTCGAAGCGCAACCCGAATTAGTGTTTGCTGCACCCGGTTACGACGACGATTTAATTTTCACTGTTGGGAGCAATGTTTCTATTGAAGGTTCCGTCGCTATCAGCGGAGATACAGCCTATTTCGCTAACTCAGGCGGGCTTGTTCAAGGCTGGGACCTATCACTTCTATCAGTTGGCGAAGACCCTGTACGTAATTTCAGGTACTGGGTAGGTGACGACGTTGATGCAACGATTGTC
Source organism: Acidimicrobiales bacterium (assembly GCA_030740795.1). Lineage (GTDB taxonomy): Bacteria > Actinomycetota > Acidimicrobiia > Acidimicrobiales > UBA8592 > UBA8592. Next base: position 12,128 of record JASLWO010000072.1, on the reverse strand, counting down.
ATAGATGAACAAGGGTCCCTTTACGTTGGTGTCGAATACGAAAGAGGCTACTCACGTTCATTTCAAGTAGGTCAGATCGTAAAACTAGATCCATCAAAGCCAGATGACCCTTTAATTTGGTCAATTTTTGATAATGCAGAACTGCCTGATGGGGTGTGGGCCACACCCGCCCTCCATAGGGATATTCTTATTGTCGCAACAGATTCAGCACGATTAATGGGGATAGATACCGATAGTGGTGAAATACGCTGGGAATTTCTTTTGCAAGGTCCCTTATGGAGTTCCCCAGTGGTTATCGATGATGTTTTGCTTCAAGCTGATTGCAACGGCTACTTAAATGCTTTTGATGTGAGTGACACGACTATACGACCTCCTACACTCTGGTCTTTCCAAGTAAGTAACGGGTGTCTTGAAGCCACACCCGCAGTTTGGGATGGGAAAATCATTATCGGAAATCGAGATGGAAAAATTTTAATGCTAGGTGAAAGTTCCTAATAGAACTAGTTGCCAAACTCAGCGGTCATGAAGAAACGGAAACCGTTGACGTGTTTCAACCACAACTTGCTTATCCACATCTCCCATAAGGACTGTAGGGGTATTAGGAGAAGCAGTAGCAATACTTTCTCCCAGAGGGTTGATAAGGCAACTGTCACCTGAATATTTTATTCCATCTCCATCTCCAACTCTATTAACTCCAAGCACATATGACTGATTTTCAATAGCCCGAGCTCGAAGAAGAGATTTCCAATGATCACTGCGAGTTTCAGGCCAGTTTGCAACCACTATAAAGAGATCAGTCTCCTTAGCTAAGTCCCAAAAATCAGGAGCGAAACGAAGATCAAAACAAACAAAGAAACTCATTGTTAAGTCTTTAATTTCCAATGTTAAATTCGTGGAACCCGCTTCGTAATGTTTGTCTTCTTCTGCAAAAGTGAAGAGATGCTTTTTTGCATACCGGTCCACTGAACCATCAGGATGGGCGACGACAAGACAGTTCTGTGGGTTTTGGGAAGAAGGTTTAAGAGAAGGCACCGAACCACAAATTGTGACTCCTGTCTGACGGGCTTGTTCAACCAGAAAAGAAGTACTGGGACCATCTTGCAGTTCAGCTGTATGGAAAGTATTCATAGAAAATCCAGTACTGAATAACTCTGTTAAAACAATAAGTTCAGCACCTTTCTCAATTGCCTCTTGAATCATAGGTTGCAGATTAAAAAAGTTAGCTTCCGGGTTTTCCCAGATAATTTCGTGTTGAATTGCAGCAACTCTCATTTCGCATCTCCCAAAGTGGTTAACCGAGAAACCGCAGATTCAAGAACTTCTAATCGCTTACAAAAAGCGAACCGAACCAGATGTTCTCCTTCCTCTTTATTGTCGTAGAAGACAACGTTAGGGACAGCAACAACACCGCATGCGTCCGGTAAATCTAGACAGAATTGTCTACCATCGGAAATCCCGAAAGGTCGAATATCCGCGGTTACGAAGAATGTGCCGGCAGGTGAGAATACGTTGAACCCTGCTTCCTTTAAACCAGTTGTTAAACAATTTCTTTTCTTTGTCATGTCAACAAGAAAATCACTGAAATATGTATCAGGAAGTTCTAGAGCTGAAGCGATTGCATGCTGGAAGGGAGCTCCATTCACGTATGTTAGAAATTGTTTCGCTGTGCGGACGGTGTTTATTAGAGCAGGCTGGGCACAGACCCATCCTATTTTCCATCCGGTGAAGCTAAAGGTCTTACCAGCAGAAGAAATCTGAATGGTGCGGTCCCGCATTCCAGGAAAAGATATTAGGGGAGTGTGAGAACCTTCGAAGACAAGATGTTCATACACTTCATCACAAATTGCAATAAGGTCGTGCTCTTGACAGATTTCAGAAATAAGTGATAACTCTTCCATGTCAAAGACTTTGCCAGTTGGATTATGGGGAGAATTAACAAGTATCGCTTTCGTATTAACGTTCACAGCGTTTCTGAGTTCATCAGGGTCAAAGCTATAGTTAGGAGTCCGAAGCGTCACGACACGTCTTGTGGCCCCGCTAAGGGCAATAGAAGCAGCGTAAGAATCATAATAAGGTTCAAAGGTGATTATCTCATCGCCTGATTCACAGATGGCTAGCAGAGAAGCAGCTATCCCTTCAGTCGCTCCTGCGGTTACAAGCACTTCGGTTTCAAAATCAAAATCAAGATCGTAGAAACGCTTCTGATGGGCGGAGATTGCTTGACGAAGTTCTTGTATGCCCAACCCCGGCGGGTATTGGTTATGTCCATTGCGAATAGCGGAGATCGCTAATTCTGAAATTTCAGATGGCCCATCTGTGTCCGGAAACCCCTGACCGAGATTAATGGCGCCGGTTGCAGCCGCTAGTGCCGACATCTCAGCGAAAATTGTTTCTCCAAATTCACGCAACTGCGGTTTAATAAAAGGATCACCGGAATGACTCACATCCCTAGGCTAGTCGGAACCTGTCAATAGATAGAACTAAGTTTGATGTCAGAAATGTTTTGTAGTGCTATGAGAAAAATTCTCTTCGGTCAAGTTCAACAATCTTTCGAATTTCGCATTCGTGAATATGGTCATTTACTACCCCCATAGCTTGCATAAACGAGTAAATAGTAGTTGGTCCTATCCATGTCCACCCTCTCCTTTTCAAATCCTTACTCAACTCCACCGAATGTTCAGTTTCAGATGGGATGATTGTTTTGGTTCTGTTCATCTCTATCAACTCTGGTTGCGAGTAGAAATAGTGGGCGAGAGACCCCTGTTCTTCTATTAGCTGAAGAGCTTTCTGAGAGTTATTTATTACAGACCTGATCTTTCCCTCATGTCTTACTATTCCTTCATTATGAAGTAGGTTCACAATTTCCTTTTCTCCAAATTTTGAAACTATCTCCAAATTGAAATTAGAAAATGCCTGCCGAAAGTTATCGCGTTTTCGAAGAATGGTGAGCCAGGAAAGTCCTGATTGGAAACCTTCAAGACAGATCTTTTCAAAAAGTTTCGAATCTTCCCTTTCGGGGAAACCCCATTCGTGGTCATGGTAACTGATGTACAGTTCATCATTTCCAGGCCATGAACACCGAGTGATACCGTCAGAACCAGTTGAGTAGTAATTGGCCATACGAAACGGTAGTTACTCTCACAGTGCAATGCATTTCCATGGCCAGTATTTCTAGGCTACGAGTTTGATTTCGAGACTTGTACTTACTAGAGATAGACAATGGCTTTAAATATTCCGAACTCCCTTGACGAATTTACCGCTGATTGGGTAACTCGAGCTTTCGCAGCCAAAGAAGAAAATTATGCCCCAGTGATTGAAGTCAATTCCGAACGTATTGCTGTTGGAGAGGGGTTCCTTGGAGAACTTGCTCGCCTCCACCTTAGCTACGGCGAAGGGCCCTCTGGACCGCCAACAGCTATAGCAAAGATACCGACAACTGATGGCCTGTTGAAACCATTAGGGGTGATGCTGGGAGTGTATGAACGGGAATCTCTTTTCTACGAGCAAGTAGCACCAAGATTAGAAATTAAAAAACCTGACATTTATTACAACGGTAGGGATGGCGAACACGAGAATTACGCTTTGTTGATGGAAGACGTGGGACGTTATCGTTCAGGTGATCATCTCAAAGGGGCTACATTGGAAGAAGCTCAAGCAGCGATGGAAACAGCAGCGCAAATACATGCACGCTGGTGGGACAGTGAAGATCTTGCAGCTTTGGGTTGGGTGCCACCGTTAGACAGTCCCATAAATATGGGGCTTCAAAATCTGTACGAACAATCATGGGCTACCGTTATGGACCGCTATGGAGACCTGTACCCTGATTGGCTTCCGGCGAAACTTGAAGAATTCATACCTGAAATCAGTCGTTGGCTCATAAGTTGGGCTGAGCGGAGCAGAACACTGACACATAATGATTTCAGGCTTGACAATCTTTTGTTTGATGACACCAAAGACCCTTTGCCAGAAGTGATTGTGATTGATTTCCAACTCGTTGGACGAGGTGACGGTTCCGGAGATATCTCCCCGTTCCTTGGATGCAACCTCGATACTGAACTCCGCCGGTCACAAGAAACAGCCCTCCTTCAAGGTTATTTTGATGCCATGCAAGCAGAAGAATCCGGGTACCCCGTATTTGAAGAACTTGTTGACCAGATAGACACAGCCCACCTTTTTTGGCTTGTCAATTGGGGAAACACCGCTGTAACTGCAGACCACCCAAATCAACGTGCCGAGGATTTGTTTACTGCTATTCTTCAGCGGAGCATAGCGACCGTTGTGGACCGTGACAGCGTCAAATACATCGGGTCATTAGGGAACTAGGCGCTACCCTAAGAGAAAGCGAGTGGAGGTTCAAATGGGTAGCTTGCAAAAACAGGCAATAGAGATCATTAAAGCCAAAGGACTTAAAAGGCTTGAAGAACCTATTCAGTTGGCATCAGGGGCCATGAGCCAAGATTTCGTTGATGGGAAACTAGCCACCGCCCACTTCGATGATCTTGAAACTGTGAGTAGGGCAATAGTAGATGGGCTTTTGCTACGTGATGTGGAATTTGATGTAGTTGGCGGACCTACTCTCGGGGCAGATGCCTTAACCATTGGCATAGCTGGAATTCAACGGTGTAGATGGTTTTTTGTACGGAAACAACCGAAAGGTAGAGGAACCAACAAACTCATTGAAGGTTCACAAATAGGTGAAGGTGACAGATGTTTAATTGTTGAAGATGCCATAACAACTGGCGGTTCACTACTAAAAGCTGTTGAAGCAGTTGAAGATACAGGTGCAATAGTAGTGGCGGTGTCGACGCTGATAGATCGAGGTGAAATAGCCCGACCGCTAATAGAGGATCGCGGGATTCTCTACTACCCCTTAGCAACCTACCTTGATTTAGGAATAGAGCCCGTAGAAGCTTCCGCTTGAATTGTGTAAATAGTCTGCTAAGATGATTATTAATGCAAGCCATTAAATAAGGGATTTGTGATGACTGCAACGACCAATGAATCAGAAGATGTAGAGATCCTTGCATCAAAGGATCCAGGAGAGGGACTCCCCGGAAGAGTTTCCCTTCCCGGATACTCGAGAACAATGGGACCTCAAACCCATCTATTCGCAGAACGAGAACGACTACAAAAACTAACTTGGGAACACTTCAATGTTCATCAAATGTCCCCAACCATAGGTGCTGAAATAGAAGGTCCAGATCTATCTACGGACCTTCCGCAAGAAGTCATTGACGACATCCAACAAGCATTATGGGATTACAAGGTCATTTTCTTCCGCAACCAGAACATAACATCCGAACAACAAATACAATTTGCACGCCGTTTCGGAGATCTCGAAATCCACCCATTTCTACCCCCAAATTCAGAAACTCCTGAATTAGTCAGATTTGAAAAGAATGCAAAAGCCGCCGGTTATGAGAACCAATGGCACCACGATGTGACATGGAGAGAAGAACCATCTCGATCAGCCATCCTACGAGCAATAAAAATACCCCCTGTAGGCGGCGACACACTTTTCGTAGATGCAAACGCAGCCTATGAAGGGTTACCAGATGAAATCAAAGAAAAAATAGACACCCTTAACGCAACACATGATTTCTTAAGAGCTTTCGGTCGGGTAGTACCCGAAGACAAGCGTGCCGAAATGCGCGACCTCTACCCTTTGGTTGAGCATCCAGTTGTCATCAACCACTACCAGACAGGGAAACCACTTCTATACGTGAACCGTATTTTCGTCACTGCCATCAGCGGACTGAATGAAAAAGAAGGCTACGAATTAATAGATTTACTGTGTAGGGAATTCGAAATCCTCGAATATTCTTGCCGTTTCAACTGGGAACCAAACTCAATCGCATTCTGGGATAACCAAGCAGTTCAACATTACGCTGCAAGTGACTATTCCCCACACGTAAGGGTTATGGAACGTGCCAGCATCAAAGGCACACGCCCAAACCGGACACAAAAATAAACACTTCACAAAGAGCTTAAAGTATTTGATAGTAAAGAAACCTGTTGATGTTTGGAAATTGAGCCACAGGTCGTATGGTTAAGGTCTGAGTTCATGGGTCACATAGGTGGCTCGGAACTTAATTTATATTAAAACATTTTTAGTTCGAGGAGTACTAGAAGATGAATTTGCACCCACGGGAAGATCGGATTGTAGTCCGACCGGGAGAATCTGAAGAAACTACGGCTAGCGGACTTGTAATCCCAGATACAGCCAAGGAAAAACCACAACAAGGAGAAGTCCTAGCTGTTGGCCCCGGTAAACGTTCAGAACAAACGGGAGAACTTATTCCTGTTGACGTAGAAGCAGGAGATACAGTTATCTACGCAAAATACGGTGGAACAGAAATAACTAGTGGTGGAGAAGAACTATTAATTCTCTCGGCGCGTGATGTACTCGCCGTAGTCAAGTAGGTAGGTAACAATGTCAAAGATTTTAAAATTCGATGAAGATGCACGTCGCAAACTCGAAGCGGGAGTCAATCATCTCGCTGACGCAGTAAAAGTGACACTTGGCCCCAAAGGCCGTAACGTCGTTCTTGATAAGAAGTTCGGAGCTCCGACAATCACCAATGATGGAGTTTCCATCGCCCGTGAAGTAGAGCTCGAAGACCCATTTGAGAACATGGGCGCTCAACTTGTCAAAGAAGTAGCAACTAAAACCAATGACGTTGCTGGAGATGGAACTACAACTGCGACGGTATTAGCCCAAGCAATGGTTCGTGAAGGACTTCGAAACGTAGCTGCTGGAGCTAACCCTATGGTGCTCAAAAAAGGTATACAAGCAGCTGTAGAAGCCGCAGTTGAATCAATCGGTTCGCAAGCAGAACAAGTTGCTGACTCTAAAGACCAGATTGCCAATGTTGCGTCAATATCCGCAGCTGATGAAACCGTTGGAGAAGTCATAGCAGAAGCAATAGATAGAGTAGGTAAAGACGGAGTAGTAACAGTTGAAGAATCAAATACTTTCGGAATGGATCTTGATTTCACCGAAGGTATGCAATTTGACAAAGGCTATCTCTCTCCATACTTCGTGACAGATCCAGAACGACAAGAAGCAGTACTAGAAGAACCATACATTCTGCTTACACAAGGAAAGATCTCATCTGTCCAAGAAATGTTACCGGTTCTAGAGAAAGTAATGCAGTCCGGCAAACCTCTTCTAATTGTTGCTGAAGATGTTGAAGGCGAAGCTCTTGCAACACTCGTTGTTAACAAAATCCGAGGAACATTCAATTCAGTTGCTGTAAAAGCGCCTGGGTTTGGAGAGCGACGCAAAGCAATGCTGCAAGATATGGCGATCCTCTCTGGAGGTCAGGTAATAGCAGAAGAAGTAGGACTAAAACTTGATGGAGTAACCCTTGATCTACTGGGTACAGCAAGAAAAATAGTCATAACCAAAGACAATACGACCCTTATTGAAGGAGCGGGATCACGTGAAGACGTAGAAGGTCGCGTATCCCAGATCAAAGCAGAGATAGACAATACAGACTCTGACTGGGATCGGGAAAAACTTCAAGAACGGTTAGCAAAACTCAGCGGCGGAGTAGCTGTGGTTCAAGTAGGCGCAGCAACAGAAGTTGAGCTAAAAGAAAAGAAGCACCGCATCGAAGATGCACTGTCAGCAACCCGAGCAGCTATAGAAGAAGGTGTCGTCGCAGGTGGCGGAACCGCTCTTCTAAGAGCTAGGGGAGCAGTGGATGAAACAGCTAACAACCTAGAAGGAGATGAAGCGACCGGAGCCCGACTGGTTTCAACAGCTTTAGCAGCTCCAGCAAAACTTATTGCTGAAAATGCTGGGTTTGAAGGCTCAATCATCGTTCGAGAGATCGAAGATGCTAAAGGCAATGTTGGATTCAATGCAGCAATAGGAGAGCATGAAGACCTCGTGAAAGCCGGAGTTATAGACCCCGCTAAAGTAACACGAGCCGCTCTACAAAATGCGGCATCCATCGCAAGCTTGCTTCTTACAACTGAAGCTCTTGTTGCAGATAAGCCAGAACCAGAACCGCCAATGCCAGCGGGAGACCCGATGGGTGGCATGGGTGGTATGGGTGGAATGATGTAATCATTCCATTTGGAAAGAAAAGCGGGCCGGATCTAATCCGGCCCTATTTTCTTTTTGTAACAAAAATAATTACGTCAAACAGCAAAAATTTCAGTACCCTCACGAAGTATGGATGAACGACCAAAACCAGACCCAGCTAAACTTCTTGCTCAATGGAATGAATGGGAAACAGGTGACACAACCCCAGGGCGTGTGATCAGTAACTTAAAAACCGGAGGGCTACCAGAACTTCTCGAGTCACTTATAGAAGAACAAGGTTAAGAAAATGAGTGATGAGAGGGGAGGGAAACAAAAAATCCCCCGACCTGAGAACTGGACCATGGGAGGATCATCGCCATGGTCTCAAATGGAAACTCCTCAAATCAGCTTAGACTCCATACAAAAAAATTTTTCAAACACGAACCCCAACCTTGAACAAGCACACACACACGAACGCCTATCTTCAGTAATGATTCCGCTTTATGAAATGAAGGATCAAGTATGGATGATCCTTACTCGTAGGTCAGAGACTATGCGCTTCCACACAAGCGAAGTTAGCTTTCCGGGAGGGAACCAAGAACCACAAGACACAGACGCATGGGAGACAGCTCTCAGAGAAGCACATGAAGAGATTGGGTTAGATCCTTCACTGCCTTCAAAGATCGGTCATTTAGATTCTTTTATCACCGTGGGAAGTAAATCTTTCGTAACCCCGTTTGTAGCAGTACTTGACAGCCCACCAAAGCTAGAAGCCAATCCGATAGAAGTCGAAAAAATACTACACGTCCCCTTATCCGAGTTGCTCTCACCGGACGTATACCGTGAGGAAATTTGGGTGCTTCGCGATGGCAAGGAAAGAAACATAAATTTTTTCGAACTTGTCGGAGATACTGTCTGGGGGGCAACAGGAACAATGATCCGCCAGTTCTTGACTACAACTTTAGAGATTGATGACCCCACCGGAACTCCATAAGAGGTAACTGCTTTGAATCCATAGACCATCATTACCCAACTCCGAAACATAACTAGACTTAGGGTCTACCACCCATAGAAAAGGGTAACTACATGGCGGAAGTAGAAGTAGGGTTAGGTAAGTCTGGTCGTAGAGCTTACGGGTTTGACGACATAGCGATTGTTCCGAGTAGGCGAACCAGAGATCCTGAAGATGTAGATATCAGATGGGAGATAGATGCATTCTCTCTTGAACTTCCATTAATGGCTTCAGCCATGGATGGAGTCGTTAGCCCTCAAACAGCAATAGAGATAGGACGCCTAGGTGGTATAGGAGTTCTGAACCTAGAAGGTCTTTGGACAAGGTACGAAGACCCAACGCCCATGCTTGAAGAAATATCTGAGCTAGACGCGGAGAGTGCGACACGGAGAATGCAGGAAATCTATTTAGAACCTGTCAAACTCGAATTAATTTCCCAAAGAATTAAAGAAATAAACGCTGCGGGAGTTATCTCATGTGCTTCTGTTACCCCGCAACGCACAGAACTCTTCTCCTCACACCTTCTACAAAGCGAATTAGACCTACTGGTTATACAGGGAACCGTTGTTACCGCAGAACACGTTTCCAAAACGAAAGAACCACTTAACCTTAAAACCTTTGTACGCGAATTCCCGATTCCGACGATCGTTGGAGGTTGTGCATCCTATGAGGCGGCGCTTCATCTTATGAGAACCGGAGCTGCCGGTGTTCTCGTCGGAGTTGGCCCTGGGCATGCTTGCACGACCCGCGGAGTTCTCGGAATTGGAGTTCCCCAAGTCACCGCTATTGCCGACGCACGAGCAGCTCGGACACGTCATTTAGATGAGACTGGTGTCTACGTACATGTGATAGCTGATGGAGGCATGGCAACAGGAGGCGATATAGCTAAAGCTATTGTTTGTGGAGCTGATGCAGTAATGATCGGTTCACCATTAGCGGCTGCTAACGAAGCTCCCGGCCAAGGGTCGCACTGGGGAATGGCCACATTCCACCCAACCTTGCCAAGAGGGGCGAAAGTGCAAACACCGCAAAGAGGCTCTCTAAAAGAGATACTCCTTGGTCCAGCTAATGAAAACGATGGCCGCATGAACCTCTTTGGTGGTTTACGAAACTCTATGTCCACATGTGGTTATAGCTCTCTTAAAGAGTTCCAAAAAGCTGAGATAATGGTCGCACCAGCCTTGCAAACTGAAGGAAAATATCTTCAAAAACAGCAGGGCGTCGGCATGGGTTGATTGTTCTTCGTAGAATTCAATACAATTGAGAATCTAACTAACGAAGAGTTAAATCCGTGAGCGAAAAAATACCAAAAATTCTTGTTTTTGATTTTGGCGCCCAGTACGCGCAACTAATCGCACGACGCGTCCGAGAAGCCAATGTTTACAGTGAGATTGTCTCCCACGAACTATCAGTGGACCAAGTACAGGAAATAGATCCATCTGGAATCATCTTAAGTGGCGGCCCAAAATCAGTTCGTATAGATGGCGCTCCAATCATTGATCCTAGAATTTATGAACTTAATATACCGATTCTCGGAATCTGTTACGGGGCGCAACTTATCGCACAACAACTCGGGGGTACCGTAAGTCAATTTGATGCTGGAGAATACGGTCGCACAACCTTGAATGTCATAGGAGGCGAGCTCCTAGCAGGCCAACCTAAAGAACAGGATGTGTGGATGAGTCACTTTGACTGTGTCACAGAAGTCCCAGAAGGTTTCACCGTTACAGCATCTACGCAACACGCGCCTGCCGCAGCTTTTGAAAGTAACCGTGTGCATGCAGTCCAATATCACCCCGAAGTGTCACACACAGAATATGGTCAAAAAACCATTGAACGGTGGCTAGATATCTCTGGTATCAGTAGAACATGGACAATGACAAGCGTTATTGACGAACAAATCTCAGCGATCCGACAACAAGTAGGAACGGGACGAGCAATCTGTGGGCTTTCCGGAGGTGTAGATTCAGCAGTAGCCGCAGCACTTGTTCACAAAGCCATCGGGTCGCAACTCACCTGTGTTTTCGTTGACACAGGTCTCATGCGAAAGAACGAAGGAGAACAAGTAGTTGAAACATTCCAAAAAACCCAAGGAATTGAACTGATACATGTCAGAGCTGAAGAAGAATTTTTCTCCAAACTTAAAGGCATCACAGAACCAGAAACAAAAAGAAAAGCTATAGGGGAATTATTTATTCGGATCTTTGAACGAGCTTCAGGGGGTATAGAAGACGCACATTTCCTAGTTCAAGGAACTCTCTACCCTGACATCATTGAATCCGGAAGCAAGCACGCGGCTACGATCAAAAGCCATCATAACGTTGGTGGATTACCTGAAGACATGGAATTTGAACTCGTTGAACCGCTACGGTCCTTATTCAAAGATGAAGTACGGGCGGTAGGTAAAGAACTTGGTTTACCAGATGAGATTGTATACCGACAACCATTCCCAGGCCCTGGTTTAGGTGTGCGGATTATAGGAGAGGTGACGCCTGATAAAGTTGCCATACTCCAAGAAGCTGACTTCATCGTCCGAGATGAACTTGAAAAAGCAGGGCTTGATCGAGAGATATGGCAATCATTCGCAGTTTTGCCTGATATTCGTTCGGTCGGGGTCATGGGAGATGAAAGAACTTACGGTTATCCGTGTATCATCCGGGCAGTGACTAGCGAGGATGCCATGACAGCAGATTGGGCACGAATACCTTATGACGTCCTTGAATCAATGAGCAGCAGAATAATTAACGAGGTTGCAGGCATAAATAGGGTTGTGTACGACATAACCTCTAAACCACCAGGGACTATAGAGTGGGAATGACATCTGAAACGATTGTTGACCTGTACGTCCGATCGGTAGCTTCATTTGGTGAAGTTCTCGCACAAGTTCCCATTGACTCATGGGACACACCTACTCCATGCCCCGATTGGACTATTCAAACATTGGTAGTGCACGTTGTCTCCGGTGAAGTGCAGTTAATGAATCTAATTGAAAGCGAAACCTATGCCTCTCCGGAATTAAGCCCTAACGTTCTTGGCCCGGATCCAATGTCTACGTGGAGAGGTACAGCCATCAACGCAATC
>JASLWO010000071.1 GCA_030740795.1 Acidimicrobiales bacterium | reverse complement strand
GATTGAAACCGCGAAATCTACGAGATAGCCGAATTGTTCCTCTGTTAATTCACCACTGCTTTGATGCATGACTGTTCCTGTTGCATCTACAAGGATCCAGTAAGGAAAACCACCTAGACCATAAGCGGTAGCTAATTCGCTCTCTTCACTATCAACGAGAATCTGCGTTCGCCAACTTTCATTTTTGAACCATTCTGATGGGGGGTAATTCGGAGCTCCTTCACGAACCGCAGTGGAAATAGCGATGATTTCTATTTCTTCTGGCACGCCGTTTTCAGCTAACCATTTAGCAACACGAGGTACTTCGCGTTGGCAGTGCGGACACCAATGGGCGAAGAAGCCAATGAGGCGGACTGTTCCATCTGCTGGATCAATCATTATTGGTTGCCCGCTGTTATTTGGCTGTGCTCTGAACGCTGGAGCTGCATAACCAATACCAGTATCGGCAGGTATTGGTTCTCCGAGGATCTCCACTGTCCCTGTCTCCCAAAATTCTTCACTAACACTTTGAACCGGTTCGGGAGTGTTTGCTGGTTCTTCTTCCACTGTTTCTACAACTTCTTCAGATGGTTCTTCCGATACTTCTTCCGAAGTGACCGGTACTGAAATCTCGGAGTTAGAGTCATTGCCGCCGCTAGAAAGAACTATGCCAAGAACTACTGCTAAACCTATGACTACGATTACGAGCGACCCGAGGATAACTCGTGGGGTCGCTCGACTTGTGTCTGTTATCTCTGTCATCTGGATATGTCTTTCCACGGTCGTGGTGTCGTCAATAGAAGCATACTGATCAGGAGGAAGCTTCCTAAAGCTAGCGTTGGGATCGTAACGAACCCGAACACTTCAATCCACTTGTAAGCACATGAAGCATCTAACCCACAGGAAGACCCTTGCCCTGGAAACAACTGCAATTGATAATGATAGACAGATATAGCTGCGCCTAATGTTGAGAGAGTAAGAGCATAGGGGATAATTTTCCGATCACGTCTGACTGTCGCTATTAGAAGAATAACCGCGAGTGGGTACATGGCGATCCGTTGGTACCAGCAAAACTCGCAAGGAAGGAAGTCTCGTACTTCTGAAAAATACAGGCTGCCCAAAGTTGCTCCTATTGCAACCATTGTTGCCAATTCCAATGTGAGCGAACGAAATTCCCGCCGCAAACTACTCTTGGCAAAAAGCAGAATTCCTAATCCTCCAAATAACCCACAAGCGATTAGTAGGGTAAAAATTATTTCGGGTGCCTTTTGGTCCATATGGTAAGGGTAAAGGGCAACAGCAATATTCTGGTGTCACAGAGGGTTTTACCCAGCGGTTTCAACCACTCGTTCTAGGACCCATTCAGGATTATCATTTATGGTTCTCATAAGGCGACCAGTTGAATCAAATAACGCGAAGAGAGTGCCTTCTAAAGACCCCAACACTCGCGTTCCTCTCAATTCCCGCACTTTTTCAGCTGTTTCCATGTCTGTTCTACGAGCAACAACCCATGAAGTCGGATTCATTTCAACCTTCGCCCCGAATTCGTGTTCTAACCGATGGGAAAACACTTCGAATTGCATTTGCCCCACCGCTCCTAACACGGGTGACGCTGTGGGAGCATCCATATCACGGAGTACTTGCACTACCCCTTCTTCATCTAATTGATTGAGGCCTTTCCTGAATTGTTTGGTTTTGGAAACATCAGTCGGTCTAGCACTCCAGAACAATTCTGGTTCGAACCTTGGTATGGGTGGGAACTCAATGGCTTCTCCGGCGTACAATGTGTCTCCGATGCGGAGGTCATTAGCGTTAACAAGTCCTAGTACGTCTCCCGGGTATCCTTCGTCCACTGTGTCTCGTTCTGAACCGAACATGGACGTGGCGAACTTCGTGCTGAAGGGTTTATTTAACCTTTGGTGGGTTACTTGCATACCCCGCTCGAAATAACCGGAGTTAATACGCATGAAAGCCACTCTGTCACGATGCGATGGATCCATATTCGCTTGAACTTTAAAAACGAAAGCGGAAAAAGGATCATCTATGTTTCTTCTCACACCATGTTCTCCTTCGCGGCTTGTCGGCGCTGGAGCAAGATCTACGACGGCGTCGAGGAGGTGTCGTACGCCGAAGTTGGTGAGTGCGGAACCAACAAATAATGGGCTTGTTTCCCCTGCAAGGAATAGTTCCTGGTCGTGTGTGGCTCCTACCTCATCAAACAACATGACTTCTTCTAAAGCCTTTTCAAAGTATTCGCTGTCAATGCTCGTATCTGCGTCTATGGCAATAGGTTCTTCTGGAGCGGTCGTTGCGCCACGGCTTGTTCTTGTGAAACGAATGAATTGATCCGTTTTCCTGTTGATGACCCCTTCAAATTCGCCACCTGGTCCAACTGGCCACGTGATCGGAGTTGTTTGGACGCCTATAGAACTCTCTATCTGATCCATCAGTTCTAACGGGTCAAGGCTCGGGCGGTCCCATTTGTTAATGAAAGTGAGGATTGGCATGTTTCTCGCTTTACATACTTCAAAGAGTTTCAAGGTTTGTGCTTCTATTCCTTTGGCACCGTCAAGAACCATGATGGCTGCGTCTACTGCTGCTAAAACCCTGTATGTGTCTTCTGAGAAGTCCCGGTGGCCCGGTGTGTCCAAAAGGTTAATTATATTTTCCTGATATTCGAATTGAAGCACTGTGGAAGCGATAGATATGCCTCGATCTTGTTCCATTGTCATCCAATCGGATCTCGCTGACTTCCTTCCTTTTTTCGCTTTTACGGAACCAGCTTCAGTGACTTGTCCCGAATACAAAAGGAATTTTTCAGTTAACGTTGTTTTGCCTGCGTCTGGGTGGCTGATAATCGCGAATGTTCTTCTTCTAGCTGTTTCTTTTGAAATATTATTTGCGGACATCGTACGTTCCTGAATATCGGATTTTAAAGTTGTTGATGAGGTTTTGGATTACATCGGGATCAGCAGATAATGCTAGCGTCGGTATATCAATTGTTTGCTTAAATGCCTAGGAGGACCCCATGGCGGACGAAAATCTAACTGATGCTGAACAAGAATCTTTTCGCATTATTTGCAGAGAATTCCTTGATGAACACGCTGTTGGTATTCATCTGAACGAACCTGACCCTAGAGATAAAGAAACTATGGGCCAGAACAAGGCGTTCCAAGGGAAATTGGCTGAAGCTGGTTTAGCTGGATTGATCTATCCAAAAGAATACGGTGGGGCTGGTCTCACTAAAGCTCATGAAACTATTTGGCGTGAAGAATGCGGCAAGTATCCGGAAATGACTTCCCAATTAACTATTAGTCATGGAATGTGCCTGCCGATGTTGAACGAATTCGGTAACGAAGAGCAGAAAGAAAAACATCTCGCCGATATTATTGCCGCCCGAACCGTTTGGTGTCAGATGTTTTCTGAACCTGGCGCCGGTTCCGATGTTGCCAGCTTGCAGACGCGTGCTGAGTTGGATGGTGATGAATGGATAATAAATGGTCAGAAAGTATGGACGACGCTCGCTCACGTCTGTGATTACGGGGTTCTGATCGCTAGAACAAATCCTGAAGTTGCTAAACACGCGGGGATTTCCATGTTCATCGTAGATATGTCCGATCCGGCGGTTGAGATTCGCCCAATTCACCAAATCGATGGTGGGATGCATTTTAACGAAGTCTTCTTTACCGATTTACGTATTCCCAAAGACAACCTTTTGGGCCCTTTGCATGAAGGGTGGCGTCTTGCGACTTCTATGCTCATGTACGAACGAGTTGCCATTGGAACCGGTTCGACCGGTGGGATAACGACCCCACATACGAAGCGTCTTATTGAACATGCGCAAAAGAAAGGAAACATCTCCAACCCGGTTGTTAGGCAGAAATTAATGAAGCTGTACTCAGAAGAAACGGCGAAGAGTCTTGTCTCAATGCGCACTCGGGCTGAATTGCAGGCGGGGAAAACCCCTGGCCCTGGTGGTTCGCTTGGGAAACTACATGGTTCAAAAATCCTGAGAGATGTCCGTTCCCTCATCAATGATGTTGTGGGGATGGAAACCGACGCTTGGACTGAAGGAGATCGAGGCCAATGGTGGGGCCGGCTGGTACTCGGAAGCTTCCAAGCTGGAATTGCTGGGGGAACTGACGAGATTCAGAAAAATATTATTGGCGACCGTGTACTGGGTTTACCTAGGGAACCAAGCGTAGATAAGGGTGTCCCGTTCAAAGATTTACTTGTAGGAACGCAAAAGGATAGGTAATGGATGATTTTGATGGGCGTGTAGCAGTTATCACTGGAGGGGCAAGCGGAATAGGGCTTGGCTTAGCTTCCAAATTAGCTGATGAAGGTATGAAAATAGTTCTCGCTGATATAGAGACCGATGCTTTAGAAAAAGCCGCTGAAATGTTACGTTCCAAAGGCTCTGAAGTCATTGGCGTGCAATGCGATGTTTCTGACCGCTCTCAGGTCGAAGCTCTAGCCATCACTGCCTACGAGCATTTCGGCAATGTCCACTTTCTAGCTAATAACGCTGGCGTTGTCTCTAGGCACAAGGCATGGGAATCGCCAGAAGATTGGGATTGGGTTATCGGCATAGATCTCATGGGAGTTATTTATGGAGTCCAGTCTTTCGTTCCTCGCATGTTGGCGAGCGGAGAACCCGGGCATGTAATCAATACTGCTTCTACTGCTGGTCTTCTTGCTTTTCCTGGTATAGCTTCTTACAACGTCTCCAAACGCGGTGTTGTGGCCCTAAGTGAAACCCTGCACCACGAATTTAAGAAAACAGCATTATCTGTTTCCGTGCTTTGCCCCGGAATGGTAGATACAAACATTGGGACAAGTGAACGAAATCGGGAAGGCATTGATTTTCAACCTGACCCCGATCAATTTGTTGTGCGTGATGGAAAGGAAAATCTGACTCCTGATGAAGTCGCGGAAATCGTAATAGATGAGATCCGTCAGGGGATCTTTTGGATTCTTCCGCATAAACATTACGGCGAGCAAGCATTAGAACAGGCCAAGCGTAGAATCTCAGGCGATGGACCAGTAATGCCCCATATTGATAGGTGATAAACGACCAGAACCAGTAGTGGCATAAAACTCGTGTTTCATGCAAGACTAATAGAGATTATTGTTTCATAAATAAGGAGCGTGATGACTTCGGAAAGCCCAGGCTGGTACTACGCAGAGTCGGACCCACTAGGGACTAAAAGGTACTGGGATGGATTTGAGTGGAGCAAAGAAGTTATGGGAGGCAACATAATTTGGCCCCGTTTCTTGGCCAAACTCATTGACAGTTTCATTGTGGGAGTGGCGCTAGTCATCGTTGCTGCGGGAATTTTCGACACTACCAAAATAACTTACACTATTTTACTAGTTTCAATATTTCTGTCTGCCCTATATGAAATTGGCTTTGTGACCCTAAAAGGGGCTACACCTGGGAAAATTTTGCTTGGTTTCAAAATTGTTCAAATCTCAGATGGTAAATCACCGCCGTTGGGGTCAACTGCCAGTAGCCGATTCGTACCGAACGTGGTGAGTTTGGTCCCATTAATTGGCTGGTTTCTAAATTTTGCCATAGTAGGGATTTCCCTGTATTGGTTAACAGTGGACCCCGATAGGCAATCAATTTTTGACCGTGCTGGGAAAACCTATGTAGTTAGAGCTGTCGGGTAAGTTTGAGATAGAAGGAAATTAATGGGAAACAAAAAAGATTACACAGATGTGAGCGATGTCGCTATAAGCGATGAAAAACGTGAACGCCTGTACGAGGCCCAAACAGAATGTTGTGTTAATTGGACTAATTCGGCTGGTTGGCCTGTTGGCGTGATGCACCGTTTCGTCTGGCATGATTCGAAGTTCTGGATCACGTGCATGGGTCAAAGGAAACGAGTCCCAGCACTTAGGAAACGTCCTGAAAGCTCCATTGTTGTCTCTAGTGAGGGCACTTGGTTGGGTGGCGATATTACGACCACGGCAAAAACTCTCGCTACCGTCCACGATGACAATGCCGAAATTAAAGAATGGTTTTACCCGATGCTGGCAACTCGGTTAAGGGCGGGTGACGCGAGTGCTAATACCGAATTCATTAGGCGTTTAGATACCCCGGGGAGAGTAATTATTGAGTTGGATCCCCAACAGTGGATCACCTACGATGGGCCGCTCTTAGAGTCAAAATTGCGGGATGTCACTTTTAAAAATAGCTTAGCTAAGAGGTCTAGGAATATTACGGAACCCCCTGCGGGGTGGGAAATGGAGTATCTATAAATGGGTGAAAATTTAGAAGAACGGGTAGAACAACTAGAACGGGAAGTGCGAAGACTGCAAGCTCGAGAAGGTGTGTTAGTGGCATTCAACCAGTATCTGTATGGGATCGACACCGGTTTCATTGATGACATTTTGGATGCTTTCGCTGAAGAGGCCGTTTTGGATGTATTGAATTTCCCACCGGATGGTGTAGACATGCATTTTAATGGGCGGGAGGAAATGGCACCCCTCTATGAACGGTACCGTTCCAGTGAATCCATGATTAGCGGCGGGCATACAACTTCAAACATTGCAATTGTTGTTGATACAGATGCGACTACCGCTTCTCTTTCCGCGTATTTCACAACAACGAGACCGTCAGGTGTCCAAGGAGGCAGATACGAAGGGTTTCTGCAACTTGGAAATGACAGCAAATGGCGTTTTACCAAACTTGCCATCATCAGTGCTTGGGGATGGAAGGCAGAAACGAAAAAAATCAGTGACCCCGTGAATGCCGACCGGTCTTTCTTCGGTGGGAGACCAGCTAGCGGAACTTAACTTGACTATCGGTTCCGAATCGGTTCAGAACCATCCCAACCTTGTGCTGATTCTCTAACTCTCTCGTAAAAGGCCAACAACGCCTTGTTGGGTTCATATAGTTCAATGAAATGCCCTAGTGCATCTGTGGCGTCAACGTGATGGAATCGTGTTTCACCTGCTAAAGCAGACATGCCCAGAGGGAAACCAAGGTTGCCTAGCTCACTTGTTGCCTGATCAATGTCATCAACGAAATATGCGAGATGGTGTAAACCGCTTTCATGCGGCTCATACATGTCACGCACCACCGAAGGTCCTGTTCCATGATCCTGCACTAGTTCAACCATGATGTCTCCCCATTGACCATATGCGGAAGTATGGTCAAATGTGGACTCTAGCCCTCTGTAAGTGACATCTGAAACTGGAATGTGTTCAGCGATATAGAAAGGTCCAGCTCCAAACTCTTTAACCCATTTTTCAGCAGCATCAAATGCGTTCGGGACAACGTAAGCAATTTGTTTTGGTGGCCCGAGTTTAAACATGGGTAATGGCCTCATTTACGATGACTACGTAAATAGTAATTGGTTTAGTATGGCATTGTCCCACCATCAACGGGGAACAGGCACGCTGTGAAGTTCTTCGCTTCATCTCGTGCAAGCATCACTGCGACAGCAGCTACTTGTTCAACAGTATTTGGTTTTTTGATAGCAGATGCTTGTGAATACATTTCTGATACGTCTTCAATGCCGTCCATTCCTAGTGCTTCCGCAGTTTGCGGGGCTGAATCATAGAAGAGATCTGTTCGCACGAAACCAGGAAGGATAGCGTTTACTGTCACACCGGTAGTACCTACTTCATGCGCTGCAGTTTTTACTAAACCGTTAATGGCATGTTTTGTAGCGACGTAGTGACTCACCGTTTCTGTTCGCATTTTTCCTTCTACAGATGAGATCGCAATGATTCTCCCATTTTCTTGCGGAAGCATATGTTGCAGCGCTTTTCTCATCCCCCAAAATGTGTGATTTAGGTTCAAATTGAGTGTGTAGTTCCATGATTCATCGGTCATTTCCGCTACAGGGGCTGCGTTAAGAATGCCACCAGCATTGAGTACAGCAATATCAATTTTCCCAAAGTGGGCAACTGTTCCATCAATTAATCCTTCAACATCAGATTGACTTGACGCGTCACATGCGATGAATATTGCGTCATCTCCAGCGTTCATTTCTTCTAAAGCTGTGTCGCCCTTTTCTTTAGACCGTCCACTAACAACGACTTTTGCACCTTCAGCTAGGTATGCCTCGGCTATAGCCCTTCCAATACTTCTCGTGCTTGCTGTGATCGCAGCTACTTTTCCATCTAATTTTCCCATTTCTATCTCCTCGTTTAGTAGGGGGATTGCCCGCCATCGATACTGATTAATGAACCTGTTATGCCAGCGCCTGCTTCGGATGCGAGAAGCACAGCGACCAACGCGCAATCTTCTACGGTGTTCATCCTTTTGATTGCTGATGGCTGCTGCATCCATGTGAGGAATTCTTCAAATTCCATTCCCAACTGCTCTGCAGCGGCGGGTCCTGATTCTTGCATTACATCAGTCAATACGCCACCTGGGCACAAAGCGTTAACAGTAATGCCCAACGTTCCAACTTCTTGGGCTACTGCTTTGGTTAAGCCATTAAGTGCGTGTTTCGTCGTACAGTATGGGGCTTGAGCAGGTAATACGAGCTTTCCATACATGGACGAAACACTCATGATCCGACCTGATCCTTGTGCAATCATGTATTTCAAAGCTCTGCGCATTAACCACATAGGATGGTTTAGATTCCAATTGAGTACGAATTGCCAATTTGATTCTGTCAAATCTACCAATGGGGATGGGACTTCACCTTCGGCAGTTCCCCCGCCGGCGTTAGGAACAACGATGTCTATTTTGCCATAGTGTTCAACTGTCTGGTCAACAAGCCCTTCGCATACCTCCTGGCTTGTTACGTCTCCTGCGATGAAATGAACTTGGTCTCCCGCTTCCATTTCGTTAAGAGCTCGATCGCCTTTCTCTGCGCTTCGGCCGTTTATCACGACATTTGCGCCTTCGGCGACGAAAGCTTCTGCTATGCCTCTGCCGATACCTCTGGTTCCGCCGGTTATCAGCGCCACCTGTCCTTCAAGTTCCATATGGTCCCCTAGAAATAAATAGTTTGAATAACAACTAAGTGTATTGTTGGTCTTTTTCTGCCAGAAAGCAAAGTGCTGGACACATTTCTAAAACTCGTGATCCGTGCTTAAATAAGGCGATGGCCAATGAACGTTTGATCTCACTCGCAGCTGGCGTGATTCCAGAACTGATGGATAACCCATCTCGTTTCGTTGAGATCGCTGCTTCAACAGGATGGAAGGGAACTGGGGTTTGGTTTGATCCTTTTTCTTGGACTGATAAGACAACGGTTGAGGTAGCGAAAAGAATAGAAGATGCTGGTCTAGAAGCAGTTGATATGGAAGTTATCCGGCTCGGACCCAAAGCAGATCATGGCGAAGCGCTAATTGAGGCGGCGATAGCTGTCGGAGCTAAAAATATTCTCACTGTTTCTTCTTACCCAACTATGGAAGAAACAGCTGAGCGTTTAACAGAGTTATGTTTATTAGCGTCGGAAAGAAATATTTGTATTTGTTTAGAGTTCATGCGATTCACGTCTGTAAAAAATCTCTCAGATGCTTTATCTACGGTAGCTATGGTAGAAGCTGACAACGTTGGCGTTCTCGTAGATCTTCTTCATGTCCACCGCTCTGGGACGTCTTACGATGAAATTGCTTCTGTTGATCCGGCTTTATTTCCGTATGTCCAGTGGTGTGACGCGAAAGTAGAGCCTGTGGGATGGAGTGACAAGAACCTTATAACTGATGCTTTGGATGACAGGATGATTCCAGGGGAAGGAGAATTACCCGTTGCTGCGTTCACGTCTCTTTTCGATGAGAGCGTGCCATTTGCTATAGAAGTCAGGTCGAAGGCTTTGCGTGATGGTTTCCCTATTTACGAGGATCGCTCAAGGCATCTTTTGGACCTGACATTAGCGGCTCTTTAGATATGAGATTAGTTTTGTTCTATGGGTGAATTACATAACAATAAGGTTGTTTGGGTTACTGGTGCCGCTTCAGGAATAGGAAGAGCAGTTGTTGAGGAAGTTCTCTCTGAGGGGGGTCGCGTAGTGGGTTCGGATCTTCCCGAGGCGGACTTCTCTTGGGCTGAAGATATCGGCGAGGTATTTGTTGTTTCGGGTGATGTTTCTGACCCAGAACATAATGAAATGGCTGTGAAATGCGCTGAGGATCAGTTCGGGAGAATTGATGGCGCTGTTCTTAATGCTGGCATGGCTGGCCGCGTTGATCTTTTCGATGGGTCTATTGAGTCATTTGATCGAGTTATGGAAGTTAATGTTCGGGCTGTTGTTTTAGGTGTAAGAGCTTGCTCTAGAGTTATGCGTCCTGGTTCAGCGATTACTGTAACTGCTTCTACTTCAGGAATGCGTGGCGATCCGGGGATGTGGGTTTATAACACTTCCAAGGCCGCGGTTATTAACCTTGTGAGGAGTGCTTCGATGGATCTTGCCGCCCGAGGAATCAGAATTAATGCTGTTTGTCCGGGTCCCACGGAAACTGGGATGACGACTGGTTTTGAGGGGCAACCATATGAGGATATGCGTCGGCGTATCCCCCTTCAACGTTGGGGTCATGCTCGCGAAATTGCTGCCGCTCATAGTTTTCTTTTATCTTCTCAAGCCTCATTTGTTACCGGTGCTCATCTACCAGTTGATGGTGGTATGAGCGCGAACAGTGGACAATTTACGCCCCCAGCTTTTTCGCTTTAGTTATTAGATGATGTTGAGAGTATCAAGTACTTTCGTTGCGTAAATTTCATCTCCATCAATTGTGCAAGATGAACGCCAATCTGAACGTTTAGTTCCCCATGAAACAAAATTGTGGGCTGTAGAAGCGATTGTGGCATTGGATCCCAGATTTGCGCGCGGTGAGACTATAACCATTCCGTCATCTGAAGCTGGTTGGATTGTCCATGTACCACCCCCTGGACCAGTCAATTCAAGTTCTAAGGGTTGAGTTATTACGCTTGCTAGTTCTTCAGCTTGCATTTGAGGCATACCGGCGATCATCCATTCAATCCCTGGGCGGATCATGTCGTCGCTGGGTGGATCGAGTTCAATGCTTAACGGTCCTTCGGGGGCGAGAATATCTATATACAAATGGCAATAGTGGTCAAAAGCGAAAGCATTAGCCATCATGTGCATAGGATAGGTTCCCAAATCAGCTAGGGGAATCTTCGTTGAGGCAGTGGGTTCTTCCTGCAACGTTGACATCCAGCCAATCCAGTCTTCTAAATATTGTGCATATTCGTCTAAGAGGTCTTGTGCCGTCCAGTCGCGACGGGGCGCTACAAGAGCTTCCATCGCCTCTTCGGCTTTTAATGATTCCGGTTCAGTTTGTGTTTCTGGCGCTGGTGTCGGATTAATTGCTTCTTTCATGTTTGAGGACATGTGTGCAAATACCTCTTGGACTCGCCACCCTTCGCACAGGCTTTGTAGCTCCCAATCCTTGTCTTGCATGGATTGGATGACCTTCTCAACTTCAATATGAATTTTTTTCAGCGCTTCCACAGCTTGTGAACTCATGGTTCTTCTCCCCCTCATTCACCGTAGATAAAATGGGCTTCTTCGTCAAAACTGTTGAATTACTCGTGCTGGGGAACCAACAGCCACAGAATTATCTGGTAAATCTGATGTCACAATGGATCCTGCTCCTATTGCAACATGTTTCCCTACATTGACTCCTGGCAAGATGACACTGTTGGTTCCAACCCATGATCCTGCCCCTATTCGGACTGGTTCTTCTGGCATGCTTTGCTTCCCTATAGGAATAGTTAAATCATCGAATCCATGATTTTGATCTGTGACATACACATTGGGTCCGAAAAAAACATCGTTTTCGATCGCTATATGGAAATGACCGACAATGCTTGACCCTCGGCCAATGAGAACTCGGTCCCCTATCTCCACTATGCGGTCCGATAACAATTCCTGATTTGGTCCCATACCCGCACTCAATGAAACGAAAGGTCCGATCATCGTGTCTGATCCGACTTTGATGGCGTGTTCGCCAAATAGAGCTGAGGGAGGGAAACACATTATTGAACCTTGTCCAAATGAGGAGAACCGTCTACCGCGGCGACTGTTAGGGTGAATCGCTGCTCTACGCGCAAACCATTCGTAGGCTCCGAGCATTAAGTCAGCTCTTCTGCCTCTAAAGCTCATGCGCCTCGCCCAGCCGCCGCTTCATCAGCCCGGTTTCTTCCACACAACAGGATTAGTTCCTCATGCATTTCAAACCACACTGTGTGGTAGCTGTCTTTAAGAGGTGCGGCTAAAAATGAATGGTCTCCGGCTAGAAGCTCTCTTAATGCATGGGCTAATCGTTCAATGTACCTGTTTAAGCGAGGGGCTAAGTCTGCTGCTGATGAAAAAACTGGCTTTACCATCTCATCAAGGTCGTTCAGGCGGGTGATTACCCCAGCATCATAAGTTGCGTCCTCGTGGTCATTAAGTTGCTGTTCTCCGTCTACTTCTTTGATTTGCCAGTCTGTTACTAATTGCTTGAAGGCATCATTATGGGAACAGAAATCTTCGTAGACTACTTCCATTTGTTGCTGGTCGATATTGTTTCTTTCTTCATCTAGGAGACCATCTACCCAATCTTTTCCTTCTGGAAGGAGTCTGAGTCCTCGAGGGGTTTCCTGTGCATAGGATCCAGCGATCATTTCACCCAAAACTTCATCTACGGTTTCTTGATCTTCTCCCGTGACTTCAGCTATTTGCTGGTTACTAGCGATTCCTTTAAGCCGGAGAGCCATAGCGATTTCTAGCATTTTTTTCCTTCCTTCAGCGGTCCATGCAACACCATAGATGGTGAAACCAATTTGGAAAAACCAGTACTACTTGCAATGACCGTTGATTCTCTTTCCGATTCGCTTTGAACCCGTTCGGGGATTACCTTCATGGTGATTCAAATTTTTGGAGGATTCATGGATGATTATTGGTTTTGCGACTGGGAACCAAGTGAGCGTTGGCCACATTACACACGCGCCAATGCTGGAGAGGTTCTTGCCCCTCCGGCGAGCCCATTAGGTCAAACTTTCACCTGGGACAATGGAACTATAATTGGGTGGCGGGATGGCTATATTCGTCAAGGCTATTTCACCGAAGGGGAAATGTCTGATTTTCGCCCAGAGGTCGGAGGGTTCTTCGGAGGGTTCTTCTACATAAATTTATCGAATGTGCGCATGCAAGGAGTTAGAAACCCTGCCGTGACTATAGAAGGTTTGGATCTTGCCTTCTTTGGCGAGCACCCCGATGTCCCCGAATATGTAGAACATCCCGATGATGTAAATGAGGAACTCACAGATGGAATCTTGTCACACATGGGTTGGGTGATGTCTGTCACTGAATGGCCAGAAATTGAAGAAGCTAAAGAAAAAACGAAAGCTCTTCGTAAGGATAGGCCCGCTTTGTCTTCCCTAACCCCAGCAGAGCTCGTTGTCAGAGCTCGGGACCTTCAACCTCTCCTCATAGAAACCTACAATACGCATTGTGTAGCTGCATCAAGTTCTGGAGTTGCCCCTGGAATTCTTGGTGCTGTTGGTGAAGCTGTGGGCGATATGACTGTTCCGATGCGCTGTATAACAGGTCTGGGAGATGTGGATTCCGCTGCTCCTTCATATTTCCTTTGGGATCTTTCCCGATCGGTTAGTACTTCAGAATTTTTGACAACCGCTTTTAACCAAGGAGTGGAAGGTTTGTTGGGAAGAATCTCAGAGGCTGGTAACTCAGATGCTGAAGATTTCATGTCTTCATGGAACGAATTCATTTTTAATTTCGGATCACGTGGCCCCAATGAGTACGAAATTTTTGCTGATTCTTGGGAAACTAATCCAACTATTGCTTTAGCATTACTTGACCGTATTCGTTTGCAAGCCGATGAGGAGAATCCCACTGACCGACATGCCAAGATTGCTCAGAGCCGTGTTGAAACCATAGGTTTGGTCAGGGAGAAACTATCCGAAATAGCAAACGAGGAATTATCAGGCCAGTTTGAAGCCGCGTTGATAGCTGGGAACATAATGGTCTTCCAGGAAAGAACAAAAACAAATTTCATTCGAGTTATCAACGAAATACGAGTGACCTTTGAGGAATTAGGCAAACAGTCGGAGACTTCTGGTCACATAAGTAACCATAAGCATATTTATATGCTCACTGATGACGAATTGGATTCATATGTTTCTGACCCCGCGTCGATGAAAGAAACCCTTGAAGAACGGTTCTCAACATATGAACAACTTCAGGAATTAGAACCACCCTTCTTTATTAAAGATGGGATTGTCCCTCCTTTAAATACTTACAAGAAATTAGGAACTTCTATAGTTGAGAGCGCTGCTTCAGGAGATGTATTAACTGGAGTAGCTGGAAGCCCAGGAACCGTGACGGGCACTGCCCGTGTAATCCTTGACCCGACAGACCCTTTTGACCTAGAACCTGGAGACATTTTGGTAGCTCCATTAACGGATCCTTCTTGGACCCCTCTGTTCATGACTGCTGGGGCGGTGATTGTGGATGTTGGCGGTCAACGAAGCCATGCGGTTATCGTAAGTAGAGAACTTGGACTGCCTTGCGTCATTTCTGTAACTGATGGAACAAAAAGAATACCTAATGGCTCACAAATTGAAGTAAATGGAAGTACTGGTGAGGTTACTGTCATATGACGCATCCTTTCAGATTTGGTCTTCAATCATACTCTTCGGAAACCCCAGAAGAATGGCGTGAATTGGCGAAAAAAACTGAATCTCTAGGGTTTAGCAGTTTCCATCTCGCTGATCACTACATAGGTGAAGGACCATCGTTGGAGGCAGCTAACCATCCTGTACAAAATCTTGCCGCCATCCCAGCCATGATGGTTGCCGCTGAAGCGACTGATTCGATAAGGATCGGCTGTCGGGTTTTGTGCTGCGACTATCATCAACCCGTCGTGCTAGCTAAAGAAGTTGCAACCATCGACTGGTTTAGCGGTGGAAGATTAGAACTCGGGTTGGGAGCTGGATGGATCCGAAGCGAATACGAGGCTATGGGCATCCCGATGCTTGCTCCGGGGCGGCGAATTGACAGAATGGTTGAGACCCTTGACTTGGTTCGCCAACATTACAGTGGTGAACAAATAAATCTACAAGGAGACCATATGCAGGTCTCCGGCTTCTCAGGAGCACCATATACGGACGGTGTTCCTCCGATCATGATCGGTGGCGGATCGAAACGAGTACTTGGAATCGCTGGTCGTGAAGCTGACATTGTTTCTATTAATTTTAATAACAGCGCAGGGAGAATAGGTCCAGAAGGTGTTGGTAGCGGAACGAATGCGGGAACAAAGCAAAAAATTAACTGGATAAAAGATGGAGCTGGCGAACGTTTTGAAGATATTGAAATTGAAATCGGGGCTTATTTCACCGTTGTCACTGACCATGTAGATGTTGTAGTTGGAGAATTTGCGAAATTATTTGGATTGTCTTCTGAAGAAATCATGAACCACCCTCACTGCCTTATCGGTCCTGTTGGACAGATCATTGATTCGATCCAACAACGGCGTGAAGATTTCGGAATCAGTTACGTTACTTTTGGCGGAGCAGCGCTAGATGACGTAGCCCCTATTGTGGAAGCGCTATCGGGTACATAGACCCATATACGGTGCTTGTTTTTCAAGCTACGATAATAATCGGATTGGTTTCTCTAGAAGGCTCTTTATTGTTGCAGCGAATTCGGCGGCTGGTGCCCCATCGAGTACTCGGTGATCCCATGTAAGACTTATCGTCATTTTTTTAACCCTTATCGGAGTGTCTCCATCCCATTCAACGTCATCCCGGATTCTTCCGACTCCGAGGATTCCGGAGTTTGGAGGGTTGATGACTGGAGTAAATGCGTCTACGCCAAACATCCCTAATGCTGTTACTGAGAATGTCCCGCCTTCCATCTCTGAAAGAGATAGTTTTTTATTTCGGGCTGCTTCGGCCAGTCTGCTTGTTTCCATCGCTATTTCTGCTAATTCAAGTTGGTCTGCTCTATGAACGACTGGAACGACAAGCCCGTCTTGAACAGCGACCGCCATACCTACATTAATTTCTTCCAAGAGGACTATATCGTTTCCGTCAATTTGGCTGTTAGCCAAAGGGTGCCGTGTAAGCGCTTGTGCTACTGCAGCAATAACTAAATCGGTGTAACCAGGGACAGCTCCTAATTCCTCTTGCCCGATATCTTTGAGTTGTTCACGTAGCTCAACTGCTCTTTGCATGTTTACATCCATAGTGAGTGTCAGTTGTGCCATTTCTTGCAGCGAGGAGTGCATTCTCTCTGCAATGATTCCGCGCATGCCTTTTATCGGGATACGTTCGCCAGAGATTGGTTCTGGGGATGGATGTGACCCAGAAGATTGGGTTGCTGTTTTTTGTGCCCTACTGAAAATAAAGACATCTTGTTTGGTGATTCGTCCGTTTGGTCCTGTCCCTGCAACTTGGGTTACATCAACTCCGAGTCGTTCAGCTGCTTTCCTCGCAGCGAATGGGATTTGCCCTGATGGCTCCGTCTTTGGCGTTGCGGCGACAGGGGTTGGCTCTGTTCTCTCAAGTTCTGTTTCCACAGGGGGGGCTGCTAGGACATCTTCGGATGTGATCCTTCCGCCAGGCCCGGTTCCAGTGATCGCTGCTAAATCTATTCCGGTTTCACGAGCGACACGTTTGGCGTTAGGAGATGCCATGATTCTGCCAGTATGTGTTGAATCACTTTCTTTGCTTGCGGCATGAGAATGTACGTCATCGGAAGTTATTCTTCCACTGGGTCCCGTACCGGACACATCACCGATAACGATATTGAGTTCCTCCGCTACTCGTTTCGCATTCGGTGAAGCAAGGACTCTACTACTTTCACTATTTTCTATGCTTTGTTCAATTATGATTTCTGGTTGATTAATTTCAGCTACGGGTTCATCCGAATTGCTTATTTGTTCAACTGGTTCGACTAGCTCATCCCCATCTTGGGTTTCTCCAGTGGTTGTTTCAACCAGAGTCCCATCTGGTGCCTGTTCTCCTTCACCAAGGATCCAACCAACTGTTTCTCCGGGTTCAAGAGTGTCACCAACACTAGCTGTATGTGAAACAATTCCATTCGTTACTGCTTCTACCTCTGCTTCGACTTTGTCGGTTTCGATCAGCATGACGATGGCGCCTTCAGAAACTTGGTCGCCAGCGTTAACTACCCACTCGATGATCGTTCCCTCGGTCATTGTTAGCCCAAGTTTCGGCATTAGGATTCTTGTAGCCATCGGTCTCCTAGGTTGAAGTAACGAAGTAGTTATTCATGTTAGCCAAATCCATTGCCCTTTGAGTATTTATAACCCAAGGTCCTTCTCTGCTGATAAATGCTGTCACCTTTTGATCTTCGCTTAAGACATAATCGCGTTCCCCATCAAACGCTAAGACCCCTGGTCCGTTGATCGTAATAGTTTCGCCTAGGGCCAACTCCCTGTGGCTTCTAATATGGACTGTTTCATATGTTCCAGGCGCAATAGGTGCTCGAACGGTTTGTGTTCCAGTCCCCATCTCAACATGAATTCCGACGTCATCTTCTCTTCTGATCGTTTTAAGGGTTGCTGCTATTGAAGATAAACCCACTGTGGATGATTCAGCTATTGCGAACACTCCTTCCTTCAAATTGCTTACATCCCATATTGCTCTACTCCCGATGAAATCACCTTCAACTAGAACAAGGTCAACGAGGGCAAGATCTGTTTCGCCATTCGCTAGGTTAACTTTGATTATTTTGGTTCGTTCAGCTACTTCTTGAAGAGGTATTTCTCCACGAGCAACAAGCCCAGCGGCTATACCGCCAATCGTAGATTCCATGTGGAAAGGAAATACATTGTTCGTTCCAACTGAAAGCGGGACAAGTGGAACATTCGCCCAGCCTTTGGCGACATCCCTATTGGTTCCATCCCCTCCGAAGACAATGACTGCGCCAGCTTCAGCTTTTTCTAAAGCCGCTGCGGCCTTTTCTGAATCTCTTCCATTTCCCATAACCGCTTGTTCGATTGGTTCCATCACGACGTCGCCTTGGGGAATTGCTTCCAATGCTCTTTGGATAAGGTGTTTCGTGTCATCAAGGAACATAATCCGGTCAATTCCGGATTCGACCACTCCTAGAGCCGCCCGTCGAATTACTGCGATTTTATCTACGTCACCTGTTGATCCCGCATGCCCTACAAGACGCCGTACATCTTTACCTGCAGAGGGGCTGGCAATAATCCCAACAGTTTTCACGGGGTTTTGTGAGTTAACCGTTTCTATGCAGGGCGTCTTTTACGCCCTGGATGATACTCGCAGCGTCGGGCACATATGCCCTCTCAAGCGATGGGCTGAAAGGAACCGGTGCAAATGGGGCAGCTATTCGCCCTATAGGTGCATCAAGGTAGTCAAATGCTTCTTCTTGTATCTGTGCGGCGATCTCTGCGCCTATTCCTCCATGGCGGACAGCCTCATGAACTATCACGATGCGGTTGGTTTTCTTCGCAGATTTTATGACAGTTTCTATGTCAAAAGGCATGAGAGTCCGAGGATCTATAATTTCTATTTCTATCCCTTCCTCGGCCAACGCTGCAGCGGCTTTTTCAGCTTCGGAAACCATGCGTCCTATAGCTACAACTGTTGCATCTGATCCTTCGCGAACAACCCTTGCTTCACCAAGTGGTATTTCGTAAAGGCCTTCGGGGACGTGACCTTGACTCCCTAACATTGCTTTATGGAGTGTGAAGATCGTTGGGTTGTCATCGCGGACACATGACACAAGCAAACCTTTTAGGTCATAAGGATTGGATGGGAATACAACTTTGAGGCCGGGAACATGCACTAGCCATGCTTCAAGGCTTTGACTGTGTTGCGCTGCAGCTCCGAGGCCAGCTCCACCTGTTGTGGTGATCGTGAGTGGAAGCGTGGCTTTCCCACCAAACATGTATTTCATTTTCGCTGCTTGATTAGCTATTTGATCCATAGCGACCATCACGAAATCCATGAACATCAAATCAACGATCGGGCGAAGTCCAACTGCTGCGGCTCCAATCCCAAGTCCTATGATGGCTTGTTCAGCAATAGGGGTGTCTACAACTCGTTCATCGCCGAATTCAGCGTTGAGCCCAGCAAATGACTGGAATACTCCCCCGTATCTACCAACATCTTCACCTGCTATGAACACATCGGGGTCGTCTCTTAGAAGCTCTGCAAGGGTTTCCTTGAAAGCATCGTTATATCTAATGATCCGTTCTTCTGTTTCAGCCATGTTATGACGCCTCCGTGTAAACATCGGTTAGCATGTCAACCGCTGGGTCAGGCATAGGGCTGTTCTCAGCGAATTCAATAGCCTCGTCTATCTCAGCTTGAATTTCGGCATGTATCTCTTTTGCTTGTTCTTCGTTCATTACCTTGGCTTTTGCTAATTGTGCTTCAAAGAGTTTAATCGGGTCTCGTTCCATCCATTCTTTAACTTCTTCATCAGATCGATAAGTACGACCTAGACCACTAACGCCCGCGTGGTCGTAGAATCGGTAGGTCTTACATTCGATCATTGATGGCCCTTCACCATTTCGTGCACGCTCAACAGCTACTCGTGCTGCTTCATAAACGGCAACGACGTCCATTCCATCAACAATCACTCCAGGCATTCCATACGCTGCGGCGCGATCAGCCACGTCTGTTATTGCCATTACTCGATCGCGAGCCGTGTATTCAGCGTATTCGTTATTCTCACACATGAAGACAATCGGGAGATGTAAAGCGCAGGCCATGTTCGCTCCTTCATGGAAAGCCCCTATATTTGTGGAACCGTCCCCGAAGAAAGCCATCGTAACTAGACCGTTGTTTTTGTATTTATTTGCGAATGCGGCCCCTACAGCAATTGGGACTCCTGCCCCAACGATGCCGTTTGCTCCAAGCATTCCAAGGTCAAGGTCGGAAATATGCATTGATCCGCCTTTGCCTTTACAGTATCCGGTTGCCTTTCCCATAAATTCAGCCATCATTGGTTTGAATTGGCCGCCCTTAGCAACAAGGTGTCCATGTCCTCGGTGGGTGGAACTTATTTGATCCTCATCTTTTAACGCCACGCAACCACCTGAAGCTACTGCTTCTTCGCCGACGTAGAGATGTATGAATCCAGGAATTTTAGCTTCGGAAGCGAGTTGCCCTGCTGCTTCTTCAAGAAGTCTTATTCTGACCATTCTTCGGTGCAGGTCAAAAAGTACTTCTTTAGAGATTTTGGTCTGTTCTGTCGGCGGCATTCAAGCTCCATTCAATTCTTGACATTTTTATTGTATCGGTAATCTGATCGCTAGCTAATCGGAACCTAGGCTTCTTCACCTATTGCCCACCGGATCCCTCTTCGAAGTAATTCGTGATATTGGGGTATTTCCCAAGAGCACCGTTCAAGATTCGGGTAGTACTTCACTCCAAGTGGGGTCATATCCCAATGCCCTCTGCAATGCCCGAGGTTATTGTAGAGAATCTTCCCATCCCCATGAGATTTGAGATACATGATTAGGTGCACAGGATCACAATTCTGCCAGTCAGATTCTTCAAATCCGGGGGTCTCTCCAAGCCATTCTGTCTTAAGGAGCGGATGGAGCGAATCTCGGTTGTGATATTCACAAAGGTAGAGTTCATCATCGGTTTCAAATGGTTCAATTCCCTGCACTAGCCAGTGGTCTGGGTCGGCGAGTTCTACGGGGAAGGGTTGTATGGGTGGATGTGATATAAATTGGGTGCCAAGGAGTTCAGCCCAAACTGGGAAACACCGTGGTGAAGAGACAGGGTTTGGTGGGTCTAAGTCAAGTGCTGAATTCGTCCCATGAAGCGCTAACCATCGACCTCCTTCGCTAACCCAATCTCGTATGGCTATTTGGGCTTCTTCTGATGGGCGTATATCGCAGGTATAGGAAATAAGGAACTGAGAAGCGGCTATTGCCTCAACGTCCTCATAATCAGATCCGACTTTGAGTTTGATGTATGGGTGTTCGGCAAGGAGTTTTAAGAGTTCAAGCCGAGCATAGTCAATGTCATGGTAACGACCGCCAGCTACCAGATAGGCATCTATTCTTTCGGGCTTCTCTTCAGACATGGATTCCTCCTAGAATTCAATGCGTTTCGTGTACCCGCCGTCAACGACGATGTTTGCACCAGTGACCCAAGAAGCTGCGGGACTGCACAGAAAGGCTGCTACATTAGCGACTTCTTCGGCGCTGCCCATCCTTCCACTAGGTTGGTCTTTCACAGTTCCTTCGTAGAACTCAGGCATAGCTTGTTTTATTTTGTCCCACGGGCCGTTTTCAAAGAAAATCGGTCCGGGAGCGATCGTGTTTACTCGAATGCCTTTAGATGCGAGTGTTTGAGCAAGACCCGCGGCGTAAACTGTAGCTGCCGCTTTCAAAGCGCTGTAGCTTGTTGGACCGGGCCCAAAGTGTTCAAGTGCAGCTGTTGAGCTAATCGTTAGAACAGCTCCTTCGCCTGATGCTGCAAGCAGTTCCTCTGTCGCTCTGACGCCGCGAACTAATCCCATGAGATCAACATTGTAGTTAGCATCAAATTTTTCGTCTGTCTGACCGCCACCGCCACCAGATGCATTATTTATGAGAATGTCGAGACCGCCAAGTTCTTCAGCTGAGCTTTGGAGCCATGCCTCTAGTTCATTGCCGTTGCTGACATCAACTGCGGACCCAATTATGGTTCCTTTACCTTCCAGTGCAGCAAGAGCTTCGTCAACGCCTTCTTGACCTCGGGCACAAATTGCTACTGATGCTCCTTCTTCAAGCATTTTTGTTGCTATTGCCCGTCCGATTCCTCGAGAGCCCCCAGTGATTACGACTTTCTTTCCTGATAATCCAAGATCCATGATTTCCTTTCCTACTGCAGATGATTGCAAAGGTATTGTGTTCAATAGAAACTAGAGCAAAATTCCACCGTATAAAAACCGGATGCCCGAGATTTAACTCATAAATCAAGAAAGGTTGAAAGCATGGTTTTAAATTTGGACGTTGTCTCGTCTAATTCTGATTGTGGGTTACTATCAGCGACAAGCCCCACCCCCGCATAAAGATGCGCTTGCCTTGCTTTGATTTCTGCTGAGCGTATCCCCACAGCGAATTCTCCATTACCTGAACTATCTACCCAACCAACAGGTCCGGCGTACCTTTTACGATCAATGCCTTCAATGTTTTTTATGATTTCTATGGCCTCTTTCTGAGGGTCACCAGCAACTGCCGGTGTGGGATGCAAGGCTGATACCAATTCAAGAATAGAAGCGGCGGGTTGAGAAAGTTGCCCATTGACTTCAGTCCCTAGATGGTGAACGTGAGGAAGCGAAACGATTTTAGGTTCAGGGTCGGCATCCACAAATGAACAGAACGGAAGGAGTTCATTTAGTAACCATTCAATGGTCACTTTATGTTCATATGCGTCTTTAGTTGAATCTAAGAGTTCTTGCCTGGATTTTTTATCGGCGTTCCCGTCGCTGTATCGGGTCGTTGTCCCTGCTAAAGGATTAGCTCTCACTGAATTACCGAATCGTGAGACTAGCAATTCAGGTGATGCTCCTATGAAACCATCGACATTAAAGATCATGGATGATTTGTTTCTCTCCCGAAGTTTCCCAAGGACAGTGTTGACAGGTATTTCTTTGTTAGCTGTTAGGACTAATTCTCGGGCAAGAACAACTTTTTTAACCTTGCCCGCATCAATCAAGTCCTTAACTGCTGAAAGTTTCTCATCTCTCCAAACTTCAGGTTCTATAGGTGAGTCAATAGAAATTTCTGGGATCGGTTCAGAATCCACCACTGAAAATTCTTGCCGGATCTCTTCCATAATATCTTTATAAGACAGGTCCGTTTCGCTCGTAAAAGTAACCCATCGTTGTCCAGAGGCGTGCTCTCCAAGAAGTATCTTGGGGACTATTAGATCTGTCTGTTGTTTCGGGTCAAAGGGGAAAGCTACGAAAGCACATGGGCCCTCTCCTGGTAGAAGATCTCTGTTGCCACGATTAATGAAGTTTATTTCTCCTAGCAGCTCTGATTTTGTTTTAATCTCTTCTAGCGGTTGTAAGGGAATCCGGCATGCTGTTCCAACGCCGGTAAGCGTCACTTTGTTCGATGACCAAAAAAGTTCTTGTCTTGCCGAAGAGTTCCGGTGGTTTCCAGTTTCTAGGGTGAATGTTTTTGATTGCACATTGTTTAGGCTAGAGGATTGATGTCCATTGTCGCATTCTGAAGGCATTGTGGGAAGATATTGTTAGGGGTTTATCCATATGAGACAAACTATTGAACTGACTATCAAAGCATCCGCTGAAGATGCTTTCAAAGCGTTCAGTGACCTTTCGGCTTATAAGACGTGGCTTAGTTTCATTGATTCAGTTGACGTAGATGAAACCACAGACCGGGGTTCGAATTGGATTGTGGTTCTTCGTTCTCAATTAGGTCCCTTTTCAAGGATGAAAAAATTGCGCTTAGTCCGAGATGTTGAGACTCCTAATACTTTTGTGAGTTTCTCAAGAGCAGAACTTGATGGCAAAGAACATTCATCTTGGAATCTTGAAGTCACTTGCCACCCATTAAGTGACCAATCCACCGAAGTGAGGCTCACGGTTTATTATTCTGGGAAATTCTGGTCTCGCCCTTTGGAAGCTGTTTTTAACTCCCATGTTGAAGATGCGAAAATTAGGTTGCAGGAGTATTTTGAATAACGTGGATAACCAAAGGGGACTTCGATGAAAGTAGTCTTTGTTGTTATTGATGCCCTGCCGAATAGTCTCGTTTCTCAAGAGTGGACGCCTAACCTTTGGGATCTCATCACTGAGGGAGATTGGAATTCTTCAGGAGGCAGATCAGTCCTTTCAACAGCGACTTACCCGAACCATGCAACATTTGCGACAGGTCGCCTTCCGAGCTCTCATGGAATTTTCACTAATCGTGTTTGGGATGGGGACCAGTTTACGATTTCCTCTGATGTCGGCCCTGCTGGAGACACATTGTTTAAATCTGCGAAACGTAAAGACCTTGAGTGCGTCACGGTAGTCGGAGATCATCACTTGATCGGCGTGATGGGGGCCGGAGATTCCTCACGGGTTTGGCCTCCTGAAGGAAAACGTGCAGATGTTGCTTTAGATGAATTCAGGTATGCAGCAGACACCTCTGTTCTTGATGCTATTGACGCTATTGACCTCGTATCGGCTGACTTCAGTTTTGTGCATTTCAACGAACCTGACACTGTTTGTCATCTTCATGGACCTGACTCTGAAGAAACTAGATTCCGGATCCGCCAAACAGATGGGGTTTTAGGGAAATTTCTGGAGCGGTTAAAGCCGGCATGGGAGGATACGGTTGTGATCGTTGTAAGCGACCATGATCAAGAATTCGTAGTTGAATACGGCTTTGATCTAGCGGATGCACTGAACCAGAGGGGTTTGTCGGGAGTTGTAGAATATGAAGGGACAGCTGCACTTGTTTTTGGCGGGCCGGCATTAACTGAGTTGAATTTAATCCCGGAGATAGAGGGGGGGGTTTCTCTTGACGAACACCATAATCTTGTGTGGGGTAAACCTGGTCATGTTTTCGGTCCTTGGCTCGATGGACTGCACGGATCTCATGGGAGCCCACGTTGTGAAACTCAGGTAGCTGTGGTGGGTGGTGGACACCCACAGGCGAAACTACTTGCGGGTTTAATTTCTAAGAAACGCCCTATGGCTTGGGAATGGGCCCGCCATATAAACGATCTCCTAAGACTTGATCTTCAAGTGTAGATTGTTGTCAGCCTTCGATCTCTTTTGCGAGATTCTCTAACGTTGTTTCCATTGACATCCCGGTGTGGAGGGCACGGTCGGGAACTCCACTTATTTTGCCACCTACAACTTTCATGATTTTGGTACGTTGATCAACCCAGGTTTGTGTCACTTTGCACCCTTCCGGAGTTGGTTCTATGTCAAAACTCCAGTCAGCTCCACCGATTGGGCGGACTCTCATCTCGAATGCGAACCGTCGTGGTGCATCAAATTCGGTTATCGTCACTGGCGCCTTCCATGATTTGCCTTCCCAACTGTTCTCTCCACTGAATTTTGCTCCGAGTTCAGGCCCGGTAGATCCTTTGATCCATTTGCCTCCATTATTTTCAGGTGACCAGCGTCCCATGTTGGGAAGATCGATGATTAAGTCCCAAACTTCGTTTGGGCTTGCGGCTATTTCTCTTGCGACTGTAACTATTTTTTCCATGTATGAAGCCTACAGATTTCTAAGAATTGAGGCAAAACAGTTATTTAAGTACGTCTTTGTAGGGAATGCTTTTGTCTACACGAGGTTCTCCGGGCAAACCTAGGACTCTTTCTCCCACGATATTTCGTTGAATTTCATCTGACCCTCCCGCGATCCGGTATCCGGGCGCCCCGAGTAGATGTTCATTCCATTCGTATGTTCCCCATTCGCCGGTATCAGCAGTCATTCGAGCTCCTAATAGTCTTGATATGACGTCGCTCATAAGGTTCATTGACTTGACCCAGATCATTTTTGAAATGGATCCTTCAGGTCCCGGTGCCTGACCGGCTTTGGCTTGGGCCGCTACTCGTTGACCATTGAGGACCATAATACGATACTGGGTATAGAGTCGTGCGAGTTCATTTCTGATGACAGGGTCTTTGGTCAGTTCCAGGTGTTCAGCTAATGCTTTGGCCTGGGTCCAGTTACCTCCGACTCGTGAACTTCCGTTACTACTACCTCGTTCAAATCCGAGTACGGTAAGGGCTACTTTCCACCCTTCTCCGATATCTCCCACTCGGTATGCGTCGGGAACCCGCACATCGGTTAGGAAGACTTCATTGAATGAAGTTCCCCCGCTCATTTGCCGAATTTGCCGAATTTCAACGCCAGGCGCGTCCATAGGAACAACAAAAACGGTGATTCCTTTATGTTTAGGGAGGTCACTGTCTGTTCTGCAGACTGCCATACCCCATTCGGAGAACTGGGCCCCTGAACTCCAGACTTTTTGTCCGTTAAGAATCCATTCTTCTCCGTCTTTGTCTGCTTTGGTAGCGACACTTGCAAGATCTGATCCAGCTGATGGTTCTGAGAAGAGTTGGCAGCACATTTCCTGCGCACTTGCCCATTTTGCGACCCAATCATTTTTTTGCTGTTCTGTTCCGAGAAGTCGGATTGAAGGTGCCATTAAGTGAGTGGTCACGCTGTGTGTTTCATGGCCGCCTGGGGTTTCGTATTCACTTTCGAGTTTGAAAAAAGCTTTTTCGTGTTCTTTAGTTAATCCCATCCCCCCATATTCTGGTTCCCACGTAATTTTGTGGTAGCCGACTTCAGCTTTTTTCTGGGTCCATCCCATCGCATTGTCGATAATGGCTTTTTCTTCTTCAAAAGAAAGGTTATGGAATACGGAAACGCTGAACTCGCCTTCGCCCCAGACAAGTTCTCGGCGCCCGCTATCATTCATGTTCCGGAGGTCCGCGTTAGCGTCTAGCCATACACGTGCTTCCGCTGTGAACGTTTCAATATCAGTCATGTTTCAATTATTGACCAGAAAATCTGTTTTTGCTCCATCAGAGAGCGGGATTTATTATCTTCTTTTTAGATTTTTGCGAACCCATCAGCGATCTGTTCAACGATTTCAGGAGGTTTATCCTTGGGAATCGAGACGATTCCGAGAGAGACTCCAGCTTCTTCATATTCTCGGGCTTGTTGAATGGTCGCATCAATGTCGCCATCGAATCGCAGCATTGTAGAAATGAGAATCTCTTTAGGGTCGCGTTCTGCTTCTGCACAAGCTTGAAGAAAAACTGTGTGCCTCATTTTGAAATCGTCAAGCGACATGGTCTGAGTACCATAGTTCCAATGGTGGGCATGTCGGACCACCGCAGGGATGGTTCTTCTTAATCCTCCTCCACCGATGCAGATAGGCAAAGGGTTTTGTGGCCCCTTTGGATTATTCATTGCATTCTTCAAGGTGTACCAGTTCCCTGAAAAATCTGATCGGTCTTGGGTCAGGAGTTTAGTTAGGACTTCCATGCCTTCTTCAAATCGGTCAAATCGGTCTTCCATTGACCCTAGGTTGAACCCGTAGGCTTCGCATTCCTCTTCATTCCAACCAGCTCCTATTCCAAGTTCTAATCTCCCCCCAGAAGTTATATCTAGTGTTGATGCCATGTTGGCTAGCAGCGCTGGATGTCGATAAAGCATGCCGGTTACTAGAACACCACCTCGGATTCTTTTCGTTTCCTGTAACAAAGCGGTCAATGTGATCCATCCTTCAAGGCAATCTTCAGTGGAGTCTCCAAAGAGTGGGTAGAAGTGGTCGAAAGTCCATCCAGATTCAAATATTTCTAAATCATCGGCGCGTTGCCAGACTTCCAAAAGCCAATCCCACGAGCATCTCTGTGGCGCAGTACTAATCGCGAATCTCATGATCGTTGGCGGATGCCGGGGTTGCCTTCTGTCCAATCTCTAGAGAGTTTCCGGAATGTTATGCGCCAACCGTCGGGAGTTCGGATTAATTCATCTTCGTATCTTCCGGCGATAACGAAATTATCTCCCCCTTCTGTTCCCCGTAGAGTATGTTGCGCGTGCAAATAGCATCGACATGTCGCTGTATCTCCGTTAATTGTGACTTGTTGGTTGCTTACGATGTGTTGCGATGCGTCTAACGGTCCAAGCGCATTAGTCACCTTTTCGATGATCGCTGGCAACCCTTCAACAACAACACTCATGTAGTCGCATACAGCGTCTTCGGTGAACACGGTATCCAATCGTTCTCTTGGGCCATGATCTAGTAACCAGCCGTAAGCGATTGTAAGGTCAATGATTTCTTGACGGTCCAATATCTCTTGCAAGGCGTCTTCCATGTCGTTTCCTCTCTCTTATCAATGAACTGTAGATGATGTTTTCGTAATTGTTTAATCTGAATAGGGAGCTTTGTTTGGAAGGCTTTTATCTGACTGTTATCCTCCGAAGATGATCAACCGTTTCGCTACCGACACAGCTTTATTGCTTATAGACGTTCAGGTGGGAGTTGATGATCTCACTCATTGGGGTGGCGTGACCGGGCGTAGGAATAACCCTGATGCCGAAAGTAAAATGCTTGACCTTCTTTCCACATGGCGATCTCAGGGGCTCCCCGTGGCTTTCACTCTTCACGATTCCGTTGAGGAAAATTCTCCTCTCAAATTAGATCTGGCATCAGGAAAGTTAAAAGCCGGGTTTGTTGTTTCCAATGAGGACATTTCTGTCGTGAAAAGTGTTAACAGCGGATTTGTCGGGACTTCACTTCATGAGGAATTCACTAGTCGCGGAATTACACGTCTTGTTGTAATGGGTTTCTTCACAAATATGTGTGTTGAAACGACGGTGAGAATGGCTGGGAATATGGGCTATGACACGTATCTGATCCCTGAAGGATGCGCAACTACAAACCGTATCGGCCCTGATGGGGTTGATTATGACCCTCAAGTTGTTCATGAGATGACGGTTGCGAATCTTCATGGAGAGTTTTGCACTAGTTTGCGCCTCGATGACGTTCGAGACTTACTGGTTTCTGATGCGCCTCTGCTATCACGGGTCCAAGGAAACGAATAGAGGTTACATGGATTCTAAATTTGGAGTGAATTCAATGTCGGGGACCTTGGAAAGGGTCGCTGTTCGCCAACCGTCCGCGATTCTGTCTGCTGACATAGATGAATGGCATTATGCGAAGCCTTTGAATCAACAAGTTCTTTTGCAGCAATTCTCTAATTTCGTTTCATTATTGGAAACTTCGGGGGCAGAAATTCTATGGCTTGGCAGCGAAAAAGATGATTTAGCTGATTCTATTTTCACATACGACCCTTCTTTCATGCTTCCTTCCGGAGCAGTCCTCTTACGCCCCGGAAAAGAAAAACGATTAGGGGAAATAGATGTGCACCGAACATTCTATGAGTCTTCTGAAATACCTATCATTGGTTCGATAGAACCTCCAGGAACTATTGAAGGCGGCGATTGTTTTTGGCTTAATGAAGGCACTTTGGCTGTCGGCAAAGGATTCAGAAGCAACGATGCTGGAATTTCGCAATTTCGTGACCTTGTTTCCGTTGATGGCATAGAGGTGATGCAATTTGACCTACCTTTTTACAAAGGGCCTGATGCCTGTTTGCATTTAATGTCATTAGTCAGCCCTCTTGACAACGATTTAGCTATTGTCTTTGAACCTTTGCTCCCTGAAGGGCTTGCCGCAGCCCTGATCGATTTTGGTTTTGAGTTATTGACAGCATCAGAAAAGGAATTTGAAGAGAGTCACGGATTGTCGTTGAATGTTTTGGCTACTGCTTCACGCGAAGTCATAGCAATTAACGGATTTCCAGAAACTCACCGGTTAATGATTGAAGCGGGGTGTTCCGTTTCTTTATTTGATGGAGATGAACTTTGCATCCCATGCGAAGGTGGTCCCACTTGCTTGACACGACCGATTCTTAGGTCTTGATCTAGCGTTGCCACTCCCAAGATTCACGCGCTGCCGGCCATGGGTTACTGACAAGAGCTGTCTCATCAGCGAACCGCATAACTTTTCTTTCTGGCATTTCATATATTGGCCATTCACCGAGTGAATCCGTACCTGGCTTACCTTCTCGAACAAAGGTTGCCCATGCCGCGTGCATCACGTCACCAACATGAGTTGGAAGTTCAGAAGTTCCAAGAAACAGATCCGTTCCCTTAGCATTCAACGTTCCAAAAGCGAACGGGATCTCCAAGGCATGACAGGATCCAAGCGCACCATTAAAAGCTTTACTTTTCCAATCGAATTCATACATCCAAGACTCACCACCGTGCTTTTGCCTAGCTTCTGCCATGCGTATGGCTGGAATTCGGAACGTGTGATCAGTTGAAATGGCGAGAGCTATCTCACCTGCTGAGACATCTCCTCTATCTTGGCGTATCGCTTCTATGAACGGGACAGGTTCACTCACATAGTTACTTAACCATTTCTGAAGTTTCTCTTCAGGGATTTGGTTGGTGCCCCATAAGGAAGTCTCGTCCGTATTAGTCCCAGTGAGAAGAGGAATATCTGCAGAAGCTCCTTTTTGAAATAGGGCTATAGGGTGATCGGTCAATAATCCAGGCGTGATTGATGGGTAGAACGGTAGTTGCCCAGCAGTCATAAATTTATTGGAACGCTCTTCAACATATTGTTGCGCTTCTAGGATTTCATCAACCGTCCGTGTTTGAAGATCATCAAGAGAACTGGCTCCTAAACGTTCCATAAAGAGTTGCCCTGCTGTTCCCGCTTCTTCTTGGGTGATCACATGATGCCCTGCTCCGCTTTGCGTTATTGCTTTGCAAAAGAGTCCTCGGCTCATTGGCATTGCCATAATCGTTGAGACGCTGAAAGCGCCAGCAGATTCTCCAGCGATCGTCACTTGATCTGGATCTCCGCCAAAGTTTGCAATATTGTTTTTCACCCAAGTAAGCGCGGCGATTTGGTCCAATATCCCGTTTATTCCCGATGTTGGAGCTTCGGGAATTCTCGCGAATCCTAGAGCTCCGAGGCGGTAGTTGATTGTGACAATGACTACGTCGCTTTCCTTGGCGAATTTTGTTCCGTCATACCATGGAATGGAACCTGTCCCATTCCGGTACGCTCCTCCGTGAATCCATACCATCACTGGGCGTTTATTTTCATCGGTGGAAGGAGTGCAGATATTAAGAGTTAGGCAATCCTCATCCCAAGAAACTTCATGGGAGTCGGTTAAGCCTTCTCCAGGCAATTGCGGAGCTACAGGGCCAAATTGTGTTGCGTCAAGAGTTTCTGCCCATGATGGGACGGGTTGTGGCGGGGCGAATCTGTAGTTACCGGTTGGAGCTGAAGCATAAGGTATCCCAGCAAAAAGGAAGATCCCGTTTCGTTCTCTG
Source organism: Acidimicrobiales bacterium (assembly GCA_030740795.1). GTDB lineage: Bacteria > Actinomycetota > Acidimicrobiia > Acidimicrobiales > UBA8592 > UBA8592. The sequence goes on along the minus strand of JASLWO010000071.1, from coordinate 19,151 downwards.
CCTTTAACTGGGCCTAATTGGGTTTCTACTCTTAGATTCATTACAACCCCGATTTTCTTATCCTACTTCACCTGTATTAGTTGATTCCGCAGGTAAGGGCTCCGCGTCTGATGTGTTCGGTTCGGGTAATTCCCAACCATTTTCTTGCAAATGCCTGATAACAATTTCTGTGATTTCATCAGCGATACTTCCAACATCTGGGTCAACGGGGATCATGTTCGTTGAAAGAGCGATTGATATATCTAGATCAGGGAAATAACGGGCATGGGATCGGAAACCTGGGACTCCTCCCCCGTGTTCATATGTCGCGTAGCCGACTCTTTCGCTTAATTGGATCCCTAACGCGTATGAGGTGCCGATGGCCTTTTCAGAGAAAAGTTCAATGGTTTCTGGTTTGAGGATAGTCCCATCAAACATAGCTTTAAATACTCTGGCGAGGTCATCCATCTGGGCTTCAACGCCTCCGCCAGTCCACCCCACTGACGAAAGAACTTCTTGCGGCCCGACGCTCAAATCAATTACTTCTTCACTGATTCTCGCTTCTTCTAAGTAGGGAGCGAGTCCGGGAAGGAATGATATGAGAGTGGCGAGTTCTCCCTGAACAAACATTGAAGGAACCATGCTTGGCGGGAATTCTTTTGGAGGGAGATACATGTCTGGGGCATTGGCCGGAATAGTTATGTACTCCCTGATCAATTCGTGTGCTTGACTTCCCGTCACTGCCTCAATAACTAAACCTGCTACGACGTGGCCGACGGTGTTGTAGGCGTATTCAGTTCCGGGAACGTATTGAGGTCCTCTTCCAAATGCCCAATCCACGATTTCTTGAGGTTCGAAAACAACATCAAGTCTGGAGCTTGCTAGCAAATAAAACCCGGGATCAAATGCGTACTCTGGGAACCCGTCGGTGTGGTTTAAGATCTGGCGGATGGTGATTAATGGGGCATAATCGATTCCATCAAGTACGTATCCAGTAGCCCAGTCGCTTCCAAGATAAGTCATGACTGGCTCATCTATTCCTATTGCACCTTGTTCAACCAGTTTGAGAACGACAGCTGATGTTATGGGCTTCGAAATGCTTGCTATGCGCCAGTAGTCATCTACCGATGCCGGTGTTCCGATTCTATCTCTAGCTCCTTCCGCCACGTTGACTTGCGATCCATCAGGAAGAAGGACTGAAACGGATGACCCAGGAGCTCCATTAGCAAGTAGCCACACTTGAAGTCTTTCCGAAATTTCATTGGCCAACTCATCAGTGGCAAGCGTTGGCGGTTCCTCGTCTTCTGGAAAGAGTTGAGCAATTTCTTCTTGGGTTAGTAATGATGAGCAATCATAATAAGAGGCGAAGAATGATTCTTTCCATTCTTCAGTTGTAGGGTCATCGGAGATGATCTTTTCATACATTTCATCGAAACCGACACCAATGTCACCATGCACATTATCTATCACACACGCTACAAAATCAGGTTTCTCAAAGGGCATTGAGGACGCAAGAACTTGAATCAGATTATCTCTCCACTCGCCTTCATCAACTTGTGATTCAACTGCAGTTGACGCCGTTGTTTCCTCAGGTGTGTCTTCGGGGGCTTCTACGGGGGCTTCCTCAGTTGTTTCCTCTGATGTTTCTGCAGGGGTTTCGCTAGAACTCGTTGACCCTCCACAACTTGCTAAAATTAATAAAATCACCGACAAGATACTGATTCTTTTGAGTAAGTAGAGCATTGTTCCTTTCAAGGTCACTGGGAGGATTCATTCTCAGGGACGTGGGTATCCTAATGGCAGAATTAACCTTTGGCTCTTGAAGCGTAACCAAATAGTTTGCCAGCGACTTTCCTAATTTGTATCTCTTCAGATCCTTCAGTGATCCGGTACCGGCGGTGATGCCGGTAGATGTGTTCGAACGGCATTTTTCTTCCGTAGCCTTGACCTCCGCAGGTTTGCATCGCTCGATCGGCTGCATCACAGCAGAACCGGTTACCTCTGTAGTTGCACATAGCGACCTTGTCGGTGATTTCCATGTGGTCGATGCCTTCGTCTAGTTGCCACGCTGTTTTCCATATCAAGGCACGGATCATTTCTGCTTCCGTGTAAAGTTCCGCTAGCGGAAACTGGATAGCTTGATTCTGGGCCAAGGGTTTTCCAAACACCACCCGGTTTGATGCCCATTCAACAGCAGTGTCTATGCAGTGCAGTCCCGCTCCTAGCGAAGATGCGGCTTGCCGTATACGATTTTCATGAACAAAGAGTTGGGCTGTTTGTAATCCTTTCCCTTCTTCGCCAAGAATATCGGCATGATTGACTCGCACCTGATTAAGAGTGACGTGGGCGTGGTCTGTGGGCATGTTAAATGTCCACATAAATTCTTCAACTTTGAATCCCTGAGAATCTGTCGGCACGATGAAGCAGGTAATTCCGTTCCCTTCTCCTGGTTCGCCTGATGTCCTTGCGAAAATGTAGTCATGCGTAGCGTGATGCAGTCCTGTGTTCCAGTATTTCTCACCAGTGATGATCCACTCATCACCATCGCGCACGGCTGTGGTTTCCATCCAAGTAGCGTCAGAGCCATGAAGAGGTTCAGTTAACCCGAACCCGATTCTTGCTTCACCATTGAGCATCTTGGGAATCCAGTATTCTTGTTGCGCTTCGCTACCGAATCGTTCCATCATGAGAACAGTGACAAGGTTTCCTACGATTGAGCTTTCATTTTGAAGGTCATTATGCAATCCCAGACCTTTTCTTGCCAAGTGTTCACGGACTACGGCCATGTCTAGATTATTTCCATTTTGACCTCCGAATCTGGTAGGTAATTGGTACCGCCAGAAGCCTGCTTTATCTGCTTCTACGCGCATCCGTTTGAGGAGGTTCTCCCACTCCGCATTCGGGAGTCCTTCCCTGTCCCAGTCGGTGCGGCTATCTTCTCGCCGGTGATCAAAGAAGCGGATGTTGTCATCTTCTTCTTCGATTGGTTTAATTACGTCTTCAATGAACGAATCTAGGTCCTTGAGGAGTTTTTGGGTTTTTTCTGGGATTGTGAAGTCCATAATTGTTTCCTTACTGGTGGTCTCTTCCGTATCCTTCGGGTTCTTCCCAGTTGGGTTGAGCTTCCCATGTAACGGGTTGATCCCATTGTTCTGAATAAACATACTCATTGGCGGGGTGACGGTTAGCCATTCCCCATCGACCCGTTGGGTACCCGATCGGTATCATGGCGTGCATGTGCCAAAATCCTTCTGGCATTCCGAGAAGTTGTTCTACTTCTTGTTTCCGCAATTTAAGAAGTGTCGTAATGAATGTTCCTAATCCTTCTGCTCTTGCCGCTAAGCAGAGATTCCACAAGACAGGGAAAGTCGTTGATTCTCCTCCTTGTTTCCCAAAGACGAATATAAGCATTGGGTGCTGATCCAGGTATTCAACGAAATGTTCCGCGCTGTTTGAGATTCTTCGGGTTTGTTTGATGCTGGGATCATCAGGGTCGCCATCTTTGAGTTTTTCTTGCACGCCGGCGTAACTTGTTTCTTGTAGTTCCCAATACGCATCGTGATAAATTTCCTTTAGTTTCTCCATAGTGGTTTTATCGGTAACGGTTAGAAACCGGAAGGTGTGCCGATTCCCTCCTGAAGGTCCCCTGACAGCTGCATCAAATAGTCGGGAGAGCACATCTTCAGGGATTGGGTCGGGCTTAACGCGCCGCATTGACCGGGTTGTGTACATTGTTTCGTATAAATCCATGGCAACCTTTTCTTTATTGGTAGTTTTTTTAAAGTAATGGAAAGATAGTGTTTGTGCTAACGAGAGAAGGAGATTGTCATGGGAGACGAAGCATTTGATTACGAGGATGTAACTATTTACACGCTTGGGGACGAAGCTGAAGAGAAGATGCTGCAACTACAGAATGAGTGCACCTTTATCTGGGCCAACAAAGAGGGGTGGCCTGTTGGGGTAATCATGTCTTACGTATGGGCAAAGGGTTGTTTCTGGGTCACGCTCTCAAGTCAAAGAGCTCGCGTCCCCGCTATGCGCAGAGATAATCGTTGTGCGGTTTGCATTACCAGCAAGGGAACAAAAGCAGGGGCGAATCTAACCGTGACGTACAAAGGGACATGTGAAATTCTTGATGATGATGAAACGAAAGCTTGGTTTTATCCGGCGCTTGCCGAGACTTTAAACCCTGTAGATGAGCAATGGCAGAAAAACTTTGCTGGGTTTTTGGATTCTCCTCGTCGTGTGATCTTTAAAATCACACCTACTCAACGCATTGGATACGACGGTCGAAAGATGGGAGAAGCAACCGCTAAGTGGGTAACTGATCACGGAGACCAGTAAATGCATCTCAACGGTCCGCCATTGATTGTGATGGCCATGGAGGCCGAAGCAGCACCTGTCCGAAGCCGTTTAGGTATGGAAGGCCCTGGTTCCGAAATCGTAAATGGTTTAAGTTCGCGTATTTGGACCAATGACAATATCTACTTGGTGACTAATGGCAATAATCAGCGTTTTGAAGTTGATTCTATAGGGACCTTGCCGGCTGCGTTTACAACATTTTCTGCAATTAAAGCTGTTCAACCTGGAATTGTTATTTCTGCTGGCACATGTGGTGGGTTTATCCAAAGAGGTGGATTTATCGGGGAACCTATTCTTGCTAATAGATGCGTTTTTCATGATCGTCGGATTCCATTAGCGGGTTTCGATGCATACAGTTTTGGGGATTTCCCTGTAGCGAAAATGGATTTAATTGCTCAAAATTTAGGTTTCCGGCTCGGTACGGTTAGCACCGGAGATGCTTTAGATGCGCAATCTTGTGATTTGGAACGCATGGATAGTGTTGAAGCGTTAGCTAAGGATATGGAAGCGGCGGCGGTTGGCTGGGTTTGCGAAAAGCTTGATACTCCTTTCACGGCCCTGAAAGTCACGACAGACCTTGTTGACGGTGATAAACCTACCGAAACAGAATTCGAAGAGAATCTCCAATACGCTAGTGAAAGACTTTCAGAAGCTATGTTTGCTTTGATACATGAATTAAAAAAATCTAACAATTAGGAGATGCTATGAAACTGGGTCTTGACGCAGATGGTGTTTTGACAACAACGAGGTCTGTTCGTAAACGATTGGATCTAGACCGCCCCGTTGAGAAGGAGGTTATAGAAGAATGTCTTGACATCGCGCTTCAAGCACCAACTGGGTCCAATACACAAGGCTGGCAATGGGTTTTCATAACAGATCCAGATAAGAAAAAAGCTATTGCTGATTTCTATGGTACGAATTATGACGCGTACACGAACCAGCCTAACCAACCTAACTACGGAGATGATGACCCTAGGACAAGCCAGCGTCCTAAGATTATGGATTCTTCAAAGTACTTGCGCGAAATTTTTCACCGTGTCCCAGTGATGATGATCCCCTGCCTTCAAGGAGAAGGAAGGCTCGATACTGGTACCCCAACATTTGTGCAGGCAAGCGCATGGGGTTCTTTACTTCCTGCTGTGTGGAGCTTCATGTTGGCTCTTCGCGAACGAGGGCTTGGTTCAGCGTGGACGACACTGCATTTACCAAATGAACGTGAAGTAGCTGACCTTCTCGGTATTCCATTTGACACGGTGACACAAGGAGGGCTTTTCCCCATCGCTTACACCATCGGCACGGAATTCAAACTTGCTAAACGGTTACCGGGGAGTTCTCTTTCACACTGGGACCACTGGTAATAAAGATATTAGTTGCCCGTCATGGATGGGAGGATTCGGCTAAGCGGTATTTGCGTTGGCGAGACTAACCCGGGTTTGGCAGCTACTACATGTGGGATTGCATTGACCGCTTTGGTTCCTGTTGACCGAGTCTTAACTATTTTTTCTTCAGCGTATATCTCATGGGTGAGTTTACTGCCCGGGGTTCCACGAACATCCACTTCAATCCACCCATGTTCTGGAGCTCCTAATAAGAATTCTTCACTTACGTAATCTGTTCCTAACAAGAAACGAAGCTCAATTGTTGCTTTTGGGACTCCTTCAAATGTTGATGAAGCTTTGACAATTAATCCGGCCATTGTTCCCTTTTTGATTTCTATCTTTTCGTTATAATCCTTGACCGCTGGTTCATATTCGTGGGTGAGACTATTGCCATCATGTGGAAGGCTCAATTCTTCACAAATCAGGTCTGTTATTTGCAGCAAGTTGTCAAAAATAGCTGCAGCGCCGGTCTCTTGTTGTCGCAACTGTTCTTCTGTGCGTCCAAATCCGAATTTTTCTAAGAAGACAGGACTTAATGTAGATTGGCGTTCGCATGTTTTGATGTAAACAGATGAAACTTCGTGACAGATAGACGACCCAATAATTGCCAATTCGTAGCTCAGGCCAGGGTTGAGTCCTGTACCGAATAGCGAAGCGCTGCCTTTGCTGCAAGCCTCCTCTATGTCTGGGAAAGCCTCGTACCGTTTAGGATTCCACCCAGCCATGATACTGATAACATTTTTTCCGCTTTCAAGTATCTGAATAATCTGGTCATAACGTTCAGTTGGAGGATTGTATAAAACACAATCAGCGTCAATGGATAATATTTCATTCAAATCATTAGTTGCTGAAACGCCAAGGTTTCCTATCCCAGCGATTTCACCTGCATCGCGCCCCACTTTCTCATCGTGGTACACGAAAGCTCCTACAAGTTCCATTGCTGGATTTGCTGCGACTAACCGAATTTGATGTTGAGCGATATCGCCTGTGAACCATTGAATTACTTTTAGTTTCTTCATGGATCCTCTCCGGTAGTTAACAATTAACCGTAGTTGATTTGTCTAAATTGCGCCTGCCCGTTCGCTAGGCAAATCTTCCCGTGGCTTCTCTGCGTTGTCGAGCCCACTCATGTGATTTTTCGGCGGAAGCCCACAAGATCGCATTTGAGATCATCTTTTGGAACAAAGGTTCAGCGTATTGGCCTGGACCATCTCCGAATTGTAAGTAAGCTACCGGGGAGTTCCCTGCGTGCTTTACCCAACCGACAAGATTGCTAGTTCGGGGATGTTCCCATCCCTCGTTGCTGTCTCCCTTTCCCCGTATTGCTAAATCCGCTGAATAAAAGTTCTTAGATTCATATGAAAAATTTGACCGTAGGATCGGGTCCACATTTCCTTCAAGAACAGGGGCTAAATACACTTCATCTGTAAATTCAAAGGTTTCAGGAAGTCCTTCTACGATCGGGTGGCCGTTTTCAACTACCTCTATGGAGTGAGTGACATTATGGCGGTAGCCAGAGTCTGGGTATTCCACTCCGGCGAGAGTACCGGGTTGATAATGGAACCGTCCCCCTATAACGTGCGCCCAATCCTCCCATGTCGGCCAGCCAGCGATGGCATGATGGAGAAAAATCATTCCTTTCCCTTCCTCTAGAAGAGAGCGGCTTCCGTTTTTGTACCATTCTGGCGGGTCATGGAATTTGACAGGGTCACTAGTCGAAGGTTCAGTGGAGGGACGGTTGAATTCAATTCCGGGCATGTCGTACATGACGAAAACATCCCAATTTTTTGCCGTGTCAGGATGGAAAAGATGTTGTGCGGCTGGTTGCTCGACATGAGTGTATTCGGTGACGCAACTTTCTTTATCAGCAACTAGGTCATCAAATATTGTAAAGAATTCGTTTTTTTTAAATGGGTGACCTTTTGTTACTAAAAGCACTCTTGTCATGAGAGAAACATAGCTCTCAATGGGCGTCATGGGCAAGATTCAACTAGCGTCCTGAGTATGCAAGATCCCGCCGTGATGCCTGAGAAGATAGTCGCCTTGCTTGAAGCTAATGGGGCTTCTGACATAACAGTTTCAGGATATGAGCCAATGACAGGCGGCTATTCGAGACTCATGGCACGATTTGATGCATCATTCACCGTAGATGGAATTACGGAAAGCGGTTCGTACGTGCTTCGCGGAGATCCTCCGGAAGGGCAAGCAATTATTGAAACTGATCGTTCTCAAGAGTTTGCCGTAATCCAAACTGTTACACCGTACTTAAATACTCCAGCTGCTCGGTTTCTGGATGCTGCGGGTTCCATAATCGGGACGCCAGCGTTAGTAATTGATTTCACTGAAGCCGAATCTACTTTGCCATGGATTGAAAAAAATGGTTCGGATGCGCTCCCAGCAAAGCTTGCAGAATTGGCTGGGGCAATGCACACCATCCCTGTTAATAAATTACCCGAAATTCTTGCAAGACCTATTTCCGGTGACCCGTTAACTGATCAGATTATGATGTGGAAACAGACAGCAGCGAACCATGTGGAGCACTTGCCTATCTTTCGCTACGTCGCAGCTTGGTTGGATGCTAATAGGCCTCCACCTGTTCCTATTTCGCTTGTTCATCATGATTTCTCCACTGCGAATATGCTTGTTGATAGTAATGGCGATCTTGTAGTAATTGATTTTGAACTTGCAACTATCGGTGACCCGAGAGAAGACCTCGGGTATTTCAAAGCTTATGCCCAAGCAGCGCCACCAGATTTAATTGATGAAAACCCTGAAGTTTTCCTAGACCGTTATAGGGAAGTCACGGGATTCACTGAAGAGCAAATTAATCCGGTTGTTATGACTTATTTCCTTGTCCTTGGAGTTATCGGGGTTGTCAGTCAAATATCTAATAGTGGGTCCTCTATGGCTAGAGGTGAAACATCATCAACAGGTATTGCGTTTAATTTAGATAATCTACTTTTTGGTCAAGCTGCTTGGATGGCTGCAACCGACGCCTTAGAGGCAGCGTTAGATGGTGAGGTAAAATAGTGTTAACACAACCAACTACGGACAAGATTCTTCTTGCGATTGCGGATGACTTAAATTCTGTTGTTCTCCCGTCCGTAGGCGATGAACAAGCGAAGGTTCTCTTGGGACAGATTGATCAATTGCTTCGTAGATTGAGTCGAAGGAGCGCAACTGAAATAGCTTGGATGGTGGAAGAAATTAAAACTATAAACGAAGCGCTCGGGAGAGAACATGCCGAAATTAAAAGCCTTGTGCTTGCTGACGTATCAGCACAATATTCGGAAGCTTCCGGAGCATTGGGTAATGCCATCGATGAGGCTTTCGCTAATGATGATGCCGCTATGATAGCTAAGTTGAAAAATCTGCTTTCTTCACGCATAGAGAAGGAACAGGAGATTCTTGGACAGCTAGATTTGGTTGGAAGAGGGTAAATTCGTTATGAGAACAGAAAATAGGAGTTTGAATGTTTGATTTCAAAGGGAAAACGGTATTAATCACTGGGGCAAGTTATGGGCTCGGTGAGCAATTTGCCTATGCGTTTGCTGAAGCGGGAGCTGATTTGGTCCTCACGGCCCGATCTGAAGAATTGCTTGAAACCGTTGGCACGAAGTGCAGAGAGAAAGGAAGCAGCGTAACAGTCATCTGTGGGGATGTCTCTGTTGAGGATGATGTCGTGAATGTTGTGAATCAAGGCATAGCCAATCATGGAAGCATTGATGTTCTCGTCAACAATGCCGGTATTGCTGACATGCGGGGTTTAGCTCCAGAACACTTTGATAGCGAAACATTTAACCGCATTGTGTCAGTGGATCTTGTCGGAGCTTTTTACTATGCACGTGAATGTGGCCGCAATATGCTTGAAAACGGTTCAGGTGCAATTGTAAATATCGGTTCCATACTTGGAAGTGGCGGAAGCGAAAACGGGGTTATTGCCTATAGTGCGGCAAAGGGCGGGCTCAGGAATATGACACTCCAGCTTGGGACAGAATGGGCTGATAGAGGTGTCCGCGTGAATTCGGTATCCCCTGGATTCATAGTCACTGAAATGACAAGACCCGCACTTGAAGCTTTAGGAATGGATAAATGGATTGCTAGCAGGACACCAATGAGGCGGGTAGGTGAAACTGCTGAGGTAACGAACGCCGTAATGTTCCTTGCATCTGATCTCGCAAGTTACATCACAGGTGTAGACCTACTGGTTGATGGGGGAACAAATGCCAGTAATGGGACTTTCCAAATTCCGCCTATACATCATGAGTGGAATAAAGAATCACTAATGATTCCATCAACATACGAACCCGTTCAACCTCGCCCTGACTGGTATCAAGCGCTGGATGGTGGAGTTCCTGGAGTGCATTACCCACTCCCCGAGGAGTGAACGACGAACAGAATAGTTCTAAGGCGGGTGCTGAGTCATTAGAAGATATCCCTGCGCGAGCATGGGTAGTTTTGTTTGTCTGCTCTTCCTCAATGTTTCTTCTATTGATGGACAGTTCCGCAATGTTCGTCGGTTTCCCATTTATTGAAGAAAGATTTAGTGCTACAACATCAAGAACGACTCTTTCCTGGATCGTGACAGCGCTCTTCATCTTCATGGTTTCTGCCCTGCTTATTGCTGGTAGAGCGGCAGATCGGTTTGGGCGCAGAAGAGTGTTTTTGTTGGGTCTTACCTTGTATGGCGTAGCTGGAATTATTGGTGGTTGCGTTCCAGTGGTCTGGGTTTTGATAACTACTAGATCCTTGCAAGGGGTTGCGATTGCAATGCTTTCACCAAGTGGTTTAGCCATGAGCCTCAAAGAATTTCCACCTAGTCGAAGAGCTTATGCTCTAGGTGTTTGGGGGACTATAGGAGCTGTGACAGGGCTATGCGGTAGTCCTCTAGCCGCAGGCATGGTTGAATTTTTCAATTGGCAGGCCATCTTCATATTTACCGGTGTTTTTTCATTAGCGATACTCGTAGCAGGTTTGATTATCTTGAATGAGGAACAAGAAATTGGAGATCAAACCCCGATTGATCTCATGTCGGCTTTATTGGCGACGGTTTCGGTTGCTGGTTTAACTTTATTTCTAGTTCAGGGTCAAGAATGGGGGTTCTCGTCTACCAAAACAATGGTATGCCTAATTGGCTTTATCATCTCATCGCCACTCTTAATTCATCGCAACAACAATCAGAGCCATCCATTGTTTCCTCCAGAGATCTTTTCCCAACGGTCATTTACCATAGGGTGTGCTGGTTCTGCTCTCTGTCAAATAGGCTTCTTCTCTATTTTCTTCGGTCTTCCTCTGTACATGAGGGAAATTTGGGAGTGGTCGCCGTTACGAATAGGTTTCGCTCTTATCCCATTAAATATCGTCCCTTTCTTCACCGCTGCGATTGCTGGGAAGATCGTTGATCAGCGAGGACCCCGATCAATGGTTATATTCGGCGGGATTTGGAGCGGTACTTGTTTTCTTATTATCGGTTTCTTCCTAATGGAACCTGGATACACCTACCTGGCGTTTGGACTACTCGCTTCAGGTTTAGGAGCAATGGCTATAGGAAACAACACAACCATCGCAACGCTGATAGATATTAGCGATGAGCTTTTAGCGAGCGCTAGTTCAGCTTCGTATACGGCGCGGCGACTGGGTTCAGCATTAGGCGCAGTGTTAACCGCTTCTATTGTCGGCAACCGTGTCGGAAGCGAATTTAAAGATGCTTATCTTTGGGTATGGATCTTAGGGGCAGCGGCTTATCTGATCGGATCGCTCATCACCTACCTTTTCTACCCCAAGCGCGATCTAGAAGTTTCATCAACCTGATTTAAAGTTGCGGTTCTTCCCATTCCAAAATTTAGGGTACGGTTACGTATGACAAAAAAACGAATTGTAATAACTGGATCTAGCCGCGGTATCGGACTTGAGATGGCCAAAATACTCATTGGTCAAGGACACATTGTCTACGGAGCCGTAAGAAATCCAGAAGGAGCCTCAGATCTTCAAGCAGCAGGTCCCGCAGGGATTCTGAAACTAGATATCGGGGATGAAGAATCAATAAACAACTTCTGTGAAGAACTAGCGGGCACCACGGACTCTTTAGACATCCTTGTAAACAACGCTGGAATAACTAGTAATGACCTTGGTGCTGACAGGAGACAGTGCAACCCTTGGCAGATTGATCCTGGAACCGTATTAGAAGAAACAAGAATCAATGCTTTAGGTCCAATGATGATCACTAGAGGATTAATAGAACTTCTTGAAGCGGGGGAAAATCCAGTTGTGCTCAACACGTCGTCGCAACTTGGTTCAATGGTAGTTGGAGCCTTGATGCCTTTTGATGTGGCTTACAATGTCTCAAAAGCAGCTGTAAACATGATCACTGTAATGTCAGCTTCAACGAATAAAAACATTGCTTTTGTTGCTTTACATCCTGGCTGGGTTAAAACCGATATGGGTACCGAAGCCGCCGAGTTAGAAGTACCAGAAGCTGCTGGAGCTATCATCGATTCGTTGATGTCGCTAACTATTGAAGATTCAGGCCGTTTCATCCGCTGGGATGGCACTGACCACCCTTGGTAAAAATGGCTATTGAACAAATCTGGAGATATCCGGTTAAGTCTCTTCAAGGGGAACAATTAGAATCAACAGATATTACCGACATGATCCCTGGAGATCGAAGGTGGGGAATCGTTGATCTTGAAACAAACATACTTCTATCAGCTAAACGAGTGCCGAAACTCTTGGAAGGGCATGCTCGAATCATCGGGGATCATTGCATAATCTCTATTGACCGTAATGAACTCAGTAGCCAAGAGCCTGACATTGACGAGAAGCTATCCAACTGGTTAGGACGAAGTGTGACCCTTATGAAGCCAACTAGTGGAGAAACGAAAAGCATTGAGATTGAATGGGATGATGGAACTGATGAAACTCCGGAAGATCCTAATATTTTTGAATTCTCAACTTCACCGGGTTGGTTCTTCGATTCCAGTTCAAGCCTGCACCTTATCGGCACAGCCACTTTGGATTTGCTGGAAAAACGAGTAGGTAAAGGTTCGGGAGATGTGCGAAGGTTTCGCCCAAACATCGTTGCCTTAACTGATGAGCCGTTTGTGGAGAACAACTGGGTTGGGAAGAAGCTATGCATTGGCACAACTGAAATCAATGTGAATAAACGAACAGACCGTTGCATAGTGGTCACTAGAGCATTTGATGAATATCAGGCTTCTCGGGCAACGTTACGGTACCTTGCAGAGAATCATGATCGTGAAGCTGGGATAAGCATGAACCCGGTGAAATCGGGTGAGATTAGTGTGGGCGATCAAGTAGAGATTTGTTGAACCCTAATCAAATTGTTTCCGGACTTCCGGATTAGTGACAAATACGGGCAAATTATCTCCCGAAGCCCCAAGGGTCGCTCCCCCATCCACTACTAGTGTTTGCCCAGTAATGTACCTGGCGCGATCAGAGATTAGGAACAGGACGGCGTCGGCGATATCTTCTGGCTCTGCACGGCGTTGAAGCGGGATTTTCTTAGATGCTTCCTCAAGGTCGTTTTGCCCAGCTCTAGGAGTTTTAACGGTTCCTGGTGCAACTACATTTACGCGAATCCCGTATTGTCCCCATTCAGCAGCCATTGTCCTTGATAACGATTCCAGTCCGGCTTTCGCTGCCCCATATCCGGCGAGAAGCGGAACTGATCTTGTCGCAATTGATGAGATATTGACGATAGACCCTGATTGAGTGCAATTAATTAACGCTGAGGCGACACGTTGGCAACTAACTAAGGCGTATCTGAGATTCCTTGAAAGGATTCTGTCAAAAGTTTCCAATTGGTAGTCTTTGGCTCGACTCCAATCTTTTATTCCAGCGCCTCCGACTACATTCACCAAATGGTTCACTGGTGTAGATTCGGCGGTGATTTCGTCAAGGGCATCGGCAAATGCCTTTTCATCTGTAACATCTGCGACGCGTGCACTGATTGTTTTACCACGTTTGGCTCCTTCAGCGATCACATCATCTGCATGTTTCTGTTCAATGGTGATTACATCTACTTCAGCGTCAGCTGTGGCGAGAGCCATGGTCACAGCTGACCCTATGCCTCCACCTGCCCCGCCGATAACGAGAGCTCTCTTCCCTCTCAAGTCCATGGTTGGTACGCCGTTCACGATTGTAGGTTAGCTGTATTGCCGTAATGGATCCATCTTGATTTGTTAACTAAAGAATTATTCTCGCCGATGGTGGTCTTACTCAACGGCTTCCCTAAGCTCATGATGTGGAGTTAATAATTGTTCGTCACGGTAGACCAGTTCGTATTGAAGGTGCTGATGGGATAGCTGACCCTGAGCTTGCTCCAGTGGGTTTGAAACAAGCGGAGGCAGTTGCAAGCTACCTTGAGGGGCTTCCGATTGATTTAATCGTGTCCTCACCTTTGGCCCGCGCCCGGCAAACAGCTGCCCCGTTAGCGAAGCGCCTTAACCTTGAAACAATCCTTGTTCCTGACCTTGCAGAAATAGATAGAGATAGCGACACCTACCTTCCCATGGAAGAAGTAAAAGCAAGCGGCGGTGATGATTGGCAAGCGATCGTCGATGACCCTGACAGCATGCACGGGGATGTTGACATTCCTGCCTTCTCACAAAGGGTCCATGCAGCTTTTGAAAAACTAGTTGCAGAGAATCCGGGGCAGACAGTAGTTGCTTTCTGTCATGCCATGGTCACCATGTGTTACCTGCAACAGATGCTGGGATACGAAGATAAGTACGGAATTCGTATTGATTATGCGGGGATAACCCGAATTCAGGCCTCTAGGAATGGGGCTCGATCTATACGGGCTGCTAATGAAACGATGCATCTCGGAGATCATTTTATTCTTAGCCCGTAACCGGAATATATTTTTTCAACTTTGGAAACATGAAGTTTTCTCAAACGGGGAGTAGTTTAGCTTCATGCAAGCAGCGTTAATTACCGATAAAGAAACTATTGAATTCCTTGAATTTGATGAGCCTGTTCCTGACAATGATCAAGTAGTTGTTGACATTACTTATTGTGGGATTTGCGGAACTGACATTCATGCTTTTCAAAGTAAAGGACCTGCTTGGCCATCAACGTGTGGGCATGAATGGACAGGTTTTGTATCCAAAATCGGTGATTCGGTAAAGGGGTTGTCTGATGGAGATCGTGTCGTCATAGCTGTACCGCCTTCTTGCGGGAAATGTCCAGCTTGTCATGCTGGTCAAATGGAGAAATGCCAGACTGTTCTCATGGCGACTGTGGGGCGAGGCCCGTTCGCTACACCTCATGGGGGTTTCGCTAAGCAACTCGCTGTTCACCATGGAAGGACCGTTATTGCTAATCCGGAACTAACTGATGAACAAGCTGCTCAGATTGAACCAGCTGCTATATGTTTTCATGCGGTTAGGGCAAATTCCCCAAGGCTCGGGGAAATTGCTGTCATCCAAGGTGCTGGTCCGATCGGGTTGAGTACTTTGCAGTGGGTTCGCGTAGCGGGTGCAGGGATGATCATTGTTGTTGAACCAAATGAGAGACGGAGAGATCTTTCTTTAGCTTTAGGCGCTCACCACGCTATAGATCCATCATCAGCGATGGAGTTCATCTCTGACCAAACTAGCGGACTAGGGGCGGACATAGTCTACGAATGCGCTGGCATACCCGCCACTGTTCAATCTGCTGTTGACCTTGCTCGAAGAGGAGGGAAGGTCGCCCTTATCGGATTAGCGATGGGTGATGCCCCTATTACCCCTAGACAATGGTTGACGAAAGAAATTCAAGTAACTGCTGCTCTTGGATATACCCATGAGGAATTTGAAATGACCATGGGTTATGTGGTTGATGGCCGTATCGACCTTGATGTTCTCCACTCTGGAACTGTTGACTTGTCATCTATAGCTACTATCTTCACTGAACTTTCGTCTGGAACAACAGAACACACAAAAGTTCTAGTGAAACCGTAGGAGTTATAAGTGGATATTGAATTTTGGGTTGACCCGATATGACCGTGGTGCTGGGTTACGGCTAGGTGGGTCGTTGATGAAGTGCAGCCAGAGCGCGATCTTAAGATCACGTGGCAGCCAATCAGTCTTTTATTTAAGAATGAACCCGAGGGAAATCACCCGCGGTTTGACTGGTATGAACGGTCACACAAATTGTTGCGAGTAATGGAATCGATTCGTCAATCTGAGGGTGACGAACTAGTGCAAGTTTATTATTGGGAATTGGGGCGAAGAATCCATCATGACAGGAACTTCATGGATTTTGAACTAGAAGACGTGCTGGATTCAATTGCTGTTGGACAGGACCATGCCTCTGCGTATGAAAATCCTTTATTTGATGAAGAGATACGTAACCGCATGGACAGCGGGATCAAACTAGCTGGGGAAGATATAGGCACGCCCATCATCGCCTTTGACGATGACGCTGGGGAACGTGTAGGAATCTTCGGACCAGTAATAACGGAAGTGCCCGATACTGAACAGAGTGTTAAATTATGGGACAGCGTGGTGACGTTAACGACAACACCAGGGTTTTGGGAACTAAAACGCACCAGAACAGAAAAACCGATATTCGGCAACCGGCCTTAAAGGAGCACGAAATGGAACTTTTACAATGGAACATAGGAGCTGTGAAAGTTATCCGGGTGGAGGAACATGTAATCCCCGTCCCAAGCGAAGATCTCATTCCGGAAATGGACCGGCACATTGAAGCTCATGCTGAATGGTTGAAACCTTGGGCTGTAAGCGACGCCAACGAAATCCTGCTTTCAATACATAGCTTTCTGGTGATAAGCGGAGATACCAATATTATTATTGACACGTGCATAGGAGTTTCTTCCCAAATGCCGGTTCCACCAGCCGAAGATTTCCCTGAACGGATCAGCGAAGCACTCGGCACTCCTCTTGAAAGCATTGACGTGGTGCTCTGCACGCATCTCCACATGGACCATGTTGGTTGGAATATGCGAGATATCGGCGGGGAGAATGTCCCGACGTTTCCAAATGCGAGGTATCTCTTCTCTAAAGCAGAAATTGAACAAAGTAGCGCGGATTCTGAGAATTATGACCCCACAGTCATGGAGCCGTCCGTGCAACCGATCATTGACCTTGGCCTTGCCGATTTCGTAGAGTCTGATTACGAGATAACCCCTGAGGTCCGCCTACTTTCAACTCCGGGGCATACCCCTGGGCATGTTTCCGTACTCATCTCCTCTGAAGGTGAGGAGGCTTTAATCACGGGTGACATGACGCACAGTCCGATTCAATTTGCGGAACCTTCACTATGTAGTTCCTTTGATTGGGATACCGACATGTCAACGGCAACAAGAGAAAGAGTCATTGAAAGGTTCGTGAACTCAGAAACCCTCTTCCTCGGCACCCATTTCGCTCCACCAACTAGTGGACTGTTGAGAAGTTCAGAAAATGGAGTGTTTTTCTCTATCAGCGAAAGCGAGCATTGATGAAACTCTCCCAACGACTGCGATTCACATCACCAAAAATGATTTATCGGGCTGGGAGAAAAACAATGACTTTAGATGACAAGTCGCTGATCCCAGAAACCATTTACCTCTATGCAATGGGTATTGACACGAAAGATTTTGAGCTTTATCGTTCAATCTTCGCTGATCTTGTAGAAATTGATTTCTCCTCATATGAAGGTTCGTCCGTTACCGAACCAAGTAAATTAACCGGTGATGAATGGGTGAAGAGAGTGCAGCCGCTCTTTACAGGTCTTGCTGCGACTCAACACTCGATGACAAATCCTGTAGTTTCAATCAATGGTGAAAACGCGGCGTGTCGAATGTACATGCAAGCGCATCACGTTTATGAACCAGACAAGGAGACTTCGTGGTTCACTTTAGGTGGATACTACGATGACACACTCGTCCGCAGCTCACAATCCCCTACTGGATGGTTATTAACCGGCGTCAAGCTAACGGTTTTATGGAGGCAAGGTGATCATTCAATTATGGCTGAGGCACGCGAAGCAGGCAGAAAATTATTGGAGAGATAAATTGCGTTAATTCCGTACCGGAGCGGTCGTAATACCCGAGTAACACATTTCATCGCCGGTGCCTAACGACCAGAGAATGTATCCGACTGCTTCGTACGGGGCTCTTTCTCTATTCCACGCGCAATCAACTCGGATTGTATCTCCGTATTGCAAAATGATCTCTTCAACAGGGTGGTAGTTGAATTGCCATTGGAAGTCCCAGTCTGGGATATCCAAGAGGATACGTTCATTTTCTGTTTCTGGATTCAACGTTAAACGGATGCTTAAACCTAGTTCGTGCATGTGCCCAGTGAGGCTCACGATTTTCCCTGGAGCTGAGACACTAATATCGCAGGAAGAGTTCGCCGTTCCTTTCGTCATATGGGCATAATCAGCTGGTGTAAACCCGCATTGTTGATTAAAGAAATTTGATAATCGTCCACGTGGTCCATAGAGTTCAGTGGCATTTTCCATAGCTGCGTCTCGGTCGCAAAGAGGGTGAGTGTCACCTTCATAGCAGGGGATCTCAGCTGGTCCGAGAAAAAGTTGCCCTGTCAATGTCTTGAAAGTTCCCCCATTTGCAGCAATGTCTTCGTCGCTAGCCAAATCAACCAGCATTGTAGATAGGTCAGACGGTGCTGAATAATCGAAATGGTAATGGATTTGAATGATGAGAAAATCTCCGGGACGTAACGGAACTGCGTATCCATCTGGACTCACTTCGGGAGGGTCACCCGGTGCCCATCCACCAAAACCGAATTGGTAACCGTTTTGTTGTTCCAAGAGACCGGTCCCCCCGTAGCAACTCCAACCGATACCAACGTCGGATTCATCAAGTTGTTCTGCTTGCGCTCGGTATTCCTCAGAGACAAGGGTAAATATTCCGTGATGTACTACCTCCAACTTGTCAGGTACAAAGTGCGATGCGAGAATCCATTCGGTCTTCTTTACGTCCGGGTCGAAAATCATGCACCGGTAGTCGTCAAGAGTATCTGTCGAGCCTTGATACGGTCCTTTCGTTGAAGTGAGGACAAGGTCTGGCTCAGTGATTGTCATTAATGGCTTCTGGGAAACTATTTTTTTATCTGCCGTTGTATCTATGGGACCGCCTTGATCCGCCCATGCAACAATAAGTTTCTTTTGTTCTTCTGTAATTGAATGGTCACCTACAAAGTCAAGAGATAAATTTGAGGCAGGCCATGGTGGCATGTCCCCACTATCCACTAGCCGACCTATCCCAAATGAGTTTGCTGAGGCGTCTGAGGCCACGGCGAGTTCCATATGAGTTGACCCAGGTGAACCAGGAGCGTGGCACAGAGCACAGTGATTTTCAAGAATGGGGAGAATTTCCGATCTGAAACTGACGGGTTGATCTACCCCTTCTTGTTGAGTGGCGTTTGGGTTTATCTGTGATGTTGACTCTGTAAGGGACTCTAC
>JASLWO010000070.1 GCA_030740795.1 Acidimicrobiales bacterium | reverse complement strand
TGATGATATGGATACAATCAACCTTGAAACTACTCATGATTTCCTTATAGATCTTGGCGCTAGGAAAAACTCAAAACAAATCCTAGTGGGCTTCGCTGCAGAGACCGAAAACCTAGAAGAAAACGCTCTTGGGAAACTTCGAAAAAAGAAACTTGACTTAATTGTAGCTAATGACGTTTCACTCCCTGAAGTCGGCTTCGCCCATGACACGAACGAAGTGACAATAATTAGCGAGAATTCAAAATGGACATTACCGCTTTCAGAGAAACGTGTTATCGCGGATGGGATCCTTGACGCAATAATTGAGATACACCAAGAACAGACAGAAAAGGACGCATCATGAACCCATCATTCACATTCACTTCTGAATCAGTTACTGAAGGTCATCCTGACAAGATGGCTGATCAAATTTCTGATGCGATTCTAGATGCGTTACTAGAGAAGGATCCTCTGAGCAGAGTAGCGTGCGAAACGCTAGTTACGACTGGGATGACACTCGTAACAGGCGAGATAACTACTGAAGACGCTTACGTTGACATTCCAGGAATAGTCCGAGAGACGATATGCAAAATAGGCTATGACAAGCCATCATTTGGATTTGATGGGAATACGTGCGGTGTCATGATTGCCATTGACGAGCAGTCAACCGATATTGCTCAAGGGGTAGACACATCCATTGAAGCACGGTCAGGCATTGCTGAAGATGAGTGGGACGCCATTGGTGCAGGAGATCAAGGGCTTATGTTCGGTTACGCAACGAATGAGACCGGAAACTATATGCCACAACCACTTGATTTAGCTCATAAGATGGCGAAACAATTGACTGAGATCCGTCGAAGCGGAGTGGTCCCGTATCTTCGGCCCGATGGAAAAACTCAAATAACTATAGATTACGAAAATGGTAAACCTGTTCGGCTGAAAAATATAGTTGTATCTTCCCAGCACAACGCCGGAATAGATCGATCACATCAAATTGAACCAGATTTAATTGAACACGTTATAAGACCAGTAATTCCTGAGCAATTCCAGGATGATGATTACGATGTGCATGTCAATCCTTCTGGACGATTTGTGATAGGTGGACCTGTAGGCGATGCCGGCCTCACAGGTAGAAAAATAATTGTTGACACCTACGGGGGGATGGCGCGCCACGGTGGAGGGGCATTCTCTGGGAAAGATCCCTCCAAAGTTGATAGAAGCGCAGCGTACGCAACCAGATGGGTGGCTAAAAACGTTGTTGCCTCCGGAGCAGCCGAAAGGTGTGAAGTCCAAGTAGCGTATGCGATAGGAATTGCACGACCAATGTCAATTCTCGTAGAAACTTTTGGAACTGAGAATGTAGATCCTGTTACTATTTCCGAAGCCATTAACGACATCTTTGATCTAAGACCTGCGGCGATTATCCATAACCTTGACTTACGTCGTCCTATTTATGCACAAACATCGGCTTATGGCCATTTCGGACGTGAAGGTAATGATTTCACATGGGAGAAATTGGACAAGGTCGATGATTTGAAAGAAGCATTAGATATCTAAGAACAAAAACCTTCCTCACCCAAATAAGGAAAAGTAAACTACCTTATAAACATGACAGTAGTAGTGAACCCTGAGCCCCATGTTGCTCGAGTAATTCCAGATATTGACGCGGTGTCAGGAGAGTTCGACTACGAAATCCCTAATTCATGGCATGAGGATAAGCGTATTAACCAGATACAGATCGGGACGATAGTTCGTTTCCGTTTTCGTAACCGAATCGTCCGGGGTTGGGTCAGTGATATCAACCCAGATGACGTTACCGAAAGACAGTTACTGCCGCTTAAACAAATAAGTGGGATAGGTCCAACAACTGAAATCATCAAGTTAGCTCGTTGGGCAGCGCGTCATTGGCATGGACCAACAGCGAGGTTCCTTCGAATAGCGAGTCCGAAAACAATGATCAGAACTATCCACGAGTCAGGTAACCAACCAAAACCTAGAAGCACTCAAGGTGTAGAGAGCTACACGTCCAAAGGATTTAGTAGCACTGTTATAACAATCCCGCCGACAGGAGACCGATGGCCGTGCATCTTAGAAACGGTAAGCAATGGGAATGCTCTAATTCTAGTTCCATCACTAAATCAAGCACGATTACTAGTTGGACGCCTTAAAAAGTTGGGAATACCCGTGGGCCTACACGGGAAAGAGTGGTTGCTTGGAGCTAGAGGAGCAACGATAGTAGGAACTAGATCTGCCGCTTTCGCCTCGATAAAAAATCTATCCTCCATACTTATGATAGATGAACACGATGAAGTCTATGAAAATGAAGCAGCGCCAACGTGGCATGCACGAGAAGTCGTTCTTGAACGAGCTAAACGGTTAGAGATCCCCGTTACCTTCACATCTCCAATACCTACGCCTGAGATTCGGGAGTGCTCGCAAATACAAAATGTGGGAACTGAACAAGAAAAATCTGGCTGGGGAACAATAAAAATAATTGATCCACGTGTTGATAGAGCAGCGCGCGGTGGGCTATGGCCGAGAGTAACAGTAGATGCCATAAAAAATTCAGACAGGGCAGTTATAATTTTGAACAGGAAAGGGCGCTCTAAGCTTCTAGCTTGTGCCACTTGCAACGAACTAGTGACGTGTTCTGAATGTGGGTCAGGGATGCAGCAACCAGATGAAAATCATTTGAGATGCGCTAGAAATGGTCATGAACGTCCCATTTCTTGCAGACATTGTTTGTCAACAAGATTAAAAAATCTGCGTGTAGGTGTTACCAAAGCTGTAGAAGAGTTAGGACACCTACTACAAATAAATGTGCAAGAGGTGCAAGCGGATACAAAAGATTTGAATTTAGATTCAAATCAAGTTTTCCTCGGCACAAAGGCCGCCCTTCATAGAATTGATTGGGCTGACTTGGTAGTTTTTGCTGATTTTGATCAAGATCTTTTCGCTAAGGGATACCGAAGTGAAGAGATGGCGCTTGGGTCGGTGATACGGGCTGTAAGAATAACTAATACGATAGGACGAAGCGCTGGAAGCGTCGTCATTCAAACTAGATCCCCTCAGAACCAACTTGTGGAAGTTGTCAAGAACAACGACATCAAAAAATGGTCTGAAATGCAAACCAGCCGAAGAGCTTTGCTGGCGCTTCCCCCATTCGGTTCTTACGCCACTATTTCTGGTCCGGGAGCAGAAGATTACGTTGAGAGATTGCCTATGTCTGAACGTTTGGAAATTCTAGGACCGTCAGAAGGCTCGTGGATTATCAAATCAGGTTTTCATGATGATCTTCTGAATGCGCTATCGGAAACTACAAGACCTCAAAAGCGGTTACGAATAGCAGTGAATGCTCTGAATGGATAGCCTTTACTCAATTTCTTTCATCCACTCTTGCCGCCGAACTTCATAGACGGCAATAGATGTAGCAATCGCTACGTTTAATGACCCTATTTTGCCGAGCTGAGGAATGTAAGTAACCAAATCGCATTGTTCAAGGAGAGTCGATGGAATCCCTCTATCTTCATGCCCGACAAGAAGACAAACGTCCCCCTCTAGGTTTGCTATGTGAATGGGTTCAGCTTCACTTGATAGTTCCAAGCCAACGATTTTGTATCCCTGAAGCCGAGCAAGTTCGATCGCAGCACTTTCATCATCAATTTCGTCCCATTGTATGTATCTTTCAGAACCCAAAGCAGTTTTCCCTGTCTTTGAATTATCTGGGGTGGTTGAGCCTGAAACGAACCAAATATGCTCAACTCTTTCGGCGGCCGCTGTGCGAATAATTGAACCCACATTGTAAGGCCCTTGAACGCCGACAATTATCAGTGAGACTCTTCTATAGGTTTTTTTACGCCATTGGCGATGGAGCCGTTTCAATTCTGTGCTTGAAAGGATCTCATCCATTTCTACCTACCTCTAAAAGTCGGAATCCCTTGAATGATTTTAGCCTATTCACATTCCAGCCTTCTCTCTCCATCCATGAGTGGAGGCTATCAGATCCCAGATTTTTGTTTACAACCAGTATCGCAGACCCTTCAGGTTCCAATCTTTCTAACCAAACCAAAAGGAAACTTCTCATTTTTTTCTTTCCAATTCGTACAGGAGGGTTAGACCATATGAGATCAAATCGCACTTCTTGCGGAATTTCTTCCGGACGGCAGGCAACTGAATTGGATCCGATAAGATTTTTTGCGGCTAAATATAAAGCGCGGTTATTTATGTCTGTAGCCCAAAGCTGAGCTTCGGGGAAACGGTGCTCAAGAACAGCAGCGATTGGGCCATACCCGCAACCTAAGTCGAGCATTCTTCTGGGTGGGTTATCTGGTGTGGGTGCTTCTAAAAGTAAAAACTTTGTTCCAAGATCAATTTTTCTGTTTGAAAAAACACCACTGTCTGTTCGTAAAGATCTTGTTAAGTCAGGTAATGCAAGTTCAACGAAGCTTTCACGCGACGGAGAAGAAGGGTCATTATCAAAATAATGTGAATGTCTTTCCATTTAAGGAACAGTACAGCCTCCCATCGGTGTTTAACCTCCTATATCCTAGAAGTATGAATTCATTTGAAATTAGAGTCTTCGGCGATCCGGTTCTGAAAAAAGTAGCAAAAGAAGTTGAAGAGATTGACGAAGATCTCCTCAGCACTTGCGACCGCATGCTCAAAGCAATGTATGAAGCTCCAGGTATTGGGCTCGCTGCACCTCAGGTAGGGATCAGCAAACGATTTTTTGTCTATGACTACGGAGAAGGTCCTAGAGTGCTCATAAATCCTGTTATTAAAGAAAGTCATGGAGAATGGGAATTTGAAGAAGGTTGTCTGAGTATTCCGGGTCTTTCTTGGAATATTTTGCGACCAAAAGTTATTTTCATAACTGGTTTCGATTTGGATGGAAAAGAATTATCAATAGAAGCTGATGAATTGGAATCACGTTTATTCCAACACGAAATGGATCATCTCGATGGGAAGCTACTCCTCGAATATCTTGAAGAAGATCAACGAACTGAAGCTAAAAAATTCCTTCGACAGCGGATGATGGACATAGGTGAACAAAGCGGTTTGCTCCCGTCAGGGCTAAATGACATTGCTTGATATTCCAGAACGGGTTCAGAAGGTCGTTTACCTAGGGACTCCGGAGATAGCAGTTAGCCCCTTGAGAGAAATCTATAATAATGGAATTGAAATAACGCTAGTCGTAACAGGCGAAGATAAGCGTAGAGGTCGTGGGGGCACAAAAACCCCAACTCCGGTAAAAGTAGAAGCCCAAAAATTAGGAATCCCAGTTTCTCACCGGTTAGAAGATATTGAAAGCGTTAAAGCTGAACTCGGTGTAGTTGTGGCGTATGGGAAATTAATACCAGAAGAAACTTTGCAGGTCTTGCCAATGGTCAATATTCATTTTTCGCTCCTTCCTCGTTGGCGAGGAGCGGCACCACTTGAACGAGCAATTCTATCAGGAGATAGATACACGGGTGTTTGCATAATGCAAGTCGATAAAGAATTGGATGCAGGAGGAATTTTTCGTATGAAGGAGGTTCCTATCTTGGAAGAAGATTCGTTAGGGGAATTGAAGGAGAAATTATCTGCCGAAGGCAATAAATTGCTGCTTGACTGCTTCAATAAAGGGTTCGGTGAACCTGTACCACAGAAGGGAGAAGCAACTTACGCAAAAAAGATAACTGCAGATGACTTCAGATTGGATTGGAATAAATCAGCTGAACAGATCCATCGTATTGTTCGTCTGGGGAAGGGCTGGACGACAATCAAGGGGAAACGACTAAGAATCCTAGAAATTGAAAACTCCTATGATGAAAACCTTAATCCAGGCGAGATAAAGGGAACAAAGGTTGGAACAGGTGAAGGAACGATAGAGTTACTCACCGTTAAGCCATCAGGTAAAGAAGCGATGGATGCGCGTTCTTGGGCTAATGGATTGCGACTTGATAGTAGGGGTCAATTAGGGGAATGACTGAAACGACAGGTGCTGAAGTTAGGAAAGTAGCGATTCAGTGCGTTCTTCGTATAGAAGAATCTCAAAGTTACGCAAATATCATCGTCCCTAAAATAATTTCTGCTACCTCTTTGGGAATTCGGGATAGAAAGTTGGTAACAGAAATTGTTTACGGTTCAACCAGAATGAAAAAAGCTTTGGATTGGGCTTTTGATAGATACCTGCCTGCGCCACCACCTCCAGCTTTACGCGCATCACTTCGTGTGGGAACATATCAAATTCTCTTCATGAGAGTTCCAGATCATGCAGCAGTAAATGCAACAGTTTCTGCAAGCAGCAAGCGCAATAAGGGCGTTGTGAATGCGGTTCTTCGCAAAATAACTAGGGAAGGGCAAATTCATTGGCCCAACGATCCAACTCGTCTAAGTTACCCTGACTGGATCTTAGAACTGCTCTCGGATGACCTCGGGACTGAACAATCAGTTTCTATGTTGGAACATATGAATTATGCGCCAGAAGTCTCAATACGCGAAGACGGCTATCACCAAGACAGGGCTTCCCAGTGGGTGATTGATCTTATGCGCCCAGAGAAAAATGATCTGGTTCTTGATCTCTGCGCAGCCCCTGGAGGCAAATCAACTGCTTTAGCGCG
>JASLWO010000069.1 GCA_030740795.1 Acidimicrobiales bacterium | reverse complement strand
GGAAGCAGAAGCAGAAGCAGTTCTTCAACCCATGATTGATGCGGGAAGACCGTGGAATATTTTTTTAACCTTGGCACGACACCCAGATCTGGCCCGTCGATGGTTAGTCTTTTCAAACCATGTATTATTCAAATCAACAATTCCCGAAAGGGAACGCGAAATAGCTATTCTGCGCACTGGTTGGCTGTGCGAATCAGAGTACGAATGGGCCCAGCATAAGGTCATAGGAACTGATGCAGGGTTAACGTCAGAAGAAATAGAACGCATCAAACAAGGACCTGAAGGTGACTGGAACACTTTAGATCAGCTAATAATAGAAGCGACAGACGAACTCCACTATGAGAAAAAAATAAGTGAAAAAACTTGGGGATCCCTTGAGAACCATTGGGATGAGAAACAACTTATGGATTTAGTCTTCGCTATTGGCCAATACACGCTTGTTTCAATGGCTTTAAGGACTTTTGGTGTTCCTCTAGATGATTTTTTAACTGGATGGGACCCAGCGTAACTTCATCAAGCCCAAGCCACAGGAAGTGAAATTGGTCCTCGAAGGATACAACCTACCGGTTGGGAAATTTCTAAATTTGTTGAATGTAGATTGGGAAGGCGAGCGAGAAGTCTCTCAATTCCAACCGATATCTGAGCTTTTGCTAGATGCGTCCCTGGGCAATGATGAGACCCCAAGCCGAAGGTAAGGACACGCTGGGGCTCTCGCTCAACATCAAAGACGTCCGGATTTGTATACATGCGTTCATCGCGATTAGCAGATGCGATGCCCATAAGCACTATCTCACCCACTGACAAGTTTTCCCCAGCAACGACAGTGTCAAATGGAACGAGACGTGGAAGAACGCCAATAGGCGGTTCCCATCGAAGCATTTCATCAACAGCTAAAGGAATCATTTCCGGCGTAGCACGTAAACGCTTCATCGCTTCATCGTTTGTCAGTAATGCATAAAGGGTGTTCCCCAAACCATGATGGGTAGTTGAAGCACCGGCTGCGAATATGGCGCGGACATGGCTGAGAATTTCCTCATTGGTTAATGACCGACCACCCTTTTCAGAGATGATCATTGAACTTAACATGTCATCAGAAGGGCATTGTCGTCGTTGAGTCAAAACTGGTTCAACGTACGATGTCAGTTCTGCAGCCGCAGACAAACCAAGCTGTGGGTTTCTTGGAAATCCTAAGATGTCAAAACTCCACCGGTAATATTCGTCGCGCAAATCATCGGGTAACCCCATCCGTCTACCAAAGACATAGAACGGAAATTTAGATGTAAACAACTCCACAAGATCACCACCACCATCATCAAGAAAATCATCAATTAGTGCATCAGCTATAGGGGCAATATCAGAATCGGCGAAACGCCCTATAGGTCGAGCTCGTAACGCCTGCGTCGCTAATGAACGTAAAGTATTGTGTTCGTCCCCATCCGTGCTTTCAAACGTTACCCCCTGACAAGGTTCAATGGATGCCGCATAAGTCGGGCCGGCCGGAAACCCGTCGTTGTCGCTAAAAGCTGACTCTAGCTCAGCATACCTAGTGATTAAATGGCAAGGGATTCCAAGAATCGCAGCAGGGACTACTGGACCAGAATCACGAAGTGATCGTAAACAATCATGAAAAGATTCACCAGGGAATAGTCCACTCTCAGCTTCTAAAGAAATAGAGGGCCCAAAATCCACGAGCCCAGAATTAGAAGAGATCTTCTTTTCTACAGATGCATTCTGACCAATATTAAACTCGCCCATGGGGCATCCTAACTCAAAAGCATATTCTTGTAATAAAGTCGTGAGTAAGAGAATTGAACACAGTCTTAACTTATAGGGGTCAAGATGCGCTATATCCTAGGTTTGCCCACAGACCACGTGGAATCCATTGACCAATTTGGAACCAGTGACGCAATCGTTGAAATGGCCACAACTGCCGAAGAACTTGGATATTCAGGTGTTTTCGTAACAGACCATCCTGCACCGCCAAAGACATTTTTAGACGCTGGCGGCCATCACACACTTGATCCAATGATTACATTGGCAGCTGCAGCAACATCAACAACGAAAATCCAATTACTAACTAATCTTTACATCGTCGCATACCGTAACCCACTTTTAGTAGCAAAAATGGTTGCGAGTCTTGACAACCTTTCGCTAGGGCGCCTCATTCTTGGGGTGGGAGCGGGATACCTTGAAGGAGAATTTCAAGCAGTGGGGGTTGACTATGAGAACCGAGGTCAGTTGCTTAACGACCACCTTGAAATTATGCAACAAGCTTGGACCGGGAACCCAGTTTCAGCGAAGGGGCAGAACTTCAAAGCTAATGAAATCATTTCGTTACCAACTCCTATCCAACGAACTGAGACTTCTTCACCACCGGTATGGGTTGGTGGGAACTCCAAGAACGCTTTAGAACGTGTCGCACGGTTCGGAGAAGGATGGATTCCCATGGCAACTCCTAAAGGCATGGAAAAATTTGTTAAAACAACAGCAATCACTGACATGAATGCACTTGCAAAAAGAATCAGTGACCTTATGGAAATATGGGAACAGTATGGGAGGAAAGGAAAACCGCACATCTCCATTGAACCTTGGGATGCCGGCAGGTTCGGCTCTGAAAAATGGAATTCTCAAAAGTATTTGGAACGTACAGAGGAACTATCAGAAATGGGAGTTACCCATATGCCTGTCATGCTTAGTTCAATAGGCAGAGAATACGAAGCAACGAGACCAGAATTTTTAGAAGCCGTTAATGAGTATGCGCAATTCTCAAAAATTTAGAATTACTATCTTGGAATTATCCCAAGTTCAGTAGCAACTTTTTGAAGTTGAATGGTTTCTCCAGAAACGTAGTCACTTATGTTAGAAGTGATATGGGCAATAACTTCTCCAATGATCTCAGGATCTACCCCTAAAGACGCAACGTTCTCAACCGGTCCCCGTACAATCTTTACTCTCTCTGTCGCAACTAGTCCCGGTTGGAGATTAAGTGCGGTAATACCGTCTATGCCATATTCGTACCCAAGTTGGATCGCTAGTCGGTGAAAGCCACCCTTGGATACCGTGTATGCGGACCCCCACCCGCCTTTACCTGGCATAGCGAAAGGACATTCGTAGGCAGCGGCTGATGTCATGAACAATAAAATTCCGCTTCCTCGTTCCACCATGGAAGCAAGAATTGGTTTAAGAAAAAACATCTGCGCTGTAACATTTCCAAAAATCCGATCTGCTACGTCATCGAGGTCATTGTCAAGGAACCTCCCGTAATTCCCAGGACCGCTATACACGGCGTTACTCAGAAGCACATCAACACGCCCCAAAGAGTCAATAATTTTTTCCGCAGTGGGAACCAGCTGATCTTTGTCCATGAGATCCATATAGACCGGGAGCGCTTGCGCGTTGTGTGATCGAATAATTTCTGCTGTTTCTTCTAGTGAACCTGGAAGCATTGTGTTACTCAGCCCAGATGGTTCAGGAGCCTGATCCTCTTTTGACACGGTTCGAGCGGTGATCGCTACATCAAAACCAATTTTGGCAAGAGCTATAGCAGATGCTTTACCTATCCCTCTACTAGCACCAGTAACAACCGCTTTTCCTATAGCCATTTATCTACCCTAAGACGACTACATTACAAAGTAGCAGCATTTCCATCTATCAGTTTCCAAAGAGAATCAACATGATGTTTCTGCGTCCACGTTGACCCGATAGATACGCGAATAAAATCCATTTCGTCAATCACGGAAGGTGTGACGTAGGCAGAGCCACTTGCATTTACCGCATCAGCAAGTTCACGTGTCTGATTATTGCCTCCAAGGTGGCGAAAACAAACTAAAGCCAATGTTCTCGGTGCAACAATCTCAAAGCGACCATCATTAACAATTTTACTCTCAAGATCAACGGCCCAATCAACATGAGAACGAATAAATGACCGTAGATTCTCAGCTCCATAGGAGCGAAGAACAAACCAAAGCTTCAAAGCCCTAAATCTCCGCCCTAGAGGGACATGCCAATCACGATAATCAATTGCGGAAGGATTCTCGGATGTTTCATTTTTTAAATATGGCGGCAGGATACTTAAGGCTTCAATTAAACGTGACCTATCAGCTACCCAGAAAACAGAGCAATCAAAATTCGTCAATAACCATTTGTGCGGATTGAAAGTGTAGCTATCAACTAATTCAACTCCATCCTGAAGGTTTCGGAACTCAGGACAGATCATAGCGCTTCCAGCGTAGGCAGCATCCGCATGATGCCACATGCCATGTTCCTTAGCTACAGACGCGACTTTACGGATCGGGTCCATAGCAGTTGTACTCGTAGTACCAACCGCTGAACAGACCCAAGTGGGGACAAGTCCTAAGGTAATGTCTGCCGCTATTAAATTTGCTAATTCGGTTGGGTCCATAGCGAATGATTCATCAACTGGAACTGAACGTATGTGTTTATAACCAGCGATTCTAGCGCCTTTCTCAATAGAGGAATGGGCCTGATCGGACCCATACGCCACTAACGAATCTGTGTCATGACCTTTCAAGTTTGCATAATGTCTAGCTACAGCCAAGGAAAGGTGAGTGGAATCAGATGCGCTCATCTGAAGCACCCCACCTCCTGGACCGGTGTCTAAGCGCCACGAAGTAGGAAGACCAAGAAGGTCAACTAGCCAATCAAGAACGGTATTTTCAATTTCTGTAGCAGAAGGGGCAGTTGACCACATCATCCCTTGAGTAGCCAAACCAGCAGAAACGAACTCACCTAGAACCGATACAGGAGAAACCCCAGATGGGAAAAACGCGTACCAACCCGGGTGCTGCCAATGCGCCATGCCAGGCATCACGATCTCGTCAAGGTCACCAATGATCGCCTCCATGCTTTCAGGTTCCTCAGGGGCATTCACCGGAAGCTTCGCCCGAATATCTCCAGGTTTGACACTCGGAAGGACATCACGGTCTTCCAAATTCTCAAAATACTCAGCCAGCCAATCAACTAACGCATACCCATAACGTTGAAACTCATTCTTAGAAAGATGCGGATTTGAATCAGAAGTATTCATAGAGGTTCTCCAGTGAGTCTAGTGAAAGTTGCATCAAGTACGACCGTAAACGCCTTAGGGGTAATAACAATCTCGACACCTCTTTTGCCAGCACTTACATACAACTCATCCAGATCCAATGCTGTTTGATCAACGAAAGTCCGATGGGAATGAGTCTGACCGAAAGGAGAGATGCCACCTACAACGTAACCAGTTCGTTTCTCAGCCAAGGCTTGATGAGCCATAGACGCCTTCTTGACCTTTGCTGCTTTAGCTAAAGTCTTGAGATCTAAAAGGCAAGACACAGGAACAACACAAACAACCAACTCCCCATCACTCAATTCAGCCATAAGTGTTTTAAAAACCCGATCTGGGTCAATTCCTAATTTGGCAGAAACTTCCTCTCCATACTTTGATTCACTACCGGAACGCGAATAATGAAGTAGCCGGTGCGGCTGATTAGCCGCTTCTAAAGCAAGAACCGCAGGAGTCACGTGATGAGTCTACGCGACGGCAAATGAAATACGAATTCCCCTTACGCATTGGAACTACCTACCTAATTCGTACTACTCTCGGGACAAAGTACGGGGGGGTAAGAACATGTCACTTGTAGGAGCACGGGTCATTCGAAAAGAAGACCCCAACCTAATTAGCGGTAGAGGCCAATTCGTTGATGACGTTAAAATCGCGGGAACGGCTCACATGGTTTTCGTACGAAGCATTGAGGCTCATGCCCGAATCAAAGACATCGACGTAAGCGCTGCATTGGAATGCGAAGGAGTGATCGGAGTGTGGACGGCTACGAATCTTGAGCTAGGACCACTTCCGGGAGTTCCGGGGCTTGAACGACCCGCTTTAGCCAAAGATAAAGTCCGTTTCGTTGGTGAGGCTGTTGCCGTAGTAGTAGCTGAAAACCGTTACGCGGCGGCAGATGGAGCGGAACTCGTCTTAGTTGATTATGAGCCGCTAGGTGTAGTGACCAACATAGGTGATGCCATAGCAGAGAACGCACCGCTTCTCTATGAAGCGGTTGGATCTAACACAGTGATGGAAGTTCCAAGCCCCGACGATCATCAACAAATCATTGATGAAGCACCTCATAGCGTCTCGATGCATATCGTGAATAATAGATGCGCCCCATCCCCAATGGAACCCATGGTTTGTCTAGCGGACCACGGACCATCAGGATTGACTTTGTGGGCTAGTTTCCAAGCCCCTCATCATCTAAGGAACACAGTAAGTTCATGGCTGGGTATAGCTCAAGATCAATGCAGAGTAATAACACCAGACGTCGGTGGCGGATTCGGAGCTAAAGTAAACTTCACACCTGAATTATTCATCGCCCCAACTCTTTCTAAACTATTAGGCAGACCAATCAAATATACGCAAACCCGAAGCGAATGTATGACGCAGATGTACCATGGTCGAGCCCAAGAACAAGATGTTGATATCGCGTTTGACGACGAAGGAAAAATACTCGCACTAAGGGTCATGGTTTACCAAGATCAAGGTGGATATGCAGACCCCACAGGCATGGGACTCCCAGCACTTACAACAACAATGGCAGCCGGATGTTATTTAATTCCCAATGTCTCAGTTGCTTGGAAGAATGTCGTTACCAACACAACTCCGGTTGCCGCATACAGGGGAGCTGGTAGGCCCGAAGCTAGTTACCTTATTGAAAGAGCCGTAGATCAAATCGCCTACACCCTAGGAATTGACCCAGTCGAAGTACGAAGAAGAAATTACATCGCTACCGAGAATTTCCCTTATGCAACCCATTCTGAGATAGCTGTATACGACAGCGGAAATTTCGCTGGATGCATGAACGAACTTCTCAATATTATGGATTACGACGCTATTCGAACAGAACAGGAAGGAAATCGTGATGATCCGACTAAGCCGCTGCTAGGCGTAGGGTTTGCTAGCTGGTTAGAGATAGCAGGTTTCGGACCTCCTGGCTCTCTGGAAGGGTTCGGTCACCTAGGATCTTGGGAATCAGTCCAAGTTAGAATTCAGCCTGATGGCTCCGCAATTATATATACAGGAGCCTCTCCACACGGGCAGGGAACAGTAACAACATTTGCACAAATCGCTTCTGACTACCTCGGAATAGAGTTTGATAAGATCTCAGTTAGGCATGGAGACACAGCAACGATCCCTCAGGGAATTGGCACTCTCGGATCACGAGCTGTGGCCGTCGGTGGTGAAGGAGTAAAAACAGCTTCCATGAAAATCGTGGAAAGAGCGAAAAAAGTAGCCGCTCACCTTCTTGAAGCTAATCCAGATGACTTAATCGTAGAACAAGGAAACTTTTCTGTTAAAGGAACGCCGTCACAAACCGTGAGCTGGGGGGAAGTCGCTTGGACAAGTTTCAGACCTTTAGAAATACCTGAAGATGTAGAACCAGGGTCGCTTGACACGACTGTACTTCAACAAGTTCCGAACTTTAGCTTTCCGTCAGGAGCGTACGGTTGCGTCGTTGAAATAGACAAAGATACTGGTGACACACGCGTAAGAGACATGTACCTTGTTGATGATTGCGGAACAGTTATTAGTCCGATGCTCGCTGAAGGACAAGTTCATGGAGGAGTAGCGCAAGGAATTGCCCAAGCATTATATGAGGAAGTCAAATATGACAAAAATGGTCAACCTACCACTGGGACTTTTGTTGATTACCTTATTCCAGCAGCTCCTGAGCTTCCATCTTTTACATCCGGAAGAATCTGTACGCCCACTCCGAACAATACTCTCGGAGCGAAAGGAATCGGAGAATCTGGTTCAGTTGGAGCACCCCCAGCTGTTATCAATGCTGTCGTAGATGCACTCCGTCACCTCGATGTGACCCATGTAGATATGCCCGCAACCCCGCAAAAGATCTGGAGAATTCTTCAAGGAGATAAAAAATGACATTCCCTATAACGATCACGGTCAATGGAAAATCTCATGAAATGGAAGTAGACCCTCGAACACTTCTAGTACATTTCCTTCGTGAAGAATGCCAACTGACTGGAACGCATGTAGGTTGTGACACCTCAAATTGTGGAGCGTGTACTGTTCTCCTTAACGGAGAGGCAGTTAAATCATGCACTGTATTAGCAGTTCAGGCAAACGATCAGGAAGTTCAAACAGTTGAAGGGCTTGCCTCCCCAGATGGACCGTATACGCCGATCCAAGAAGGTTTCAGACAAGAACATGGGCTCCAGTGCGGATATTGCACATCTGGAATGCTAATGGCTGGCACCGCCCTACTCAAAGAAATTGAAAGTCCTACAGAGGAAGAGATCCGTGAGCACCTTGAAGGGAACCTATGTAGATGCACCGGGTATGAAATGATCGTTAGGTCAATCCAATGGGCTGCTGAGCATCCTGATGGTATCCCTGTAAAAATTGGAGAAGAATCATGATTCCAGCAAAATTTGACTACAAGCTAGCTACCTCAGCCGAAGAAGCGGTGTCGCTACTGGGAGAATACGGAGATGAAGCCAAGATTCTAGCCGGAGGGCATTCATTGCTCCCACTAATGAAACTTCGCCTAGCGAACCCTGAAGTAATTATCGACATAGGAGCAATTCAAGATCTTTCATTCATAGAAGAAAGAGGAGATCACATATCAGTTGGGGCATTAACCCGCCATCGACTAGTTGAGCAATCAGATGCTCTTAAAGAACACCTGCCGCTATTAGCCCACACAGCTGGGCACGTAGGGGACCCACAGGTACGGAATAGAGGGACAATAGGTGGCTCCTTATGTCATGGAGACCCAGCATCTGACCTACCCGCTGTTGTACTAGCAACGCGCGCAACTTTGGTTATTTCAGGTCCCAATGGAGAAAGAAAAGTAGAAGCTGATGATTTTTTCACTGAATTTTGGGAAACAGCCGTCGCAGAAGATGAACTCCTGACAGAAATTCAATTCCCAAAACAAACCGGTCAACAATGGTCTTTCCAAAAATTCAACCGGCGAGCTCAAGACTGGGCGATTGTAGGATGCGCAGTTCAGCATGGCGGCACTCCCGGAATAGGTATGATAAATATGGGAACAACACCAGTTCGAGCAGCTGCAGCAGAAGCAGCGCTCAAATCTGGAGCAACTAATGAAGAAGTAGCAGTCCTAGCCGATGATGGCCTATCACCCCCATCAGATATCCATGGAGAACAAGATTACCGAAGGCACCTATCTCAAGTACTCCTTGGAAGAGCATTAGCTAATACGTAACAAATAAGAAGGGGAGAGCAAATATAGTCCCCCAACGGCTACGATTTATGTATGGATCTAGGCATCGCAGGACGTTCAGCGCTCATAGCAGCTTCATCTGCAGGGCTCGGCTATGCAACCGCCAAAGCATTAGCAGAAGCAGGTTGCAAAACTGTTATTTCAGGAAGGGATGAAGAACGACTTCATCGAGCCGCAGAACAAATACCAGACTCCATACCAGTCATTGCCGATGTTTCATCAGTTGAAGGAGCGACTCAACTAGTCCGACACGCAAACGATGCATTGGGATCCAACATTGACATTCTCGTAACAAACGCGGGAGGGCCCCCAACCGGCACTTTTCAGACAACCGAAGTCAATCAATACTTATCTGCTTTGGAACTCAATCTCATGTCAGTAGTAGCAATGTGCAAAGAAGCGGTTCCGGAAATGCAGAGCCATAAGTGGGGCAGAGTGCTTGCAATCACATCCATATCCGTACGGCAGCCGATACCAAATATCATGCTTTCAAACACAGCAAGAGCGGGAGTGACAGGATTTCTTAAAACCATGGCGTTAGAAATCGCTTCTGACGGCGTAACCGTTAATTCCATCCAACCAGGTTTTCACGCAACAGACCGAGTGCGAGAAATCTATGGAGAAAAAAATCTGAAAGGCCTCGCTGACGCTGTACCTGCAAAAAAAATCGGCTCAGCTGAAGACTTCGGCAAAATTGCCGCATTCCTTTGTTCCGAACAGGCAGGCTATATAACTGGGGCGGCTATCCCTGTTGCAGGAGGAACGTACGGCGGACTTCAGTAGGATCCTCCTACTCTGTTCGCTTGAATATAAAACTCGTTATAGGCTTAACCACCATGAACGCAGCAAATTGGAGAACCATTCCAGAGCTTATAGACGACTCGTCTAAAAACTTCGGAGATCATCAGGCGTTAGTAGATGGAGAAATAGATTGGAGCTTCAACGACCTCCGAGCAGCTATACACCAGTCAGCCAAATCACTCATCTCTTCGGGTGTCCAATCAGGAGATAAGGTGGCGATTTGGGCACCGAATACATGGGAATGGGTCGTAGCAGCACTCGGAGTCCATGTGGCAGGGGCCGTATTAGTCCCTATAAACACAAGGTTCAAAGGGAGAGAAGCCGCTTATGTGCTTAAACAAACAGAAACAAAAATCTTATTCACTGTAACAGATTTCCTAGACACAAATTACGTCAATCTTCTCAAAGAAACCGAAGCTGAAAAAAACCTGGATGAAATAATTGTCCTCCGTGGAAACTCGAACAATACAACAACGCAATTCTCCGATTTTATGGAACGTGCTAGAAACTGCTCAGAAAAAGAACTCGCCCAAAGGAAAGAATCTGTCACTGGTGACGACCTTTGTCACATCATGTTTACCTCCGGAACAACTGGGGCACCTAAAGGGGCGATGCTCACTCATTCTGCAATCGTTCGAGGTTACAACGACTGGGCAAATATCATAGGACTTGAACAAGGGGACCGATACCTGATAATCAACCCCTTCTTCCACTCGTTCGGTTTAAACGCCGGAATTCTTGCTTGCCTCATGAAAGGCTCCTGCATCCTTCCACACCCAGTCTTTGACGTTCAACAAGTAATGGAACGAGTCCCCAAGGATCAAATAACTATGCTCCCCGGACCTCCTGCGATCTATCAAACAATCCTTAATCACCCAAACTTGGAAAATTTTGACATGTCAACATTACGCCTTGCAGTAACTGGAGCGGCAGCTATACCAGTAGAAATGATCATCCAAATGCGAGAACGCTTAGGATTCGAGAAAGTTGTCACGGGATATGGACTAACTGAAGCTTCCGGTCTAGCAACCATGTGCCGACATGATGACGACCCCGCCATAATCGCAAACACATCAGGTAGAGCTATGCCGGGAATGGAAGTCAAAATCGTTACCGATGACGGAGAAGAAGTAGAAAGAGGAAAGCCAGGAGAAATTGTAGTAAGGGGATACAACATCATGGTTGGCTACCTCAATGACCCTGAACAAACAGCGGAAACCGTTGACTCAAATCAGTGGCTTCACACCGGAGACATCGGAGTTATGGATCCAAATGGAAACATTTCAATCACTGATAGGAAAAAGGACATGTACATAAACGGGGGCTTTAACGTCTATCCCGCTGAGGTTGAAGCGAACATGATACGCCACCCCCAAATTGGACAAGTATCGGTTGTGGGCATTCCAGACAAAAGAATGGGGGAAGTGGGATACGCATTTGTCGTTCCAGCTACTGGCCAAATCCCCGATACAGACGAAATAATCCAATGGTGCAGACAGGAAATGGCCAATTTCAAAACCCCCCGAGTCGTTGAATTCATAGACGCTCTGCCGTTAAATGCGTCTGGGAAAGTGCTGAAATACGAACTTCGTGAACAAGCGCAAAAAAATAGAGAAATCTAATGAAAGCCATAGTGCTTGAACAACATGGTGGAATTGAATCTCTCCAAATAAAGGAGATACCAACCCCGCAACCCGACAACAAAGAAATCTTGGTAAAAATACATGCAACCGCGTTAAACAGAGCAGATATTCTTCAGAGAAAAGGTCTCTATCCAGGACCGCAAACAGAATATGAAATACCAGGACTCGAATTCTCAGGAATTGTTGTTACAAACGGCTCAAACGCAAACTTGTATGAAAAAGGCGACGCAATCATGGGAATCGTCGCCTCTGGATCATACGCAGAATACCTGACTGTGCATGAAAGACAAGTCATGCCAGTACCAGAGAATCTTACTCTAAGTGAAGCAGCAGGAATCCCCGAAGCATGGTTCACAGCATTTGATGCACTCATAGATAAAGGAAACCTTCAAAACGGAGATACGTGCCTTATACATGCCGGGGCTTCTGGTGTTGGTACTGCGGCAATCCAAATAGCTAAGAATGCAGGAGCTAAAGTAGCCGTTACCGCTTCTACTCAAAAAATTGGAATATGTCGAGAACTCGGAGCAGAACTAACAATTGACTACACGGAAAAAGATTTCGTTGAAGAAACTAGGCATTGGACTGACAATCAGGGAGTGAATGTAATAATTGACCTAGTCGGCGGAGACTATCTCGCAAAGAATTTAGAATCACTTGCTCCGAAAGGGACGATCGTGCAAGTTGGGCTAATGGGTACAGGGAAACCAGAAATTGACTTAGGCATCATGCTTAGGAAACGGGCAAACCTCATTGGTACGGTATTAAGGAGCCGAACCCTAGAAGAAAAAATTGATTTAACAGAGAAATTCAGTAAGTTAATCTTGCCAAAATTTACCAACGGAGAATTTAAAGTTTACATCGATAGCGTTTACTCTTTGGAAAACACAGCCGAAGCTCACACGCGGATGGAACAAAACCATAACATCGGTAAAATCATTATTGAAATCCCGTGATGCAGCAACTACTTAACGAACTTACAAATCATCTTGGCAATGGCAGCACATTGCAATACCCTATAAACGACCATGAGTGAACCCAGTGTCAAAATTAGCATCCCAGGAAACCACCTGATGCCTAGCCTCCTAGGTGAACGAGACCTGCATCTTAAATCAATTGAGGCAGCTTTCCCAGACGCAACCATCCACGCTCGCGGTAATCAAATATCCATACAAGGAGAAAACGCAGCAAAAGTAGGAACTCTTTTTGAAGAAATGGTTATCTTACTTGAGAATGGGCATGTCATCGACGCCACAAGTCTGGGGAGGTCAATCGATATGGTTCTAGCTGATGAAAAACCTTCAGACATATTCGGTTCTGAAATTCTAAAAATACGGGGGCGGAACATCCGACCAAAATCCCTTGGACAGAAACAATACATAGAAGCAATAGCAAAAAATGTTATTACATTCGGGGTTGGTCCAGCAGGAACAGGAAAGAGTTGGCTTGCTGTTGCAATGGCAGTGAAGGCCTTGCAAGAAAAAGAAGTGCGACGAATAATACTTACTCGTCCTGCAGTTGAAGCAGGAGAACGCCTCGGATTCCTCCCAGGAGACCTCATGGCCAAAGTAGATCCATACCTACGCCCCCTATATGACGCTCTTTATGACATGATGGAAATTGAAAGCGTTGAGAGATTGCTGGAAGAAGCAGTTATTGAAGTAGCCCCATTAGCCTTTATGCGTGGGCGAACTCTAAATGACGCCTTCGTGATCCTTGATGAAGCACAAAACACGACACCTGAGCAAATGAAAATGTTCCTGACCAGGATCGGATTTGGTTCAAGAGTGGTCGTGACAGGAGACATGACACAAATAGATGTTGCAGGTGGACGGGGAGGTCTAGGAGAACTCGAAGGTATCCTTAGAGGAATCAAAGACATTTCTTTCATTCATCTAACTAGTCGAGATATTGTCCGCCACCGGATAGTGCAGGCAATCGTAGACGCATACGAACAACGATCAGAAAGAGACAATAACTCTTGACAGTTTTTGCAGGGACAGAAATCCCTTCAACCCACCCAGAGTCAGGTATTGATGTAGAAAGGTGGAAGGAACTCGCCATAGCGGCCCTTAAAGCTGAGAACGCACCGGATGGTGAACTCAACTTACTCTTCGTAGATGAAGAGAAAATGTCTATTTTGAACGCCACCCACTTAGGAAAAAAGAAACCGACAGATGTCCTGGCATTCCCGATTGATGCAGAAAACCTAACGAATAACAAATTGCCACAACTCCTCGGAGATGTCGTAATCTGTCCAGCTGTAGCCAGAGAGAACGCCAAAACTCAAAACAAGGACTTCGGAGAAGAAATCGCATTGCTCGTATTCCATGGCATACTGCACATACTTGGATACGATCACGCACGTTCAGATGAGTCAGAAATTATGAAAACTCGGGAGAAACAGCTACTGTCCGACTTGTACATGCCATGAATCAAGCAGAAATTATAGGACTTATAGCTCTTGTCGTTCTTGTAGCAGCCGCAGCCTTGCTTGCTTCAGCAGAAACAGCGATCACAAGAGTCAGCACAGCGCGGGCTGAAGCATTAGCCGAAGAGGGACGAAGAGGAGCATCCGTTCTCCGTGAACTGATAGAAAGAAGAGAGCACGTGCTTCACCCAATCCTGTTTGTTGTCTTGGCATGCCAGATAGGAGCCGCAACAGTGATAGCAGCATTGGTCCTTCACCACTGGGGAATATGGGAATTAGCCGCAGTTTTCGTAGGTGAGCTAATAATTCTATATGCAGTGGCAGAAGCATTACCCAAGAGTTGGGCTCTGGCACATCCTGATAGAAGCGCTACACGAGCAGCTCCTCTTGTGAAGTTACTGTCGTCAGTAGCTCCTCTTCGATGGGTCGCAAACGGAATAGTTCGCCGCATGGGCGCGACAATCCCAAATGGAATTTCAGAAGGCGAGGTTTCAGAAGAAGAACTTCTCGCATTCGCAGAAGAAGCGGCCGCTAGCGATGCAATCAATGAAGATGAACGGCAATTAATAGAACACGTAATTGAGTTTGGAGATACTGTAGCCCATGAGGTTATGGTCCCACGCCCCGACATAGTTGCCGTAAAAACTACCGAAACGATAAATCAGGCTATTGAATTCGTCATTGAAAGAGGGTTCAGTCGTTTGCCGGTTTACGAAAAAAGCATTGACGACATAACCGGAATCGTTTACTCCAAAGAACTAATGAAATCACTCCGAGATGGAGATAATGCTGAGAAAGTATCAAAAATTATGAGAAATCCAGTATTTGTACCTGAATCAAAGAAAATCTCGCAGCTCCTCAGAGAAATGCAGGCAGATCAATTCCACATAGCAATAGTTATAGACGAGCACGGAGGAACGGCAGGTTTGGTCACTCTTGAAGATCTCATAGAAGAAGTCGTGGGAGAAATAGTAGACGAGTTTGATGTAGAACCACCCATGATAGAGAAATTGGATGACGGGAAACTTCGCGTCAACGGCAGAGCGAATTTGGATGACCTTGATGCCATACTTGATATCGACTTGCCCGAAGGAGACTGGAGTACGGTTGGAGGTCTTATTTTCAATTCTCTAGGGCATGTCCCTAAAGTTGGAGAAGTAGTCCAAATGAACAATCACCACTTTTTAGTTGAAAGAGTACAGGGTCGGAGAATCGCACGAGTCTTGTTCACTCCAGCAACCTCATGAAAATTCCTAACGACGAATCTGGAATTGATGATGAGACCATTACAACTGCTAGCAAGAACTACCGTTCAGGGTTCATTTCAATTCTTGGAAGACCTAACGTTGGGAAGTCATCTTTGGTAAACAAAATATGTGGTGAGAAAATAGCAATCACTTCAAACAAACCACAAACCACTCGACACCAAATCCGAGGAGTGCTACATAACCAAAACTCGCAATTAATCTTCGTTGATACACCCGGTATTCATAAACCAAGAACCTCACTGGGGGAACGCCTAAACATTAAAGCAGTGTCAGCGCTTAATAACATAGACATAATGTGTCTAGTCCTAGATGCCACGTCTCCGATAGGACCAGGTGACCGTTTCATCGCTGAGAAATTACCAGCCGAAACTATTGTTTTAGTCAATAAATGCGATAAAGCAAAGAAAAGTCAGATAGCAGAAAGACTAATTGAAGCATCCGAATTTAATTTTGCAGAATATTTTCCCGTTTCAGCTCGGACAGGTGAAGGCCTAGAAGTTCTAATTGAATATCTCAAGAAAGAAATTCCCGAAGGTCCGATGTTCTATCCGGACGGGCAAACCACAGACATGTCCGATAGAGATTATGTGGCTGAATTAGTGCGCGAACAACTCCTTCGAATAATGAAAAAAGAACTCCCTCACTCCATCGCGACCCGCGTTACAGAATGGGAATGGCCACGGATCCGTATTGAAATTCTTGTTGAGCGAGAAAGCCAAAAAGGAATCGTTATAGGACACAAGGGCGAAAATTTGAAAAAAGTCGGCACAGAAGTTCGTAAGCAACTAGCAGAAGGAGCTTTCGTTGAGCTGCAGGTCAATGTTGATAAGAATTGGCAAAAACGCCCAGATGAAATAGAACGACTCGGGTATTAACAATCTGAGTACTTAATCAGGCTAATTCTGTAATGAAAGCAACTATTGTCAGAATCGAAAGGACAGCCATCCAAATCGCGAAAAGCGGGACGTTCATTGTGCGGCGCGGTGCAACTCCTTTACCATGTAAATACCTAACATCATTTGCCCAATCCCCGTGCCTTGAAACCATGGGCAAAACCTAGATCGTCTAACTTGGTAAAAGGTGGATATTGCTCATATCAATATCTAATCGGCAAATACACCCATATCAACGAAGACAGAGATAGCGTTTCAATGTGGCAACAAAGCGGTTCAGTAACAAAAAAATTGTAGACCTCGGAATAGATCCGAAATCACTTCCAAATCATGTTGGAGTAATTATGGATGGAAATGGTCGATGGGCTCAACTGCGTGAATTGCCGAGAACCGAAGGACATCTTCAAGGTGAAGAAGCCTTATTTGAATGTATTGAGGGAGCAATTGAGTTAGGGGTCCCTTGGCTCACTGTCTATGGTTTTTCTACAGAGAATTGGAAACGTCCTAAAGAAGAAGTGCGGTTCCTTATCAACTTCAACCGTGAAACAATTAGGCGAAGACGAGACGAACTACATGAACGGAACGTAAGGATCGAGTTCAT
This sequence comes from Acidimicrobiales bacterium, assembly GCA_030740795.1. Classification (GTDB taxonomy): domain Bacteria; phylum Actinomycetota; class Acidimicrobiia; order Acidimicrobiales; family UBA8592; genus UBA8592. Next base: position 30,176 of record JASLWO010000069.1, on the reverse strand, counting down.
CGGCAGAGAAAACTGGAGAATCCCAAAAAGTCTTCTAAACGATATGAACGAAGCTAGAGAACTTACAAAGAAAAATACTGGTTTAACATTTACCGTCGCTTTCAATTATGGAGGAAGAGCGGAACTCGTAGATGCTGTAAAAGAGATAATCAAGTTAGGGCTAGACGAAACAAAGATCACTGAAAATAGAATTTCTCAATACCTCTATCAGAAACAAATGCCTGACGCTGATCTCATCATTCGTACCTCTGGAGAAATGCGCCTCTCTAATTTTCTTCTCTGGCAGACGGCATACAGCGAACTGATTTTCCTTGAAGAGCTCTGGCCAGATTTCACCCGTCAAACTTTTCGAGAAGCAATAAAAGACTACCAACTAAGATCCAGACGCTTTGGTGAGCTATGAGCCGCTACCAGAGAACACAAGGCATCGTTCTCCGAACTTATAAATTAGGAGAAGCAGATCGGATTATTGTCCTACTGAGCCCAGATAGAGGAATGATTAGAGGAGTAGCAAAAGGTGTTCGTAAGACAAAAAGCAAATTCGGCTCGCGGTTAGAACAAACCTCTCACATAGCTCTTCAAATCCACGTAGGGAAATCAGAACTAGATCTCATCACACAAGTTGAGACAATTAATTACTTCCCCAAAATTCGTGAAGACTATGACCGTTTAACTAAAGCCACTGCGATTCTAGAAGCAGTGGACCAGATTGCCCTACCAGGAGAGCCTGCTGAAGCCATGCATCAGATGCTTCTCAGAGCTCTCCAATCACTAGAGCAAACAAACTCACCACTAATCGTCCCAAGTTTCTTCCTAAAGTTAATGGCGTTAGAGGGTTCAAACCCAGAAGTATTTCACTGCGTGATATGCGGTGACCAGACGGTTGTTTCTTACTCGCCGATAGAAGGAGGGCTCCTATGCCAAACCCATAGGAAAGGGGTTCCTGTAACAGTTGAAGCAGTCACGCTTCTTCAGAACATTCTTGGCGGAGAACTTGGGAAAGCTTTAAACACACCCGCGTCAACTGTAACTAAAGAAGTTGACGATTTAGCCACTAAAGCTATTGAACACTTTTTGGAACGAAGAATGCGATCTACGAAAATGCTCAACAAGTAAATCAACCGCTACTTCCTTTGTAATAGCAACTTTTAAAGCACACAATCTTAAAGATTATGTTAATGCCACTGCAGCAGCCCAAACCGGCGTTACCATTTTCCAAATGGGACCAGCCGAACCAATTGAATCATTAATGGAAAAAATAGTTAACCTCTGCAAAAGAAGGGGAGTTATATTTCAGTCAGCGGACATATACGGCGGTTTTAGATCAACGTACGATTACGGACCTGTAGGATCGCTTCTCCTCCGAAATGTGAAAGAAGCATGGTGGAGATCCATGGTTCAACTTAGACACGACGTAGTAGGCATTGACGCCTCGATTCTCTCTCCACCAGCGGTATGGGAAGCATCCGGTCATTTAGAGAACTTCTCCGACCCACTTGTTGATTGTAAAGAATGCAATGAAAGGTTTCGAGAAGACCAACTTGAAGATAAAAAAACATGTCCCGCATGTAAAGCCAACGATAGTTTCACTGAAGCAAGGGCATTCAACCTTATGTTCAAGACACATGCAGGACCAGTAGAAGGAGCAGGCCACGATGTGTATCTTCGGCCAGAAACAGCTCAAGGAATGTTCACAAATTTCAAACTTGTTCAAGAAACAGCAAGGAAAAAGCCACCTTTCGGCATTGCCCAAATAGGGAAAAGTTTTCGAAACGAAATAACCCCAGGCAACTTTGTTTTCCGGACTCGAGAATTTGAGCAAATGGAAATGGAATTCTTTGTCCCTCCCAACGAAGCAAACGAATGGTTTGAATATTGGTGCAATGAACGGATGGACTGGTACTTAGATTTAGGAATACCTGAAGAAAAAATACGATTACGACCGCACGACGTTGATGAACTAAGTCATTACAGTTCAGGTACCAGCGACATAGAATTTCTATTTCCTTGGGGGTGGGGGGAACTTGAAGGAGTAGCTAATCGCGGCGATTACGACCTGCAACAACACGCTCTGCATTCTGGAGAAAAATTAACCTATTTTGATCCAGAACTTGGAGAACACTATGTGCCCCACGTAATTGAACCAGCTGCCGGCGCGACAAGGTCAATGATGGCTTTCTTACTGGCAGCTTATGATGAAGAAACAGTCAACGGAGACCTGCGAACAGTCTTACGTTTTGATGAACGCATAGCACCATATAAAGTCGCAGTTCTCCCACTTTCACGAAAAGAAACAATTACTCCTACAGCGCAAGAGATTTTTGACTTAGTGAAATCAAAATGGATGTCAGATTACGACGAAACCCAAAATATTGGTAAACGTTACCGTAGACAGGATGAACTCGGAACACCATATTGTGTCACTATAGATTTCGATACGTTAGATGATCGTGCAGTGACAGTTCGAGACCGAGACACAATGGAGCAAGACCGAGTAAGTATCGACCAACTCGTCAATTATCTCAGCGAACGCCTCTCTTGAGAAAGGCTACAACGTGAACGCATACGACAAAATAATCTCAGTTGTGCAACAAGCACTGACCGGAGAGATTAGAACCAGCGACGCTATAAATGAAATAACCGCTGAAGATTTAACCGAAGTTTTGTTTAGCTCGGCAAATGGTGACACATCAGGGCTACTATCAACTGGAATCGCCGCATCACCAGGGGCAGCTACGGGAAAGCTCTGCCTTAGTGTCGATGCCGTCTTGAATGCAGTGGATTCAGGTAATGAAGCAATTATGGTGGCTATGGAAACAGGTCCCGCAGATGAGCCAGGGATGCGCTGGTCAGCAGGTATAGTTACCGCTCACGGAGGGCTTGCAAGCCATGCAGCCATTTACTCTCGGGGACTTGGATTGCCCGCTGTATGTGGGGTCACGGACTTAACCGTAATGGAATCATCAATCTCCATTGGGTCAACAGTTGTAAATGAAGGAGATGTTATTTCAATAGATGGGGCTACTGGAGAACTCTATTTAGGGGCAATAGAGATTTCCGAAGCTGCCATTCCAGAAGAGCTAGAAACCCTTCTTTCTTGGTGTGATGAGTTTCGCGCAGGGTCGTTTGGTGTTCGAGCAAACGCGGACACAGCGGAAGAAGCCCTTGAAGCGATGAAATCAGGGGCAGATGGGATTGGTCTTTGTAGAACAGAACACATGTTTCTAGGTGATCGCTTGCCCGTAATTCGTAAAGTTCTTACCGCTGAGAATGGAACCTCGCAAAGGTTAGCGCTAGAAGAACTTCGCGACATACAGAAACAAGACTTCATCAATGTTCTAGAACCAATGGAAGACAAACCTGTTACAGTGCGTCTCCTAGATGCCCCCTTGCACGAGTTTCTTGAAAAAAATGATGAACAGAACCCCATGCTTGGCTTACGCGGGGTCCGCCTAGCACTTGTAATAGAAGGACTTTACCGAACACAAACTCAAGCACTTCTAGCAGCGGTGGAACAACGAATAGAAGATGGAGGGTCCCCTCAGGTAGAAATCATGGTTCCACTCATCTCAATAGAGAACGAACTGGAATCAATCTTGCAGTGGATTGCAGAAGAAATAGAACAATCTTCAATATCGATACCACTAGGAACAATGATTGAAACACCTCGAGGGGCGTTAATCGCAGGACAGTTAGCTTCCCACGTCGATTTCATGAGTTTTGGCACCAATGATTTGACTCAAATGACATTTGGCTTTAGCCGAGATGATGTAGAAGCAAGTGTCATCAACGAATATATACAAAAAGAAATTTTGGTAGAAAGCCCATTCTCAACGCTTGACCAAATTGGTGTAGGAGAGCTGGTTAGAACCGCAATTGCGAGAAGCAAAAAAACAAACCCAAAAATAAAAATTGGGATCTGTGGAGAACATGGCGGTGACCCCGAATCAATTAAGTTTCTTTTCTATGCTGGAGTTAATTACGTAAGTTGTTCTCCTCCAAGACTTCCTATAGCCCGACTCGTTGGCGCTCAACAAGCAATTCTGTAAACAGTCAAACCCACCGATGGGATACACGTCGCATGAATCGTGTATGTTCTTCTCATGGGATGGACAAGAGAATTCATTGAGAAAGTGAGAGAAGGAACAGACCTCACTGACGTAGCTCGTGACTACGGGGAAACAAAGAATGCTGGTCCGGGAAAGGTCAAGATGAATTGCCCACTCCCAAACCACGCAGAGAAGACACCATCTCACTACGTCCAAAAAGAGTTTTTTAAATGCTTCGGTTGTGGAGTAGGCGGTGACATATTTAAATTCATTGAAATCTTAGAGAATTGTGATTTTAACGAATCCGTAAAACGTTTAGCAGGAAAAGCGGGCATATCACCGGGACCAGAAGATTGGATAGGTGGTCCTAGCGGAGAAGACAAACGAAAAGATGTTTTTCTGGCACTGGAAATAGCAGCCAGAATCTACCATCAAAGACTACTGGACATGGATAACAAGGCAGCACAACAAGCACGTAAATACCTCCGAAATAGAAACATTGCAGGGGAGGAAGCCAAAAAGTACGCAATCGGTTATTCTTTCCCAAGAGCGAAAGGACTTTCAGATGGGCTTGTTAAAAAGTTAGGGGAAGAACTTCACGCCCACTACGAAAAATCCGGAATTAAAAAAGCTGAAATACCCCTAAAAATCGAAAGTATCTTAAAGAGAGCGGGCTTAATCTCTGAATACGAAGGCCACGCTACAGATTTTTTCTTTGGTGAGAGAATAATGTTTACCATCTTTGACGCAACGGACAGACCAATTGCTTTCAGCGGTCGCCAACTTCCAAATGGGCGAGACCCCAAATACCGGAACTCACCCGGAACTGAAATTTACAAAAAAGACGAAACACTTTATGGACTCAATTGGTCAAAAAAACATATAGCCAAAGAAGATAGAATAGTTATATGCGAAGGACAGTTAGACGTTATTGCCTTCCATGAGTCATCTCTCCCAATAGCGGTAGCGCCCTGTGGAACCTCTATGACAGAGAACCAAGTTAAGAAACTCGTCCGTTACACAAACAATTTCTTTCTTTGTTTCGACTCTGACAAGGCAGGATTAAACGCTGCCAAACGATTCGCGCAGTGGGAAGAAAAATATAGTCTTCAAATCAAGGTAGTAACACTGCCCGAAGGCTCGGACCCTGGGGATTATCACAGTCAAAACAAACTAGACCAACTTGTAAAAACCACTGAAGAAGCAGTCCCATTTCTCCGCTGGAGGATAAACCTGACGATAGATGAAGAGGAAACTGAAACAATTGAAGAACGTGTTCAGGCAGCGAACCATAGCCTTCAGATTGTCAAAGACCATCCCGAAGAAATGTACCATGACGATTACGTCCGGTATATAGGGGAAAGACTGGACCTTCCTTACTCAGATCTAAGGAAAAAGTTTGACAAACTAGGCAGAACACCCAAGCGGAAGCAAGTTCGAGAACAAGATTTAGGTTTGGGGAATAAGGGACAGGCAGTTTCAGGCAAAAGAGGAAAACTAAAACCAATTACTCAAGAATCAAAACAATCTACCGTATTGTCATTAACGGTACTAACCACAATCCTCCATAACCGCCAAACCCTTGAGCAAGGAAATATCCTCCCAAGCAAGCTCCACGCTATGTTCTTCCCAACTCCTGCACTAAGCAAGATTTTCGAAGCACTCCTCTCAAGTCAAAACCTAGATCAGGCTCTTGAAAAAATAGAAGGCACAGATGAGGAGTTGAGTATCGTTTCAGAACTTAGAAGATCAAATCCTAACGATTTAATTAATGCGGAGAGTGCTTCTAAACGTGTAGGGGAACTACTTGTAAGAAGAATAGAAAACGAACTTGACGTGCTTCATAAGCGAGCAGAGGAAAGCGGCGATCTTAAATTAATTCGTGGTTTGGGAGACGTTCATAATGCCAAAAATGAAATGCAAGGCGATGGCTACAATTTGTTTTCTTCAGAAGCAGACTTTCTTATTGAGTGGCTACATGAAAGGCTAGAGAATTAGAAAAAATATCAGTATATGAGATTCAATAATCATGAAGAACGATAAACGTTTATTGACGCAAGCGGAAGAACGCTCCCATGGTCTACAGATTCAAAAGGCTGCAATCGCAAGTAAAGAGATCCTCGAAGTCTTCAACCAAGCCGTAAGTGAAAATCCGAGATCATCTAAATTCGTTCATATCCAAGAAACTATTGCGAGCAGCAAGAATTTTGAATTTAACTTTTTAAAAATACTTGAGATGGGAGAAACAATACTTTCAGAAGACGTGAAACTAACGTCGGTCCAATCAGAAATACTGCGTGAAAACCTTAAAATTGTAACATATGGGAAAGCTTCAAAAGAAGAGATGATCAACCGCAACCAAGGACTTGTTCGTAAATTAGCCTCTACGCATATCAACCAAATAGTTCCTTTAGATGACTTAACGCAAGCAGGAAATATTGGTCTTATAAGGGCAGTAGAGAAATTCGACCCTCTCCTTGGGAATAAATTCTCAACGTATGCTCGGAATTGGATCAAGCAAACTATCAACCGTTACGTTGATGAACAGCACACAATTAAAGTGCCGGAATATCTGAGAAACAAAATTGCTCGGATTAAAAAAGTCCAAAATGAAATACTTCAAGCCACTGGGGAGGAAGCATCACTTGCTCAGATTGCTGATGAAGCTGAGATGACTGAAGCTGAGGTTGAACAACTTTTATCTATAAAACAAGATGCCGTCTCCCTAAATAAAGCTATAGGAGAAGGTGATTCTGAGTTAGAGGATTTAATACAGGACAAACAGGGACCTTCACCTGAGGAAGAAGCTGATAAAGCAATGGTGAAAGATTCTCTTCGGAGAGCGCTGAACGAACTATCCGAAGCTGAACGAGAAGTGATAGTCCAAAGATTCTCACTTGATGGAGGGAAGAAAGCAACTCTTGAAGAAATTGGTAGCTCTCAGGGGATTTCAAAAGAGGCAGTACGGCTCAAATTGCAACGAATTATTCGAAAGTTAGCTTCATCTCAAGTGCTAAAGAACTTAAATGAAACGGATGATTAAAATTCTTAAGGTAATCATTCGCTTAAATACACAGTTGTACCGTTGTGCTGCTATCCTCCGTTCAACCTTCCGGGGTAGCTCAGTTGGCAGAGCGTCGGACTGTTAATCCGCAGGTCGTGGGTTCGAGCCCCACCCCCGGAGCGTAAAGCCTTCTCAAAAGAGAAGGCTTTTACCTGTTTTGTTTCATATCTTGACGATTGATGGGTAGGATCCATTCGGGCCTGTAGCTCAGTGGTTAGAGCAGGGGACTCATAATCCCTTGGTCGTGGGTTCGATCCCCACCAGGCCCACAACTATCCCCGAAGATACTGAAGCTGACGTCTCCATCCAGTTGTCACTTTAGCCAGGAGTTTTTCTGGGTGTTCTCGCCAGCTACCATGAGCGACGGGTTTACCACCTTGAAGCATCAGTTGACCGATTAATAGGTATAGAAAATGTTCCTGAGCATCTGCGGATACGGCAAGTCCTCGACCATTACATAATTAAAAAAACCTGATTCGCGAACAAGCGACTGCAACCTAAGCACTCTCAGGAAATTGTGTTTACTGTATTGGTGCTTTCCCGCCCTCTGTGCGGACATCAATTCCAGTTAATAACGCTGCAAATAATTTTGTAGAAATCCCGTTTAACGCTGCATTGGATGCCATTCGTTTTGGAAGGCGCACCTCTTTCTTATTTTTTTCGACAGCCTTCACAGTGGCTTTCGCCACCTTTGTCGGGTCAGCGACTGCCATAACCCTAAGCTTCATAAATCTATCTTTACCTTTCTTCATTAATACGTCAGTATCAATCTGATCCCACATCTTTGTATCTACTGGGCCAAGGTGGAGGATCGTCACGTTCAGCGGGGTATATCTAAGTTCCATACGAAGCGATTCAGCGTATCTCGTTAACCCAGCCTTTGATGAGCAGTAGGCAGACATTGCTGGTTGTCCTGTTGTTGCCGCAATGGAAGACGTAAAAACCAGATGGCCACTTCCTCGAGCAAGCATTCTAGGAAGTGCAGAAGCTGTCAAGATTTGGGGTGAGATCAAATTCACGCGCAGAGTTTCTTCAATTTCGGACTCGGTTATGTCCTCAATTAAAGTACTTTTCTCTATGCCAGCATTATTGATCAGAATATCTATCGGACCAGTTTCACTTTCAACACGGTCAATGTAGGTCCTTACATTTTCAGGGTCGTTTACGTCGAGAGGAATTGCTGTACCACTGATCTCTTCAGCAAGCCTTGATATTGCATCTTCTGACCGTGCAGATAGGACTACGCGGCTACCCGCGTATGCAAACTGCTTTGCAATCTCTGCTCCGATTCCTCTCGAAGCACCAGTAACTACTACAGATTTGCCTTCTAATTCCATTTAAAACTCCTTCAACGTTTAGGAGGAATCTATCTGAAAGGCAAATAAGTTCCTAATTAGAAGATGAAAGGTTCTTTGGCAATAAAACAACTAGTGGGATTACACGATCAGTCCGATTTTGATATTCGTCGTAATTCCTGAAATTTTGAATGATTTCATTCCACCGAGCCTCGCGATTATCAGGGTCCATAATTTTTGCCAGCATAGCTTTACTCCCAGATTGAGTCTCGACGATCACTTCAGGATTTTCTTGAAGGTTCATAAACCATTCAGGGTGTTTCTCAGAGCCACCTTTAGAGGCAACTATAACCATACCTTCATCTATTTGCAGAGGGCTTGTGAGCATCACGGTACGGGCTATGTCACTTTTCCTTCCCGTGGTCGTGAGTTTCAAGACAGGCATCCCTGCTATTTCCCAACCCTGTTTCCCTGAAGATACCTTTATCAGAGCACGGTGTATCGCATTCGCCAGTTTCATAAAGTTATCACTCGGCATTTTTTGAGCCTACCACCAGCATGACTAACCAAAGAATCTCCTATCGTGGTGAAAGTAATGAAACCCTTTATAGTACTTCTTCTGTTTTTCTGTATCGCTTGTGCAGAAACCAATGCGCCTGAACTTCTCTCTGTTCCGATATCAAAACCTGCACCTGCAGAACCCTCTCCTGAGCCTACTGTGGAGCCGACGCCAACCCCTCTGCCGACACCTACACCGGAGCCAACCCCAACACCAGATCCGGTAGAAACTATAGATTTGGGCTACATGGCGTTCTCTGATGACCGTCCTCATGGACTCGTACCTTCAGTATGCACTCCAGAAACTATCTACGGGAAAACTGTTCAGGGAGTACAAGACCATATAGACCGTTATGACAGGATGTGCGAAGCGGCTAAACAGGATGGCAAAGTATTTGCGGTTCGCAGCGCTTTCAGGAACTACTACGACCAACTCGATTACTACACCTCAGAAAGATTCGGTCCTTCAGTAGCACTTCACCCAGATGAATCAATGCATGTCGCAGGGATGGCTATAGACCTCACCGCGGACCACAGCGAGTGGCGTCACACAATCATCGGCTGTTATGACGAAAAAGAAAATCACTTTAACTATCTAATGCAAGAGATCCCTCACCTCATATACGCAGCGAACGTTAGAAATGGCGCTTTGCAAGGATTGTGTGAACAGGACGAATCAGTGATACCTATCAAAAGATCTATGCTTTATGGGTTAGCTCCTGGCTGTACAGACTTAAAGAATCCTGAATGGTGGGGGGATCCCGAAGTGATTGAATGTAGTTCTGCAACGCTTTTACCAAATGGAATGGTGCGTGAAGATTGGCACTTTGAATCAGCGACTATAGTCAAAGCCCTTATTGAAGAATAAATTATTCCGATTTCAAGGAAACCATGTACCTGAAACCAAACGTCAAATTAAGTTCATTGCTGCCACTATGCCTAGCTTTTTTATTACTGGGTTTAGGTTGTGATGGAAAACCCTCTGACGTGATTTCATCAGGCAGGTTAGTTATTTCAATTCCTGAACCGACTCCCACCCCGATTCCTGAACCAACTGCTACCCCTGAACCGACTCCCACCCCGATTCCTGAACCAACACCTACCCCTGAGCTCCTCGACACTGTTTATGAACAAAGCATTGAACGGTGGAGACGAACCGTTAGGGGGGCCTTGAGCGAATATGGTCTAGTAGATCAAGAAGACAACTTCATGCGTGTGCTTTGGTGCGAAAGTCGAGGAGACCCTAACGCTCTAAATCAAGAAAGCGGGGCATCGGGGCTAATGCAACATATTCCACGATATTGGGAAGAAAGAGCACGACTATCTGGATTTCAGGGGGCATCTCCCTTTGATCCTGTAGCAAATATTTATGCAGCCGTTTGGTTGCTAGATATCGGTGGGTGGGAGCACTGGGAATGCAAGTAGGGGCTCTAACTCCTTTCAAGCTGGAAAAGCATAAGATGGGGTTATGGAAAAAGTGGACTTAAGTGACGTATCCGAACTAATCACAGAGTCGGAGATAATAGATTTTGAACGTGACGGCCATGTTTGCATTAGAGGACTGTCAACTCCTGAAGAAATAGGAAATTTTAAACCTTCTCTAGAGGAAACAGCTGCGAACGGCGTATATGAAAAAAAACCTTTGCAAGATCGGGATACATATGGAAAAGCTTTTTTGCAAGTTCACAACCTTTGGCAAAGAAACGAAACATGCAAAAAATTTGTTTTTGCTAAACGATTCGCCCACGCAGCAGCCAGACTTTTGCGAGCCTCAAGTGTCCGGCTCTACCATGACCAAGCGCTACTTAAAGAGCCCGGCGGAGGGCACACCCCATGGCACCAAGATCAAACATATTGGCCATTAGAAAAAGGTTCAACGCTCACGATGTGGCTCCCACTCAGCAATATCAGCAAAGAGATAGGTTCAATGCATTTCGTATCTGGATCTCATGGATTAGGCGACATTAATGCAGGAGTAATTTCAGATGAATCTCATCACGAAATTCAAAAATGGATAGATGACCAAGAACAGTCCGTTACGACGTATGGAGCGATGCGAGTAGGAGATGCAACATTCCATTCAGGTTTCACCATTCACAGTGCACCTGCGAACCCTAGTAACATGCCAAGACCGGTTATGACTGTCATCTATGTAGCTGAAGGAACCCGAATCCTTGAACCCACCCCTGAACAAAAATTTGACCTGAAGTTTTGGTTAGATGGGAGACTACCCGGCGAAACAGTCGGAGGTCCGCTAAACCCTATTTTGTATCCATGAGATGGGTTTAGGCTGGGCGAAGTGCGAACATCCCAGATGGGTCCGGTTCCCCGGGAGATTGAAATAAGTTATTGAACATTAATTCTTCCCCAACAACAGGTGTCAGTGCAGCCACAATCTCAGCAACGGCGTAAGTGTCATCTAAAGCCTGATGAGCATTTGATAGATCTATATCAAAAGCTGTGGCTACATCACTTAGTTTTCTAGAAAGTGTCGCTTTAGGGGCATATGCGGCTGCTTCTCTACTGTCCCAGTTCGGAAAATGCAAGCCATTAGGTAAGTATCCGGAACGGTCCATTTCGGCATGAAGGAAACGTAGATCAAAATCTGCGTTATGAGCTACAATCACACTTTGGTCAAGTTGCTTGTACATGTCTCCGGCGATTTCGCTGAAAGACGGTGCATCTGACAACCATTCTCTTTTAATGCCATGTACATGAGAAGCTCCTAACTCGTGGTCATTGCCAGGGTTGATAAGGGTCGTCCACGATTCACCAATAATTCCGTTTTCAACAATAACAACTGCGACTTCAACTACACGGTTCGTACGCGATGAGAAGCCAGTTGTCTCAAAATCAAGACAGGCGAATCGGGTTTCATTGAAAGCAGAAGGATTGTGTCGCATTAATCATCAATTAGAGAAGCAATGATGTCATCGCTCGAATTGAACCATTTCCCACCGGAGGTAACAAGCTCAACATCACCGTTGGCTTCAACCCACCCAGTAAACCCAGAAGCTAAATGCGCAACGTTGTGAAAACCAAGGTCCTGAAGAGTGGAAGCGGCCAAAGCCGACCGCCAACCTAAAGAACAGAACAAAACAAATCGGTCCTCTAAATTGAATCCTTCTTTGTGATATGGGCTTTCAGGGTCAAACCACCATTCAATCATTCCTCTTGGAGCAGAGACAGAGCCCGGGATAGTCCCTTCTAATAAGCGTTCACGAAAATCCCTAATGTCAATGGCAATACAAGTATCTGAGGAAATTTCAGATTTGAGTTCAGAAACCGTTAACTCCTCCAAACTCTCTTTTGCAGCATTAACAAGATCGTTAACTGTTGTCCTAGGCATACGAACACGCTAGCCGATACGATACTCAATGGACCATACATCCGGTTATTCTTGATTTTCCAAGATTGACAGTTCTATTAATATAATTGCAAATAACGGAGGTTGACATGACAGGATACGGAGCGGATACAACAACAGATGAAGTGCTAAAAGGCCATGACTTGGTTGGAAGGCATTTTATGATTACTGGAGCATCAAGTGGGTTAGGAGAGGAATCAGCACGAGCTTTAAGTCAAGCCGGTGCCACAGTAACTATTCTGGCTCGAAATCTCGAAAAACTTGAAGCAGCTAAAGAACGTATTCAAGGGAGTGTCCCTTCTGCTGATCTGCAAATAGGGATAGTTGATCTCGCAGACTTAGCTAGCATTCGAGCTTATGCGGAGAATTTCCTTGCTAAAGGAACAGCAATTGATGTGCTGATAAATAATGCAGGGATAATGGCATGCCCATTTATGAAGACGACAGATGGGTTTGAAATGCAATTTGGAACGAATCATATCGGGCACTTTCTGCTAACTAACCTCTTAATGCCAGCGATCAAGGTCGGTGAGAATCCAAGAATTATCAATCTTTCTTCGGCAGGGCATACGCATTCCGATGTGAATCTTGAAGACCCTAATTTTGATACGACAGAATACAGTGCTTGGGAATCTTATGGTCGTAGCAAGAGCGCGAATATCCATTTCACACGCGAACTAGTTCGACGCTACGGAGAGCGAATTCAAAGTTTCGCAGTGCACCCCGGAGTCATCCTTACTGACCTTGGCCGCCACTTAACTCCGGAACTTATGGAAGAGATGACTGAACGAGTTAAAGCTCGATCAACATCATCTGTTGAAGCAAAAGAAACCGGTGGGCTACCCTTCAAATCAATGGAGGCAGGGGCAGCAACACAGGTATGGGCTGCTACTACAAATGATTTGAGAACCGATAATGGGGCGTATCTTGGAGATTGCCAAGTCGGTATAGAAGGTGGGAATCCTAGTGAAAATGGCTATTTCCCATATATCTACAATGAAGACACCGCTAAGGCCTTATGGGCCCTCAGCGAAAAATTAGTGGAACAAGAATTCCCGACAAACTAATGCAAGGACAAATCGTCATTTCTGTTTAAAGAGGCAGAAATGAGAGAATGTAACGAAAGATTCTAGCCATTTATGTAATGTCGAAAGAATTGTTTACTGAATTATCATTGCTGGAAGGCGTACAATGTAATTCAACGATTTCATTAAAGCGATTAGGAGGATATTGTGCCCGGATTACTACCAGAGGTAGACCCTGAAGGACTTCTTGAATATTCAGTTGTCTATACAGACAGGTCAGTTAACCACATGTCGCAATCGTTTCAGGAAGTGATGAATGACATCTCCGCAACTCTTAAAACCGTATACAACGCAGAAGCAGTCGCAGTAGTCCCAGGAAGTGGAACTTTTGGAATGGAAGCAGTAGCACGCCAATTCGCAACTAATGAAAATGTGCTTGTAGTCAGAAACGGATGGTTTAGTTACAGGTGGACTCAAATATTTGAATCAGGAAATATCCCCTCAACACACAGTGTGTGTATGGCAAGACAAATCGCGGATGAACCCCAAGCCCCCTTTACACCCACCCCCATTGAAGAAGTAACAGAAAGAATCAAAACCGAAAAGCCAAAAGTCGTATTCGCCCCGCACGTAGAAACATCAGCAGGGATGATTCTCCCAGATGGCTACATCACTCAACTCGCCTCAGTGACACACGAAAATGGTGGGATTCTGGTTCTGGATTGCATTGCTTCTGGAGCTATTTGGGTAGACATGAAACAAACTGGTGTTGATGTGCTCATAAGTGCACCGCAAAAGGGTTGGAGTGGAACGCCATGCTGCGCGCTTGTCATGCTCGGAGGCCGAGCTGTAGATAGGTTGTCTGAAACGTCAAGTTCAAGTTTCGCCTGTGACCTGAAAAAATGGTGTGAAATCATGACTGCTTATGAAGGCGGCGGACATGCTTATCATGCAACCATGCCGACAGATGGACTTAGAAACTTCCGAGACGTGATGATGGAGACCAAATTCCTAGGTTTCAAAGAAATGAAAGAAGCACAGAACCTTCTCGGCTGGAAAGCAAGAGAAGTGTTAGTTGGCCAAGGATTCCCCAGCGTTGCAGCGGAAGGATTCCAAGCCCCTGGTGTGATTGTTTCCTACACTGATGACCCTGGCATCAAATCTGGAGCAAAGTTCGCGAATGCAGGAATGCAAATCGCAGGAGGTGTGCCTTTGCAATGTGGGGAACCAGAAGGTTTTTCAACTTTCCGGATCGGTTTATTTGGATTAGATAAACTCACGAATGTTGGTAGAACAGTTGATACACTTGCCGGTACGTTATCTCAAATCAGAAACTAAATAGTAAAGAAATCGGCGCGAGCTCTCCGGTCATTGTCATAGACAGGTTCATTTACGTCACAGCGAAATTTTCGATGGTTTGAATCTCTGCCAGACGTACTCTTAATTAAATTCCCCATGTTGAAATAATTCTCATGGTCAAAGTGGGCATCAAGGGACGCCATGTTATCCCATATTTCAACAACCTCTACTCTTTCAGGACGACAAGGGTCAGCAGAAAAAACGTACATCTGGCAACCGGGTTCATCATTCCTTGTTGCTAATTGGAAAGGGATGGATTCAGAAAGTAAATCATCTCGCTCAGATGGGTCATGTAGGTCAATATGGCCGGCTACAACGATGGGGTCACTGGGGACCTGAGAATCTGAAGTGAAGAAATCAGCTCTCGCTGTTTTTGTTTCATCGTAAACAGGTTCACAAGCACTTATACGCCACTTACTACTTTCCGCTCCGGCTAACCCCACTTCTCCAAACATTGATCCCATGTTGAAGTAATTTTGATGATCGAAATGTGCATGAAGACTATCTCTGTCATCCCAGAGTTCGAATACAACGACCTTTTCTCCATCGGCTGGATCTGGTGAAAAAACATAGGCTTCACAACCAGGTTCATCATCGCGGGTGGCTTGTTGCAATGGAATTGCTTTGGCGATTGCTTCGGGTCGTGTTAATGGGTCGGCCAATAAAAAAGTTGCTGTGATAATAATCATGGGACCTCCAGATCCTGCATTAGAAAACTAGCAGGAGAAAGTTGTGGACCAAAATACTTCAAAATAATCTCGCAGACTAACCTGAAGCAATGAGTAAGCGCTTACAAGTCGGAGTCACTAGTCTCGCCCTGTCAACTTCAGTAGGAATGCTGCTTACATTAGCGTTAAGTTCTGGAAGCACGGAGATAGGTGCTCTACCCACTTTCGTTGTCTGCGCCATTATTTCCTATGGTTTAAATTACGTAGCGTTTATTCCTTCGTATCTTGGCCGGACTGAACATTACTTTGACTTAACTGGCTCAATAACTACGGTTACTCTGATCGTGTTCGTACTCGCCACAAGTAATAATCCCGATGCTCGATCATTTTCAGTCGCAATAATGGTCCTTATTTGGGCAGTGCGGCTAGGGTCGTTTCTTTTTTTTAGAGCGCAAGAAACTGGAGGGGATAGTCGTTTTGAAAAGGTCAAACGCTACCCATTGTCGTTCCTATCATGGTGGTCGCTTCAAGCGCTCTGGGTTCTCACCAATCTTGCATGCGCATTGACGATCCTTACCAACAGGGACAGCAAACCATTCGGTATTTTCGCAGTTATAGGAACAACTCTTTGGGTTTTGGGTTTCGCTATAGAAGTTGTTGCTGACCAACAAAAAAAGAAATTTAGAAGAAATCCTATAAACAGCGAAAAATTCATAAATTCCGGGTTGTGGGCGTGGTCACGCCACCCAAATTATTTCGGCGAGATCATCCTATGGATAGGTATTGCAGTGATTGCGCTCCCCGTGCTTTCTGGTTGGAGATGGGTAGCCTTAATTTCTCCAATTTTTGTGATCATGCTTCTAACAAGGATTAGTGGAATTCCCATACTTGAAAGACGAGCGGAAACTCAATGGGGTGATGAAGATGACTACAAAACCTATGTTGATGAGACCCCAATGCTGCTTCCAAGACCTCCAAAGGCTAAGTTAAAGTAACGATCGGTTAATTGAGGGGAATAAATGAAATTTGGTTTAGCATTCGCAAGCAGTATCGGCACCGAGGGTAGTAGTGCTCTAGAGATTTGTAAACTCGCTGAAAAGGTCGGATTTGAATCCGTATGGGGAGGAGAGCACGTAATTTTCCCTTCTTCCATAGAGTCAAAATACCCTTATACGGCTGATGGCAAAGTACCGGCCACAAAAGATACATGGATTCCCGATCCTCTTATTTGGTTAGCGTATGTTTCTGCTGTAGCTCCAAGCCTCAGGTTGGGCACGTGCATTTTGATACTTCCGCAAAGGAACCCTCTAGTTCTCGCAAAAGAAATAGCGACATTGGATCACTTAACTGATGGAAAAGTTGAACTGGGAATAGGGGTCGGGTGGCTTAAGGAAGAATTTGAAGCTCTCGGAGTGCCATGGGAGCGCCGTGGAGCTCGGACCGATGAATATGTTGAAGCTCTTCATGCTGTATGGTCAGGAACTGACATTGAGTTTCACGGTGAATTCGTTGATTTCGAACCGCTTACTTGCACACCACGCCCGAAGCAAGAACGAATACCGATTCTTGTGGGGGGTGACACTCCAGCAGCGATTAGGAGAGCAGCGAAGCTCGCCGATGGATATTATCCCGGCACAGGTGACTTCGGAGAACTTCAAGAATTAATTACTTTGGTTCGTGAGGCAGCTGAAAAGAATGGAAGGGATCCATCAGAAATTGAAATTAATGCCCATTTTGCAGTACTTGGTGAGGAAGGCCGAGCAGAAGGAGTAGAAGCTATGAGAGAAGCCGGTGTTGGGCGGATAATGGTCCCTGCTTTCTTCTTTGGTGGACCCGGTGGTCTTGAAAGCCTTGAAGAGTTCGGCGAGAACGTTGTGAAATTAGCTGCAAAGTAATTCAGTCACCATTTTCATCGCCGAAAATATCTACATCGTTGACTGGCGTGCCGCCAAACATCTCTAAGTATTCTTTTCGAAATTCTTCCATTACGACTCCAAGAGCAACTATGGACAAGTTCAATTCATCTTTGGTCAAATGGTTTCCCATCAACCTATGATTCATGACCAGGTCACAGTAACCCTTTGTTTCGTTCCAAGATGAAGCGGTTGCGAAAATCGCCCCAAAGAGTGAATCTCCGTTGGTACGAGCAATATGTTCAAATAACTCATTACTACACTCAACATCGAAGAGGATGATGCTAGATAGTTCAACGATGACAGTGGAGTCCCAATCATCTGTGAACCAGTCAATTTCTCTAATTCGCAGGTAAATAGACACTGATTCGTAGTTGACGACCCAACTGTTTTCTTCGTCTCCCTTTGAGCCATTCCAACGGTCGCATAGGAATTCTTTCACCTTCTTATTCACACTTTTCACGTCTGACATATAGCTCCTTTTCTTACTCGTCTACATAACAATCTTAGGAAATGGGTATGACAAAAGTACTTTTTTTAACCTAGCCAGCGCGTGTATTAAATTCAGAATTTTGAGGGAGTAGGCTGTGTTTAAAGAATGGAATTTTGATGAAAGATCACGTTATGGATGCTCTGCTCAATGTTGGCGTAAATTACGAGATTATTGAATGTGATCCGGATGTAGCTGACACTGCTGATTTTTGTTCCCATTACGGCTACTCACTTAATGAATCGGCTAACGCCATTTTGGTAGTAGGGAAATCTGACCCGTCAGCGTATGCAATGTGTGTGATTTTAGCAACGACCAGAATTGATGTGAATAAGGTAGTTCGGAAGCGGTTATGTTCGCGTAAAGCCTCGTTTGCAACGCCGGAAGCAACTATAGAGATAACGGGAATGACACTTGGAGGCGTTACGCCATTTGGTTTACCACCAGATCTCCCGCTATGGATAGACAGTCGCGTGATGGAGTGCGAGAGAGTGATCGTAGGGGGGGGATCTCGAAACAGAAAGATCTATCTAGAACCAGTAGGACTGGCAAGTCTTCCTAACGCAGAAATCGTGGAAGGTCTTGCGAAGATACGATTGGAAAGTTGATACTCAAGGTTCAATAGTAATAATCACGCCACAACTTGATGAATCGCTTCGGCTGAAAAAATTTCGAACCTTACCTACGAAGACAGCCACTAAATACTGCAAACCATATTTAGCTTTGACCGCATTCTGAATATTTTGGAACTCATCATCAAAAGTTAAGCGAGCTAAACCAGAAATAGGTGCAGACCCTTCGGCTAGAACTCCACGAGAATTGCAAGGCTGCAGTTCCACTTGTGGCGTGTGGGAAATTCTTCTTGCTTTCCAAGATGTTGATTCAGTCGTGAACCCTACATCCCTGTGACGAATATTCACCACCCAGACTGGGCAGGTTTTAGGTCGACCATCTTTGGTAAAAGTAGTCAATGAGACGTACTGATTTTCACTTATGTGCATACAAGCTACTGTACTTAGATTCGAAAGCGTACTCCAATGGGGGTCTAATAAACCTATTCGTACATGGTCTAGGTGAAGAAATTCATTTTCGTATTTCTAGGCGACTGAGCAAGCCATATCTTCACCGCAACACAATGGTGACTTAATTTTTCCATGGTCGTTGGGGCATTTCGATACTTGAACGCTTGACCCGTCATCGCGGGTGAGGAATTCATTCTCTAACGGAGTCCCGCACGCTCCGCAAGAAGCATTCACAGTCATTCCACAGGAAGAACATTCATAGGTAGGCATTTAAAATCCAATCGTTAATAGAGGTAAGAAAAAGATAGTAGATAATTGGAGGCTGGGAGTGAACCACTATGACGATTGACAATCAGATGTTATAGTTTTTGCATTAAAAGATGACGATCGTTAGAGAGGTTTAAATGTCTGAGAGATATGGGACACATGAGACCGAGGTAGATATAGAACGTGAACGGCTTGGAATGCTGGCAGCTGTTCGAGATCCCAGAACTTTTGCTGCCTTGAGTCAAGTAGGTGTCACCTCAGGCATGCAGGTTCTAGAAGTAGGAGCGGGATCAGGTAGTGTAAGTGCTTGGTTATCGGGAAAAGTTGGCCCTGATGGTCAAGTGCTTTCAATAGATATTGATCTTCAATTTCATGCTCAGATGCCAGGAAACGTGATAGTCCAAGAACTTGATATTGAAAATGATCCCCTCCCTTCGGAAGAATTCGATATCGTGCATGCTCGAGCTGTTCTACAGCATGTGTCTACCCGTGAGGAAGTCATTCCGAAACTTGCAGACGCATTGAAACCGGGCGGATGGCTAGTACTTGAAGAAGGCCAGTTCCTTGGATTCGGAGAGCAAGGGTTGGCCGAGCCCTACAAAACAATTCACCAGATTATGGCATCGGGTAGTCAGAACGAATGGCACGACCCCAATTTTGGATTACAAATTCTCGACCGGATGCGAACCAACGGACTAACCGAACTTGACGTTAGCGGAGATGTATGGGCTATGCGCCCTGGTGAACCAAGTGGAGAATGGTGGTTCCTTGCTCTTGAAAGGGCAATGCCAAGATTGATTGAAGCTGGGGTCATGGACAAAAACGATGAAAAGAAAGTTCTAAACCAAGTAAGAGAACCCGGATTCGTCATGTTGAGCCCAGTATCTATGATCACAATTGGCCGCAAGCCCATTAAGTGAGGTTCCGAGAGAACTTCATGCGGGTATCGGGGTAAAAGAAGTGAGTAAGGTTAACTAAATTTTAAGGTCATTATCTGGTTTTTTTGATAAAGCCGCCCAAAGGGTCCGGTAATTTGGCCAGATTAGTTCATCGGTAAGGTATTGATCTTCAACAAGAGCTTTATGGAGTTGTGGAAGGTTTCTACAGGGGAGAGTCATGTCAACGTGGTGGGCGATGTGATAGCCGACCCCCAAAGGAGCAATAAGCATTCGCGATAAGAGAGTTTGTCTGACATGGTGTGTGGTGCAGCGACGATCTGCCGATCTCGTCATCCCGCCATGCTCAGCAATTGCTCGTAAACGGTTAAGTAATTGGTAGATGAATGCCCATGGAGCGACCCAGAGAAGAAGAAACAGCCATGGATGCTCTACCAGCGCAAAGATGGTAAAGATCACTCCTTGTCCAAGGAGGAATCTTAGTGTCAACAAACGGTGACGAGACTCACGTAATCGCTGAAATCGAGGCTTCAGGATGCGGAAGGCAGATACACCTGTTGAGTCCCGAACGAGCTTGCGGCGCAAAGAATTACGAGTTATGGGGTAGAGACTGTAAAGAAGGAAGTCGGGTTCGTTTGGTCCGAACTCGTCGCGGTGGTGATTCATGTGACCCACACGGTATCCGTGGCTTCCTGTTCCAAAGGCAAGTAAACCTATCAGATTAATTCCAATAAAATCGTTGAGGGTCCTGTTAGATAACAAGGTTCTGTGAGCAGCTTCATGGTGCAAAATGAAGAGGCGATTCTGACAGATCGCCATAGCAGGGACAGCTAATATCCATACAGCTATGTGATCAACGAGTATCGCTCCCCAGACCACTGCGCATGGAAGTAAGAGAGCTGTTATTACTGTTACGGAGTTCCTCGGATTTGAGATTCTACGTAGTTCATTACGGAAAGCACCTTTTGGTCGACCATCGGGATGAAGTCGGTCACTTCCCAAGAAAGGGGACAAGTCAGTAACCATACCTCCAGTCATGGAGGTTACTAGTTTGCTGTGGTCGGTTAGTTCAACCATGTAGAAATTCTACTTATAACTGCCGTGTTTTGTCATATGTTAGTTGTTCATAGAGTCAGCTATAGAAAGTCAAGGACTTTAGTGGCTGTCATTGATACTTGTAGGAAATTGGCTTAGGACGTGTTTGGAACTGAGTCCTTCTTCTGTTTCTGTGATAGTTTTAAGCGACTGGGGCGCATAGCTCAGTTGGCTAGAGCACCTCGTTTACACCGAGGGGGTCAGGGGTTCGAGTCCCTTTGCGCCCACTGAAGAAGAGGAGTGATCCCATGACAGATACCACAGATGCGGCCGCCACTGACTTTTTTGATCCAACCATCCGCACCCCGGAAATGGAAATGTCTGAAATCGGAGCTGGCGTCCCAGCGGCAGTTGACTTAGATATCGCTGAAATCAACCCAGTAAACCCCCATCTGTTTAGAGAAGATCGTTGGCAGGAACACTTTGCACGTCTCCGAGCTGAAGATCCCGTGCATTTCAATGAACTCGAAACAGCTGGCCGGTACTGGTCAATCACCAAGTACGATGACGTCCGAGCTGTTGACGGGGACTGGGAAACGTACTCTTCAGCGAAGGGCATCACATTAGGTATAGAAGAGATCGCCATTGCTGAAGAAATGGAACAACCAGGTATACAAACCTTCATCGCAATGGACCCACCGGACCACACTGCGCAACGCAAGACCGTTCGAAGCGTTTCAGCCCCAAGCAATCTGCGCAATATTGAACCCATGATCCGTGAACGAACAGCTGCACTGCTTGACTCTCTTCCAGAAGGAGAAACATTCGACTGGGTAGATACTGTCTCAATTGAACTTACGACTTTGATGCTGGCAACGTTATTTGATTTTCCAATGGAAGACCGTCGCAAACTCACCCGCTGGTCCGACATCGTATTCGCCATACCCGGACCTGGCGGCGTGGTTGAAACCCAACAACAAAAAATTGATGAATTGCTAGAATGCGTTGATTACTTTGAGGGGCTTTTTGAGGAACGACGAGAGAATCCGGGATTTGATCTTGTCTCAATGCTCGCTCACGGCGAAGCCACCAAAGACATCCCTCCATTACAACAACTCGGGAATCTGTTGCTGTTAATCGTCGGGGGAAATGACACTACCCGAAACACTATGACTGGCAGCGTCTACGGTCTTAACAAATTTCCCGACCAGTATGACAAACTGATCGCTAACCCGGACCTCATTCAAAATTTCGTACCCGAAGTAATCCGGTGGCAAACCCCACTTGCCTACATGCGTAGAACCGCCACACGTGACACCGAACTCGGCGGTAAACAAATCAAAGAACACGACCAACTACTCATGTGGTATATCTCCGCCAATCAGGACGAAGATGTTTTTGAAAACGCGACCGTGCTTGATGTTGAACGACATAACGCTGACCGGCAACTCTCATTCGGGTACGGTATTCATTTCTGTATGGGCAGTCGGGTTGCTGAACTTCAACTGCGAATAGTGTGGGAGGAAATCCTAAAACGTTTCAAGCGGATTGAGATCCAAGATGAACCCGAACGCGTCTTCTCAAGTTTCGTCCACGGCTACGCTAACCTACCGGTAACTGTTATCCGTCGCTAACCAACCCTAAGTTGAACCGAATTCAAGCAAAGTGTCATGTAATGCTGTGCTACCGCTAGCAATAATTCTGCTACGAGAAACAAAATCGGAATGGAAAGAAGAAAACCCTATTTGATTATTCGTAGAAGTGGTGATCATAGCGTTGGCTTCTTCGCAGATAAGGGCAGCTCCTGCGTAATCCCAGATAGCTAAACCCGATCCGAAATCAATGAAACCATCAAATGTCCCATCAGCGATACAACAAAGATCAAGAGCGGCCGAACCCATCGTCCGATACTGCTTCCATCCCAGATGATGAGGGGGCAGGTCATTGAAAACAACAATCGCATCGCCAACGTTTTCTACTGTAGAAGCAGAAATTTTAGAGCCGTCGCGTTCAGCACCTGCCCCTCGTTCCGCGCTATAAGAAACGCTGGTCGCGAGATTCCGAACAGAAGAAAGAACAGCCCCTTCTTGATTGACTACGCAAATACTCAACGCGTACCAAGGCAAACCAAGCGACGCATTCGTAGATCCATCAATTGGATCAATCACAGCGATTAAAGGACGATCTAGCCCAACTGGCTCAGATTCCTCGCTTATCACTCCCAAACCAGCACCCTCTAGCATCGGAACAGCAATGGAATTAGCCACCACATCATGCTTATACTGCCCCGGGTGACCGTCGGCTTTACCCCAATCATCCAGGTCAGCAAGATCAGACTCAATAGCTTCACCAATCTCTTGAAAAAGGTTAAGAAGAGAATCTGTGCTCATGGGATAATGCTACACCCGAAAAGAAATACTAAGAATCAATCACTTCGCCCTTTGATTTAGACGAGGAGAAAGAGACAGAATAACTTAGCCATATGAGCAAAAGAAGAGATCTTATAAAAATGAGCGAGAAAGAAATAGTTACTTTTATCTCCGAACAGAAAAGTTTGCAAGTAGCCACTATCAACCGAGACGGAACCCCGCACCTTTCAACCCTCTGGTTCAACATTGTTGACGGCGATATCGTTTTTGAGACTTTCACCAAGTCCCAGAAAATAAAGAACCTTGAACGAGACAATCGAATCAGTTGCCTTCTTGAAGATGGAATAGAGTATGAAAAATTAAGAGGTGTGCAAATAAATGGTTTTGCCGAACTGCACACTGAACCCGATGCCGTACACAATTTAGCTAGGGGAGTAATGGCTAGAAACAACCCTGAAATCCCTGAAGAAATGCTTGATGACGTTGCTAAAGCAATGTCGGTCAAAAGAACCGCTGTCGTAGTGAAGGCCACGAAGGTAATTTCCTGGGATCACGGAAAACTCGGTGGAACGTACTAAACCCGAATAGTGACATCACCAGCAACGAATACAGCGCTACCGTAAATAGTTGTGCGACAAATCACTGTCCTTTTCCGCTTAGCGATAGTTCTAGCTCTTACCGGTCTCGTCGTTGGCATTGTCAGCGTACTCTCAGGACCACAGATCAAAGAAATAGCGACATCTGGAGAATGGTCTCATTCACCGGTTGCTCTCGCTAGCACCGGAACACGCTCACTTATTTACGATCAAAACGGTGAATTAATGGCCACGTTCTTTGATGAGAACCGCTCACCCATCCTCTTAGATTTGATACCCATTGAAGTTCGTGAAGCGATACTGGCTATTGAAGACGCAAACTTCTATGGGCATCAAGGTGTAGACCTCAAAGCAACAGCGAGAGCACTAATAGAAAACGTAGATGCTGGCGGCATTAGTCAAGGTGGTTCAACCATTACCCAACAACTAATTAAAAACCTCGTTTTGACTGCTGATCAAACGATTGAAAGAAAAGTACAAGAAGCAGCATTGTCGGTCCGTCTTGAAGACCAACTAACCAAGGACGAAATTTACGAAATTTATCTGAATACGGTTTTCTTTGGAAGTACAGCATATGGAATAAAAGCAGCAGCGGAAGTTTATTTTGGATTGGATTTAGCCAACAAGACCCCTGAGGAAGTAAAAATAACCTTGGACGAGGGAATAGGTTGGCCTGAAGCGGCATTGCTTGCTTCTTTGATAAGTAATCCCAGCGTGAATGACCCTACAGTTAATCCCCAGGTCGCTACCTACCAAAGAAGAATCGTGCTAGACCGTCTAGCTGAACTCGGTTATTTCACGAAAGAAAAAGCAGACGAATATGCACTTGTTCCTTTACCTACACAACGATTCCAACCTTCACTCCCTTCAGCAGATGACTTCTTTGTTGCTGAAGTGCGACGGAGTCTCCTAGAAGACCCAACGTTTCTAGGCGGTGGAATTGATTCTCGATTAGAAGACCTACTCGGAATAAATGGAGGGATCAGGGTCTACACAACTTTTGACCCAGACACACAACAAATGGCCTTAGATGCAAGAGATGAAGTGCTTCGCGAAAAATGGGGGGTAGATCCATTCTTTACGGTTTCCGTGGCTTCCATCGACCCTGATTCAGGGGCGGTGCGCGCCATGATCGGAGGAGAAAGTTTCGATAGCGAAAGTCAATTCAATCTAGCTACTCAAGGGCGTAGGCAACCAGGGTCTTCATTTAAGGCCATCGTATTAGTCGCAGCTCTGCAACGAGGAATACAAACAGATGACAAAGTTAATGGCGAAGGTCCTTGTGAATTCCCCGAAGAAACTGAACCCGATGGCATTTACGAAGCAAATAATTTTGCAAATAGTGATGGAGAGATCGCCGAGGTTCGTGACCTTCTACTTAAATCATCAAACTGTGGTTTTTTGAAATTGGGTCAACTCACAGGACTGAATAACGTCATTGAGACTGCCAAACTTCTTGGTATTAAATCAGAAATGTCACCAGTTATATCGTTACCTCTTGGCGTTGAAGAGGTAAGCCCCATGGAGATGGCTAATGCGTATGCGACTCTTGCATCCGGCGGTTTACGGCGAGAACCGTATTTTATTGAACGTATAGATCGACTCGTTAATGAGGAATGGGTGGCAATTTATGAGCACGAAGACGACAAACGGTATCTTCCCGAACGGGTTCTTACCGAAACCGTTGCATGTTGGGCGACTGAAACATTATGGGCGAACGTACGAGGCGGGACAGGAGTTCGGGCTGGATGGCCCATGGGGAGCCAACCGGCTGCTGGAAAAACAGGAACAACTGAAAATTTCGAAGATGCATGGTTCGTCGGTTACACCCCATACCTAGCTACGGCAGTGTGGATGGGAAATCCGGATGAGAAAGTTTCCATGCGAGGAATTTATCCGTACGGGAATGTAACTGGCGGATCATTTCCAGCAGAAGTATGGGGCGCATTTAATGCGAAATATCACGCTAATCTCCCATCGCGTACTTTCCCGTATTGCAGGTCATTTAATCAAGAGGGAGAGTACCTACGAACAGCAGATGACCCAGAAGCGGGCACTGACCCATGTCCAGATCAAATAGCGCTTGACTACTTTAGTGATGAAGAGATAGATGCATGCGAAGATGAACTACCAGAAGAGTTCCTTGAATGCGAATACGAGTATGACTATCTAGATATTGAAGCCGTCCGAATCATTGTCTATTGCGGAGATCCACCTGAAGAAGAGGAAGAAGAGGAAGAAGAGGAAGAAGAAGAGGAAGAAAATGAAGAAGAAAATGAAGAGAATGAAGAAAACAGTACATAAGAATTATGAGTATGCATTGAACGATGAGGACAAGACTCTAGAAGATCAGTAAGATTCCAACAATGACTTCTGCAACACCGGACGCACTTGAGCTATTGCTATTAGTGCAAGAAAAAGACAATCAGATCCTTGCTTTTCAACACCAGATAAAGCAACTTCCCGAAAGGAACCAAATTGAACTTAGAAGAGGTGAACAGGAAGAACTACAACAACGAATCAACTCCAATCAGTCTGAACTTCATGAGAATGAACGAACCCAAAAAAGGCTCGAAGATGAAGTAGCTATTCTTGAAGACAGAATTTCGGGACAACAGAACAAACTTTATGGAGGGGAAGTCAAAGCGATCAAAGAACTCCAAGCGTTAGAAGCAGACATTGAAGGCCTTAAAGAACGCCAAACGCTCGTGGAAGATCAGATAATTGAAGTGATGGAATTAAATGAACCCGTTATTGAACAAATGCAGGCATTAGACAACGCCCATACTGGGATAGAAACAGATATTGCAACACTACAGGAATCACTTAGCCAAGCAGAGCAAACACTAGATGACTTAATCCGCTCGTCTAAAATAGAACGGCAGAACCTAACAGAAGATGTGCCAAATCAACTTCTAGAAAGTTATGAAACGATTCGTAAACAACCGGGAAGAGTAGGGATAGCGCCATTAGCGGGAATGACGTGCAGAGGATGCCACCTTGACCTTCCAGCAGTGGAAGTAGACCGAATCAAAAAACTGCCAAATGACAGTCTCGTCAACTGTGAAGAGTGCGGTTGTATTCTCGTGCGATAATCTATGGTTCTCTGGTTTATAGGCTTAGCCTTTATTATCGTCGCTTCGGTTTTTGAAAGCCCCCTCATTGATTATCGACTCATTATCGTAGGATCAACGATCCCTGTTCTTGAAATGATCTTTAGTGGTCCTTGGATCTTGCATTCCCTAGCAGCACCAGTGACTGTAATGGCTTTCGTTATGCTTATCTTCATGGGGAAACGTTTGCGTCAACGAAGGTGGCTGGGACTTCCGATCGGCATGTTTCTTTATCTTTTCCTAGATCGGGCATGGACCAAAACAAGTCTTTTCTGGTGGCCGATCTCAGGTATAACGATAAAAAAATCAGAACTTCCTAGTTGGGAATCACCTTTAGCGCTTGTTCTCATGGAGGCAGTCGGGGCAATGGCAATTATCTATTCCATTAAAAAGTATAAACTTTTTGAAAGAGAAAATTTAAAATTGTTCCTAATAACGGGCCATATACAACGTAAAACAATGAAAACAGGAAATTAATTAACATGGGCACGATTACATTGCTTCGTCATGGACAAACAGATTTCAATTCCGCAGGCTTATTGCAAGGACGCATAGATAACCCTCTTAACAGGACCGGTTTCGCTCAAGCAGTAAAAGCCGCAGAAGCAATTGGGGGAATAGATAGGGTGATTTCGAGTCCACTGAAAAGAGCAATTCAGACTGCCGATGCATTTAACAAAGAAATTGAAATTTCTGATGCGTGGATTGAACTTGACTATGGCGAATGGGACGGTAAACCAATGAATTCAATACCAAAAGAAATTTGGGAGGAATGGAAAAACGACCCTAGCTTCAAACCCCCAAATGGCGAATCATTAAAAAATTTAGGGCAAAGGGTACGGTCAGCTCTAGAAACATTGGTAGTCAATGAGGATGAACATGTGCTTATTGTGACCCATGTGTCTCCGATCAAAGCAAGCATCGCTTGGGCGCTTGGAGCAAGTGACGATATCGGATGGAGAGCTCGCTTAGATACAGCTTCATTCAGTCAAATAAAGGTAAAAGCTAGAACTCCAATACTGACTAAATTTAATGTAACGAATCCGTTATAAAGGAGGTAGAACAGAACGAGAGCAATTGACGCACCCAATTATGAATGATCGTCTAATCTAGTTTCATAAACGTGTTCTTTCACCCCCTGGAGCAAAGTTATGAACCAAAAGCAACCTAATCTACGACTACTAATTATTTCCCTTTTGGCTGTGACGTTGATTGCCGCCTGCAGCACGAATGACATGACATTTGAAGCCAGCGAGCAGTCAATTGACCAAGAAATGAATTCGCAGGAAGAAGAAGCCCCGCAACCTTCGGTTGAAGAGGAACCTACTACACCTACCTATGTTGCCCCCACTCCAGAAGAAACTGAATCTGAACAAAAGAACGATGGCTCAGAACCAGAACTTACCTGCTCGTTAATCGAAGAAGAAGTAAGATCCCATTGGGGAAATGACGGTGGAGATGGTTTTGAAAATAGGATATATGGGCCCTATTTACTCAAAGACGTCAGAGTAGGTTCGCATCCAGAATACGACAGATTCGTTATGGAGTTTGAAGAAGATCCTGATGAACCAGATGGAACCCCTGATAGTTACACGGTATATTGGGCCACCGAAATGCCGACATCAATGGGCGAAGGCTCACCTATGTTCACCGATCAAGGTTCCGTTTACCTAGAGATCTATGCCTTGGGTTACGCTTGGGATCGCGAAGACCCATCGCCGACGTTTGGGAACCTCCCAAATTCTGTGAGTTCACCACGGACATCCAATATGAAAGAGGTTGTATCTGATGGAGAGTTTGAAGGGATGCTCCATTGGGTTATCGCTGCGGAAGAACAAGTAGGATTTCGCGTGCTCTCAATAGCGAACCCACCACGACTAGTAGTTGATATCTGCACATCAACTAACGAGTAAGCCAAATACCTACTAAGTTCATTCTGTGAAAAATAAAGCGTTCCATTTGCCTTTATATATAGGCGGTTTTATGGGGCCCTTTGGCGCTTCAATTATACTTCCCATGTTTCCAGAATTACGAGAGAGTTTTAACGCGTCGTCTCAAGCTATTGGTTGGGGTTTCACCGCATACCTACTTCCCTTTGCTCTGTTATTACTCATCTCAGGAACTCTTGGAGAGAGGTGGGGAAGAAAGCGGACTGTTCGGGGGACATACCTGCTATACACGGCCGCCTCGATTATCTGCGCTTTAGCACCTAATCTCACAGTTTTTTTGATAGCGAGAAGCTTCCAAGGAGCAGCTAATGCGTTCATAACTCCTCTATTACTAGCTGGACTGGCTGAAATTGTCCCTCCAGAAAAATTTGGTAGGAAGGTTGGTATTTATTCAAGTTTCCAAGCTCTCGGCTTGGTTATGGCTCCAATCGTTGGAGGGATAGCCGCCGACACAACATGGCGAGCAGCTTTTTGGGGGACAGTAGCTGTTTCTTTCACACTGTCGCTTTTCCCACCAAATGGTGAACCAAGGAAAAGCGCTGACATGCCCCAAATAAAAGCCTTACTTCAGGGACGTATCCTCAGAATAGGATTCGCTACTTTGGCTGCAGCTCTCGGACCGATGGGGATAAGCGTTCTTGTAGCCGTCGCAGCGAGAGATAATTTCGGAGTATCAGGGTCCAAAGCAGGAGTAATTCTTCTTGCGGGCGCTGTATCTAGTTTTATTTTGGGGCCAACCTGGGGCAAGACTTTGGATAAACTTGGATATCGAAGATCATCAATTATTGCCGCTACTTCCTTAACGGTTTTTTCCGCTCTTTTATTTGCAGCATCAAGTCCTTTAACATTAGGAATTCTCTGGTTCTTTGCCGGCGGCACGGTTGGCTATATGTCTGTCGTCCTTCAGGCACTAGGAGCAACTGAAATCCCTGATAATCGCGGAGGAACACTCTCCTTTATTCTTTCATTCCGATTTCTTGGGGTCGGGCTTGGACCAATTCTATGGATACCCGTAATTGAACAATCTTACAAAGGGGCGATGTTGGGGGCATCAGCATTCGGGATCATATCAATCTATTTATTGTTCACAAATTGACCTAACTACCAAGATCCAAATAGCTTTGTTATCGAGGTAAATGTG
>JASLWO010000068.1 GCA_030740795.1 Acidimicrobiales bacterium | reverse complement strand
TTCGTAATGGACCTTGAACTCAAGGGCAGAGTGGCTCTTGTCACCGGCAGTTACCGCGGAACAGGAGCTGGAATAGCAAAGCGTTTAGCAGAAGAAGGAGTAAAAGTAATAGTTCATGGATTCGAGGAAGGACAAACCGACGCAATAGTAAGTGAACTAGCAGACACAGGGAAGTTTGTTTCAGCATTGGAACTTGATCCTAGGAAACTTTCAAAAACGGAACTTAACAACCGCCTACCGGAAATAGACATCCTCGTCAATAATTACGGAACTCCAGCCGGTTCAAATTGGGACACAATGGAAAATTGGGCTTTGGAATGGGAAGAAAATGTGATGATTGGCGTGAGATTTACCCAAGCCGTGATGGCCGGTATGAAATCACGGGAATGGGGTCGAATTCTTTTCCTAGGGACCATCGGAATCAACCGACCTAGTTCGCATAGCCCGGGGTACTACGGATCAAAAGCCGCTTTGCAGCCAATAATACGAAGCCTTGCAGTTGAACTGCGCGGCACAGGAATCACCGTTAATATGATAAATCCAGGCTTAATAGCAACACAGGAAGTCAAAAAAATGATCGAAAAACGTGCTTCCGCAGATGGCGTAACAGGGAATTGGGAAGAATTAGTTGAGTGGGCCACCACTCATTTCATGCCAACTCTAACGGGGGGAATTTCAACTCCAGAAAGTATAGGGGAAATAGTCTCGTTCCTTGCCAGTGAAAGAGCTGCTCAGATCAATGGGGCTGTTATCCCTGTTGACGGTGGCTGGCAATATGCCTGAACTACATTAGGAGAAGCAAAAGAAAGGGTTCAGATGGCAATTTCAGAGAGGTGGCTTGAAGAAATTAAAGTGTTGGACCTGACACGATACCTCGCAGGGCCAGCATGCACTCGGCTTCTTACCGAACTGGGAGCAGATGTGATCAAAATTGAACAGCCGCCTTATGGAGACCCAAACAGGTCCAATAGACCGAGAATCAACAAACGGGCAGGCACACACATTCAACAGAATCGAGGAAAAAGAAGTGTTTGTATAGACATGAATACTGATGATGGGAAAAAGCTGATCCTTGATTTGGCTAGCCATGTAGATGTCGTAGTTGAAAATTTCAGCCCGGGAGTCCTTGACAGAAAAGGATTAGGATATGGCTCACTCAAAAGAAATAATCCGAAACTGATAATGGCATCGGTATCAGGTTTTGGACAGACCGGACCGTTATCTTCCCTTCCATGCTTTGACTTGATAGCTCAAGGGTATGCGGGCATTATGCACATGACCGGAGAACCTGACCGACCCCCTATGTTTGTTGGGATAGGTATGGGTGATACCAACGCTGGGGTACACGCCTTTGCAGCCATAGGGCATGCGTTGTTCCATCGAGAACGGACTGGAAGAGGCACTCATTTAGATATTTCAATGGTTGATGCGCTATTCCATATGCAAGACATGCCGGTACACGCTTCATCAATGACTAATGGAGAATATATTCCTATGAGACAGGGAACTGAATTTCAAATGCTTTCACCAGCTGGGTCATTTCATGGTCCTGAGGGTTGGATAGTAATTCTATGTGCTGAAGCCCAAATCGCTAACCTGTATGAAGCTATGGGATATCCAGAATTGGCAAACGATGAACGTTTCAAAGGAAATCCAGCGCGTTTAGAAAATCGTGCGGCTCTCACTGAGATCATTGAGATGTGGATGTCAACCTATGAAACGGACAATGCTGTATTGGAGAAACTCCAATCGCATCGCGTTCCCTGTGGTCCCGCCTTAGCGCCTCAAGATGCGCTTTCTCACCCTCATTTTCTTGAAAGAGGAACAGTTAGGACTGTGAATGATCCTTTGGCTGGAGAAGTGCAAATTCCTGGATTTCCATTCAAAAGCTCCGACCCTTTGCCTGATGATGATTATGTTGCGTCAGCATTGGGTGAACATAATTACGAAATTCTGAATACTCTCTTAGGCTTAAGCGCAGAACGGATAACCGACCTTGGGAAAATAGGGGTTTTGTATTCAAAGGAACATTAAGAGGATGAGTGAAGATGTCAGACCTACTCGTTATTTTGACGACCTTGAAGTGGGGGAAGAATTTGTTTCAAGATGGCACGAATCAAGCGAAGAGGAACTGATTAAGTTTGCTTTAGAGTACGATCAACAATACTTTCACACAGACCCTGTTTCAGCGAAAGAATCGCCGTTTGGTGGGATCATCGCGTCCGGGACTTATACGTTTGCTATGTGGAATAAATTGAATTTGGAAGTAAACGGGGATATTGCTTGGATAGCCGGTATGGGATTTGAAGATTTCAGTTTTCCGAATCCACTCCGACCTGGAATTAAATTTAGAGCTGAAAGCCGATTGCTTGGTATGCGAATTTCTACGAAAGATTCGTCAAGGGGAATTGTTACGCATGAGTACCGTGTCGTTGCTGAAACAGGCGAAACCCTCTTAGCGTGTGTTTGCCCAGCTCTCGTACACGTAAGTCGTGAGAATTCGCAATAAGTTAATCAGTCTCTTCTTTAGTTACGATAATTTCTGCTTCACCTGTTAGAACAATTTCATCTCCGCGCGATAACCATATCTGGCAAAGGATTCGTGATGAAGATTCCTCCAATACGTCAAGTACTTTCCCTCCAGCCACTACAGTCTCTCCATCAAACACAGGTTTCAAGAATTTTGCTTTGAGTCTTTTGATGCAAGTTGGACCCTGCCACTCCATAAGCATGTTGGCGATGTAAGAAAGGTTAAGTGGTCCTTGATTGATGACGCGATTACCAAAACCTAATGATTCATTTGCATTCTGGTCCCAATGTACGGGGTATGGATCTCGAAGCAAGGCAGCCATAGTTTTCATTTTCTGTGGGTCTATAAGATTCACCTCTAGAGTCGGGAGGTCAAAGCCTATGTAGGAAGAGAGGTCACTCATCTTTTCCTCCATAACCGCCAATGGTTCGTGACTCTCGCAATCAATAAATCACTTTCATTTAAGAGATCTATAGAGAAAACGAAACGGTCGTATATTTTTCCATTGTCTGTTTTGACCCTTTGGACGTCTATGACTTCACCTTCGCAGAGGTACGGGACATCCTCTTTTAATGGATGAAAATATTCCCAATCGTAACCATCAAGACCAACAGACCCAGCCCCTTGAACACGCACTAAGGAGAATAATTCCGAGATTGAGCAACCAGAACCTTGGATTGGAACATGGAAAAGCGCTATTGGGTGTACCAAGTTATCTGGCAATTGTTGACCAGTGGTGCAGTCAGTGAGTAACCAGTTCTCCCAATGCTCTACAGTTCGGACACCACCAGGAAATTTATACCCACGCAGATCAAGCATTTCTTCTTCTGAAACAATCACTGCAGTTCCTCCAAAGAACGCATGCGTACTTCTTTTTCCAAGAGAGCGTTCAGGTCATGGCTCAGTTTTGTTTGAACATGCAATTGCATCATATGACGATCAGGGGCTTGGAAAGTAGCTAATTCCTTTTCTAATCTGTCGTTTGTCGGCGGATTTCCTCCCATCGCCCTAGTTAAAAAAGCTTGCGTGTATCGGCGAAGAAGTTCATCATCCTTTGTGATCTGAATCGTTCCGCGAAGAGTTACCTGCCTGCCAATATTTCTCTCATCCCAAATACAAAATGAAGCTGATGGGTTGCGTTTCCAAGCATGGTATTTCGCTCGATTAGTAGTAGAGGTAACGGTTATACGTCCATCCAAAACTACGTAAAGCATCACCGCGGTTACAGGCTCATTCGATTTAGTAACCCATGAAACAACCGCATGGCTTGAGTTGTTAATAATGTCTTCAATTTCGTTACCAGAAAGAGTGAACGTGGAAATGTTTCGCCGTGTTTCCCACGCATCATGTTTTTCTTCTTCACCCACACTTTAACTGTAAAGTACATACAATCAATTTCCCAAACTCAGGTCATTACCACAAAGGTGTGAGAAACTGTACAAATGTCAGATAACAACTCAAGTGCAGTGCAGAAATTAATTGCGAAAGACCATATTAGAGAATTGGTCTACCTATACTCGCAAGCTGTAACCACCAAGGATACGGATCTGATGGTGTCACTGTACGTGCAAAACGCTTCTTTCGGATCGCTTGGTTCTGGAGAGAAAGCTTTAAGGTCAATGATGGATAAAACGATGGGTGATTTAGAATTCGCTGTAATTCTCATAGCCAACCACACAATTTCTTTTGAGAACTCTGAACTAGCAAATGGAGAAGTCTGGGCTAGATGTTATGCGCAGAATGGAAGTGAAGGATATTACGAACAGTTAATCAAATATGTGGACCAATATCAGGTAACCGATCATGACGACGAAGAGAACAAGAGATGGAAATTTAAGAGCAGGCGGCATTTGCTATGGTTTGGAGAGGGTAGAGAATCACCTCTTAAACTTCCTGAAGCATCTTGGCCTAAGAGCAATATAGGAATAGGACGAATGCCTTTAGAAGATGTTGCAGTTAGGAAGTTTCGAAACGAAAGCAATCCTTGATTTAGTTAATGATGCCTAGAGATTGCAGGTTCTCGTATTCGCTATCAGAGATTGAAAGCTCATCTTGCAGCAAACTTTTGGTATCGGCTCCCAGTGACGGAGGTGCGGTTATTGCTCTTTTGGTAACTCCTGTCATCCGAACCGGGTTTCCAGCAGTTAGGACCTGATGGTCACCGCCGGTAGGCACCTCAATAAGCATTTCGCGAGCAAGTATGTGCGGATCGTTGACTACATCCTCTGCTTCAAATGCTGGGGCTGCTGCTATGCCAGCCTTCGCAAGGTTATCGCATACTGTTATTAAGCTTTTGGTTCCTGCCCAATCATAAATGGCAGTTCGTATGATACCGATGTTTTCGACCCACCCTGATCTAGTGTTAAAACGGTCGTCAATAAGCCACTCAGACTTTCCCAGCACCTTAGTTAACGCTTCAAACTGGTGCTCGCGCCCAATTTGGATAACGATTTCTCCAGCCTGAATTTTGAATCCGTGATTTATAAGTGAACTCGGCGTGCGAGGATTCTTACCAAGGGATAAGTAGTTCGGCACGATATCTGCAAATGCGACCATTGAATCAAGCATGGAAATATCTACATATAGACCTTCTCCTGTGAGGTCTCTTTGTCGTAATGCAGAAAGGACACCGATAACGGCGAATAGGCCGCTTCCAGTATCACCTAAAGCACCAACCGGTGAAACTTTGATCTCTTCATCATCTCCACGGTTAAAATTGTAGATGCCTGACATTGCTTCAGCGATGGGAGCGAAAGCGGGCCATTCACTGTACGGGGTGTCAACAGTGTTACCAAAACCTGAGATTGAGAGATATATAAGTTTGGGCTGGTGTTTTCTAAGGTCACTGTAACCGAGACCGAAACGTTCCATGGTCCCTGCTTTGAAATTCTCTGCTACGACATCAAAACCTTTTGCCAAACGTCTAAATAAGTCTTGCCCTGATTCGTGTTTGAGATCCAAGGCAATACTTTTCTTATAAAGGTTGTTTCGTAGGAAAGTAGCTCCGACAGGGTTCCCTTCGGTGTCACTTGTTGCAGGAAGGCTCGACCTTCCTAAATCTCCGCGAGTTGGGTGTTCTACTTTAACAACCTCTGCTCCAAGGCTAGCTAGCATCTGAGTCGCATATGGAAGAGATTGCATCTGTTCAGCTGCGAGTACGCGGATCCCATTTAGCGGTTGAATCATTTCATGATTTGATTCTGTATTGCCCACTGCACACCTCCTTTGCTTTCAGACTTGATGTTATGCGTCTTTAGCTGCCCTGTTTATTGCGCTAATGATAGCTCTCATGGAAGCTCGGGTTATGTCGGTATGTAATCCACATCCCCATAATTCGGTGCCATCAATGGCCATTTCCACATACGCAACGGCCGTTGCGTCAACTCCGGCCCCTTTTGAATGTTCATGATAATCCAAGACCCGTAAATCTTTACTTAAAGCTTCTCGTAAACCTCTTACGAAAGCATCAAGTGAGCCAGAGCCTTCACCTTGCACTATCATTTGCTCACCTTCACAGGACAAACGCGCAGTGAGCAGAGTCCGGTCGCGACCTTCAGGGTTCTGGGCTGACTCATACCCATGAAGTACATACGGGTAATCAATGTCTAAGTATTCTCCGGCGAATTCGTTAAAGATCTGTTGAGCAGTAATTTCCTTGCCTGTGGTATCAGTGATCTTTTGGATTGACCTAGTGAATTCAATTTGCATTCTTCGAGGTAAGTCGAATTGGCTCTCTGTCTTCAGGAGATAAGAGACGCCGCCTTTTCCTGACTGACTATTGACTCGTACGACATCTTCGTATGTTCTCCCTACGTCTAATGGGTCAATCGGGATATAAGGGACTTCAAAGATTTCTGTATCCGATTTAGTTAAGGCTTCGAAACCCTTTTTGATTGCATCTTGATGTGAACCAGAAAAAGCGGTGTATACAAGGTCACCTACATAAGGGTGACGAGGGTGGACGGGGAGTTGGTTACAGTATTCGGCGACTCTC
Organism: Acidimicrobiales bacterium; assembly: GCA_030740795.1. GTDB lineage: Bacteria > Actinomycetota > Acidimicrobiia > Acidimicrobiales > UBA8592 > UBA8592. The sequence continues at coordinate 57,816 of JASLWO010000068.1, read as the reverse complement.
CTAATTTCATTAATGTCTCTTATGTCTAGCATTGGGTCAATCCCTTGACTAAACATGTTCATTGCGATATTTATGAGATCGACATTGCCAGTTCGTTCTCCATTCCCAAATAACGTTCCTTCTACCCGATCTGCGCCGGCCATTATTCCGAACTCTGCAGCTGCAACTCCGGTACCTCGATCATTATGCGGGTGGAGACTCAGGATGATTTCATCTCTGCGATTTAGGTTTCTATGCATCCATTCGATCATGTCACCATAGGTATTTGCTGATGCCATTTCAACAGTGGCTGGGAGGTTTAGAATAATCTTATTTTCTCGAGTAGGGTCAATCACGTCTACTACGGCATCACAAATTTCTTTCGCAAATGGAAGTTCAGTGCCAGTGAATGACTCTGGAGAGTACTCATATCGAATGTGAGTTTCTGGAACGCTGGATTCAAGTTCCTTGCAATAAGCAGCAGCATCAGTAGCGATTTGTTTGATGCCATTGGTATCAAGCCCAAAGACAACTTCTCTTTGCAAAGTTGAGGTTGAGTTATAGAAATGCACGATTGCTTGTTTTGCTCCGCTTATAGCTTCATATGTCCTATCAATCAATTCACGTCGACTTTGTACGAGCACCTGAATGGTTACGTCATCTGGTATGGCTCCTTCTTCAATGATTTCACGAACGAAAGTGAAGTCAGCTTCAGACGCTGAGGGGAATCCCACCTCAATTTCTTTGAACCCAATTTCAACGAGTTTCGTGAACATGCGCCATTTCCTATCAGGGTCCATTGGTTCTATTAGAGCTTGGTTGCCATCTCTAAGATCAACCGAACACCATAAAGGAGCTTTTTCGATAATTGCATTTGGCCAGGTTCTATCTGGTAGGTCTATCGGTGCAAATGGTCGATATCTTTGGTAAGCCATTGGGCTTTTCACTTGGCGATTTGTTGGGTTTTTACTGGTGCTCATTTTTTCCTCTCAACTTGTTACGACGGATGTTCCCGATGGCTGGATGAATCAGACCACCGGGCACGTAAGTCGTAGATCAAGGAGTAGGTTGTGCATGCTTAAATGCTACTGAGAAATTTTCTATATCCCAATGTTCAAAGTCACCGAGTGCGGTAATTAAGTCGTTCACCGCTTTCAAAGACCTCTTGCCCTGCTTTCATGGCAGATTTGGACATGCCAGAGGTAAGGATAGAAGGAGCTAGAGATAGGGCGTCTAGTCGACCAAGGTCGTTGGCAGCCCAAATGGCGCGCAGACTAGCTTGGACTGCTATTGGAGGTTGGCTAGCAATTGTTTCTGCTATCCATGCAGCTTTTTCTTGCAAGTCATCAATTGAAGTTACTTCACTGATAAGACCTATCCTGAGTGCGGTGTCAGCGCTAATTCGTTCGTGGTTGCCCATTAAAGTCAGTCTTAATATTTCCCCTAAAGGTATGCGTTGTGTCATTTTCATTGGTTCATAAACTGCTGGCATTCCATAGGTGACATGAGGGTCAAAGAAGCTGGCATTTTCCGAAGCTAGGACAATGTCGCATTCAGCGAGAAAATAGAATGCTCCTCCGCAGCACATGCCGTTCACAGCGCAAATGACAGGTTTCCAAAGATCGCAGGATTTAGGTCCTAAATCATCACCCGGATCGTTATACATATAGTTGTTGGAAGTACCGTATAGGTTCTCTGTTTCTTCAAGCGCTGACATCTCACCACTTCGGTCAATCCCAACGCAAAATGCTTTTTGACCAGCAGCTGTTAAAAGGATGGTGCGGACTTCATCAATTTCGCGAAAAGCTCGCCAAGTATTTTTTATTTCTGCGCACATAGTGTCATTGAATGCGTTTAATACATCGGGGCGGTTTAAGGTGACTATTCCAACGTTATTTCTTATCTCCACAGAAATCGTCTCATATGTAGAAGGGTCAAATAGAGTATCCATAGTTCTATTGTGCCATTATCAGACATAATTTGCTTTACCTGTAAGAATGATTCATGAAAGGGGATCTAATGGGGTTTAATTTTAAAGGCAAGGTCGCTGTGGTCACTGGTGCTAGTCGTGGGATCGGGGAAGCTACAGTTCGACAGTTGGATGCTGGTGGAGCAAATGTTGTTCTGGTAGCAAGAAGCAAAGACAAGATGAATGAGATCGTTGTTGAATTAGAGAATGAATCATTAGTTGTTGATTGTGACCTGAGTGCTGATAGGACCATTGACCTCATCAGATTGAGGACAATGGAGAAGTTCGAGAAGATCGACATTCTTGTAAACAATGCTGCAGTCGAGAGAAATGAACCAGCACATCGAGCAACAGCTCAAGCGATTGATGAAACGCTTCTTGTGAATCTGCGTCAAGCATTCATGCTGTGTTCAGTCTTCGCAAAAGATCTCTTTGCTACTAAGGGGAACATTGTGAACGTATCCTCAACAGCAGCTGCTGGAGCTGGAGGAACTCAAGGAGCCTATGCCGCCTCAAAGGGTGGACTGAATACGCTCTCAAAGAACCTGAGCAATGAATGGGCGAACAAGGGAGTTCGAGTGAATAGTGTTGCGCCAGGCCTTTGCTTGACCGAGATGTGGGAACCAACATTTGAACTGTTAGGTGAAGAGAACGTGCTCGAGAACTTCGTCAAACGTGTCCCATTAGGTAAATGGGGAACACCTGAAGAGATCGCAAACGTGATCTGCTTCCTCGCTTCTGATCTTGCTTCCTATGTGACGGGACAAATCATCAGAGTTGATGGGGGAATGCTCAATATTTAGCATTAAGTTATGGAAAATGATAGAAAGGTAATGAATGGCTGATCAACTTGATGCACTAATAGATCGGGAACAAACTGCTATAGGCTGCCCGTACCCTATTTTTTCTGAATTGCGGAAAGAAAGCCCTATACATTTCAGTGAGAAGCTTGGTACTTGGGTCTGCACAAGATATGAAGATGCAATGGAAATCCTGCATGACACTGACAGGTTTTCTTCTTTGATGCCGACAGGGCCACGGGATGGTCGCGGAGGGTTCGCTGTAGCGATGGAGGAATTAGCCAAAGATCCCGGAATGGCGGAATATTTCCAAACATTCCTCGCTAATGCCGCCAATGCAGCGGTTTTGTTAAATGCAGATCCGCCTGAACACCGCGTTCAAAGAAAAGCTGTGAATAGAGCGTTTCGACCAAGCAGGTTACGTGGAATGGAGCCAATGATTGAGGAAGTAACCGAAGCTCTTCTGGCGCCAATCATCGAAAAAGAAGAAATGGAGTTTGTAGCTGAATTTGCTGTAGGACTACCGATGACTATCATCGCCTACGCTTTGGGAGTAGGAATAGATGGCTTAGCGACATTTAAAAAATGGTCAGATGACTTGGTGATGCCAGTAGGTAATCCTGATCCATCTATTGAAAAAGTTCGTGATTACTTGATCTCATTAAAGGGATTTAATGAATTTTTTGGACAGTTACTTCAAGAACGTCGAGTATCTCCCCTTGAAGACATTATTTCGGACGTTGCGACTGCGGAAGTAAACGGTGAAATGCTTAACGAAGCAGAAATGCTGTCTATGCTTCAACAATTTCTCGTTGCGGGCAATGAAACCACTACGAAACTTCTAACGAATCTGATGCATCGTTTAGCGTTGGATGATGGTCTAGAGGAAATGCTAAGAGATGATCCCTCCTTAATTGAAAACTTCATTGAAGAAGGTCTTCGTTATGAAGCTCCGGTAGGTGGGCTCTTTCGGGCTGCGAAACACGATACAGAAGTTAATGGTGTGAAGATAAGTGAAGGTGAACATATCTGGGTCATCTTTGCAGCAGCAAACAGGGATCCAGAAATTTTTACTGACCCTGATTTGTTTTCCGCAGACCGCGAGAATGCTCGTGAGCATTTAGCATTTGGGCATGGTGAACATTATTGCATTGGGGCTTTGTTGGCTAGAACGGAAACGAAGATAGCGATAAACCGATTGTTAGAAAACATTGAGAATATCAAACTGGCTGAAGGCAAGAATAAATTTGAATATGAGGAATCGTTCGTGTTGCGGGGACTGAAAGAACTTCACGTGACATACGAACCTCGTTTATGAATTTCTAGTGGTATAAATTCTTTGGTTAGCTAATGGCAACAATTGCTATCTCCATTTTCCAATCTTTTTGAGCTAGTTCTGGGACCGTGACAAGTGTTGAAGCAGCGGTATGACCTTGCAAAATAGAATCTCTCATTCGCATTACTGATTGAAGATCCTGACCGGCTACAACATAAGTAACTACAGAGACGATGTCGTTTAGGCCCATGTTTGCTTCGGAGAGTATTTCGCGTATGTTATTCCAAACCAAGGCCGCTTGATCTCCGATATCGTCAGGTGTGTCACCATCGATATCTACTGGAACGACACCCGAAGAATGGAGTATTTTTTCAAATTTGGATGAGAGCATCCCGTGATTGTATTTCGCTGCGGGCGGATGAATAGTACGGGGATTAATTCGGTAATTCATAGTTATATCTTGCCATGTGAAAGAAAAATATGCATATGGAATAGATCTCCAAGCATCTATGACTGGTACTCTTGTATGAGGAGGGTATATGACTGGTTGTCCTGGAAAGCCTGAAACATTAGACGAAGTAGATGTTTTTGCTGCTGACACAATTGAGAATTGGTACCCAACCTATGATCTTTTGCGATCAGAATGCCCTGTATATCACGTACCCGATACGCAGACATACTTTTTGACGAGGTATGAAGATATATACAATGTGCTTCGTCAAACGGACCTATTTCGTCGCGGTGCAGGAAAATCTAGACCACTTATTACTGATAAGGAAGCGCAAGACTATTTCAACGAAAATGGCTGGCAAAAAATCTCAGTTCTTGGATCTAACCCTCCAGATCACAGGCGTTACCGAGACATGGTTGACCACTTTTTTTCAGTAAAAGGGGCTAAGAAACAAACTGGACTAATCACTGACATCGCAGAACAACTGATTGATAACTGGATAGATGATGGTGAGGTAGAGTACGTTGCCCAATTCGCAGAAACTTTACCAGCAATGGTTATCACTGTCATGATGGGATTTCCATTAGAGGATCTGCCGAAGCTTAAAATTTGGAGTGAAGCTTGGGTTGCCCCTTTCTCCTTACAACTTGACGTTGAACAAGAGCGAGAAGTTTCACGATTGATGGTTGAGTTCCAACACTATATTCATGACCATATTAAAGACCGTAGAGAAAATCCCAGGAAGGACCCGACCGAGGATGTGGTCAGTTATCTTGTTAGCACTCCTGTCAAACTACATTCGGGAACACGAATGCTTAATGACACCGAAATCATAAATATGATTGATCACCTTTATATCGGTGGTAATGAAACAACAACTTTTGCCCTAACTTCAGGCCTTTGGATCCTCATAGAAAATCCTGAACTTCAAGATGCATTGGCATCGAATCCGAAACAAGTACGAACTTTCGTTGAAGAGGTTCTTCGGCTTGAATCACCAACACAAGGAATGGATAGGCATGCTGTCAGAGATACTGAGATAGCTGGAGTGAAAATTCCAAAGGGCTCCCATATACATATGAGGTATGCGGCGGCAAACAGAGACAAACTTCAATTCAATTGCCCAGAAAACATTGAACTAGGGAGAAAGAATGCATCTAAACATTTGGCATTCTCAATAGGGGAAACTCATTGTCCAGGAGCTGGACTTTCAAGGCTAGAACAAAACATTGCAACAGGCTTGCTACTAAAGAAAATAAAGAATTTCCGATTTGCTGAGAAAAAAAACACTTTTCAGCACCACATGAATTTTACTCTCAGATCGTTCAAAGACTTGCACGTGACATTTGAAAAACGTTAACCCTAAAAGTGATAAGGGAATGGAGTCCAGTCAGGATCTCGCTTTTCTAAAAAAGCATCCCGCCCTTCTTGGGCTTCGTCGGTCATATACGCTAAGCGGGTTGCTTCACCTGCAAAAACTTGCTGCCCGATCAAGCCATCGTCAATTAAATTCAAGGCAAATTTCGCCATTCGGTTAGCTGTAGGCGATTTGCCATTAATTTTTCTTGACCATGCTAAGGCCTCATCTTCAAGCGTTTCGTGAGGAACGACTTTATTAACCATGCCCATTTCTTTAGCTTCGGTAGCTGAGTATTCATCACCCAGAAAGAAAATCTCCCTAGTGAACTTTTGACCTATTTGTCGGGCTAAATAAGCTGAGCCAAATCCGCCATCGAAACTAGCAACATCGGTGTCTGTTTGCTTAAATTTGGCATGTTCTTTGCTTGCAATGGTTAAGTCGCAAGTTACATGGAGGCTGTGACCTCCACCCACTGCCCAACCCGGCACCACTGCAATAACTGGTTTAGGGATAACTCGGATAAGTCTTTGTACTTCCAGAATATGGAGTCTTCCTACTTTAGAAGGATCAATTGATTCTCTGGAGTCTCCTTCAGCGTACTTATAACCGTCCCTGTCACGGATACGTTGATCACCACCTGAACAGAATGCCCACACATCATCTTTTGGCGATGGGCCGTTACCCGTAAGTAGCACGCAACCAATATCAGTACTCATACGGGCATGGTCAAACGCTCGGTAAAGTTCATCAACTGTCTGCGGACGGAACGCATTTCTAACCTCTGGTCTATCAAAAGCGATTCTTACAGTTCCTTGATCTTTCGCTCTGTGATAGGTGATGTCGGAAAATTCAAATGCGGTGACTTCATCCCACTTACTTACATCGAAAATGCGAGAAACACTTTTTGTCATATCTCTATCTTACGCGTAAGTCATAAAATCTGATTAAGAATTTTCGATTAAAACTTGCGGGCTATACGACTTCGCGGTCTTTCGCCACTTCGTCAAGTGTCCCGTATTCATCGTCGGTGGTGGCATGATCTTCATATTGGATAACACCCATGTCGGTGAACGCTCCTCGCAAGTACCCGTCACCAGCATCAAGTAGGCCCAACTTCTTGCAGTTCGGTACAATCTTTGAGAATAACATTTGTTGAAAAATATTTTCTGCAGGGTCCTGTTGAAGAAAAACACGGCTCATTGCCCGAACATCTACACCCATTCGGTCCCAAACTTCTTGCTGGAGGAAACGACCCTGCATTCTTTCGGCAGCATCATGAGCGAATTCCTGCCTCTCACGCAATTCTGCAGTTGTCAATTCTTGATAGTACTCCTCCAGGCTTATTACGCCAAAAGCTACATGTCGTGCTTCATCACTCATTACGTATCGTAATAAGTTCTTCAACAGTGGTTCAGCGGTAGCCCGATGCATAGACCCAAACGCGGCTAAAGCTAAACCTTCAACCATGATTTGCATTCCTAAATAAGTAATGTCCCACCTGGAGTCAGAAATGATGTCTTCAAGGAGGTCTTGTAAATGATGATTTACGGCGTATTCGTGAGGTAAGTTTTCCTGGAGGTATCGAGCAAAGACCTCCACATGTCTTGCTTCATCTATTACTTGGGTAGCTGCGTAGTACTTAGCGTCTATCCAAGGCACAGTTTCAACAATCTTTGCAGTGGCAAGCAAAGCCCCTTGTTCACCGTGCATAAATTGTGAAATTCTCCAAGAGAAACTTTCAACAGAATATTCTGCCCATTCCTTATCGCCCCAATTGCTAATTGGGGAACCTTCAGCTTCCATAAGCCTTGCAACGTATTGACCGCGGTAATCATTGTTGTTCATTTCGCTAGCCACCTGCTCAACTTCTATGCGGGCATTCCAATCAAGATCAGTTGTTGCGTTCCATTGGCTTCTCTTTGCTTTTTCGTACAATTTGTCTAGTTTTTCACGGCGGCCTTTTCCGTAGTCCCAAGTAAAGATGGCATCAGCATTGTCTTGAACTAGCCTGATTTCTTCATCAGGGTCGATATTTGTTCTGCAAAGCATTTCCTCAAATGCTTCAAGGCGTTCTTCAGCTGATCTGGGTTGCTCATTCTCTAGGATTGCCATGTTACCTCCGCGTTGTAAATGGCAATGTTAGCAGCTAATTCGTTTAGTCCGTTGTTGTAACCACCAGTCTGGCGTTTGGACACTGTGGTTTTTGACGTATTGGTTCCAAACATTGTTTTTGTTTTCATCTGTTGGTCCCGATGTTTGAGATTCATTCAGCGGTGATGCTCCACGGATTGGGTCAACCCATTCCAAGCGAAATTTTTCAAAACAATCTTTGAAATCAGTATTGTGATGATAATCAGCGACTTGATGAATTATGAAATCATTAAAACTTTTAAAAGATAGAAGAACGTAATACGTTCGTTCATCAGTTCCTCTCCAGTATTCATAACGGACACATCCTGTTTCATTCTCGTGGGTTCCAGAAAAAACGCGTTTAGCGATTGATTCCCAGTGGTCTTCAAAATCGGGTTTTATCGTAACATGAGCTAGAAGTGTTGCCATAGAGAAAGTATTGCAGTCCGAAGTGGCCGAAGCAAAGCCCGTATTAGCCCACTCTTCGATTGTCCTCTAACAAGTTTATTTCCCACAAGACTTGGTCCAGTCTGTCAGCAGCAGTAATCGGTGCATAACGTTGAGGATTATGGCTACTGATACAAGATCCCAACGGAGAAAGTACGGTCCAAGGAGTTGGATGACAGAACTGGACAATTGACATACGACTCCCAGGTTGGGCAGGATCAGCTACGACCCGATGAACTCCAGTAGGGATTACGCCGTTGGTTAAGTGTTCTAGCATGATTCCAGTATTAATGATTAAGTGGTCATCTGGTGGAGCTGCATCAATCCAGTCGTCTTCTCCTTGTATCTGCAAACCACGAGCTGTAGCTCTTGGTAAGGCAGTTATCAGATTTATGTCTCCATGCTCTTCGGCCCAAACATGAGAACTATTGGGGGCTAAATCCATAGATGGATAATGGATAGCTCGAGTTAGATTCGCACCACCTGGCACTATTGAATCGAAAAACCCTTCAGAAACATTCAATCCAAGAGCTATCACCCGTAAGAAACGTAATTGAAGTTCAAGGACCTGCTCATGAAACGTTTCCAAGGTCTCAGTTATTCCTGGTACTAGATCTTCTGGAAAAACATTGTCAAAGAATCTATGTGGGTACCGGAGGTTAAGTGGATGTCCAACGGGGAGATTCTTTCCCCAATTCAACATTTCTTTCCAGTCAGGGACATCAGAAATCGCAGCAGTCTCAACTAGTAGACCTGTGTATCCACGCTGACCGTTAGTCTTGTCTGCGGCTGCCGTCTGCTTTTCTTCGGTAGATAAGGTAAAGAAAAGTTCAAGCATCTCGTACACCTGATCAAGAAAATCCTGTGACATGTCATGTGAAGTGTAAACAAATCCAGTTTTCAGGCTACGCATGACTCCATCAATTACAACTTTGCGATCCTTTTCGTTTCCTTGTTCGAAAGCAAGAAGATCAACGTCTAAAACAGTTTCACTCATATCGTCACATTACCGCTTTCTGAGAAGTTTTGTTAATAATACTGATTTGCGTTGAACCACAAACTAGTAAGAAGCGAACTATCATTATGATGTGAGATCTAGAAATCATATTTCGAAATTGGTAATTGGAGCAATCTGTTTTGCTGTAATCATGACTCCTATGGTGTCTATAAATGCCCAAGATGACGATTCTATTGAGCAAGCGAAGGAACAACGAGAACTAGCTCGCCAAGAACAATTATCAGCGGAAGCAGAAATAGCTTTGCTTGAAGCTGAAGATTTTGAAATTGTCGCAGCACTGCAAGCTGCAATAAATTTAGTGAATCTACAAGAAGCCAAAGAGCAAGCAGCTGAACAACGGCTTCAAGTAGCATTGGATCAGAAAATCGAAGCACAAGAAGGCTTTCTTGCGATTGCCAGTGAAATAAGTCTTCTTGAGGAGAGAGCAATTACCTATGCGGTTGAGTCATATATAGGTCTTAGTGACCGAAGAACAGAGGCATGGTTTGAAGCGGAAGACGCCACCATTGCTGCTCACAAGATAGCACTTCTAGATTTAGTGAGCAGCGACACGAACGATGTGCTTGACCAGCTGAAATTAATCCAGCAAGAACGATCATATCTCCTTACCAAAGCAGCTACCGCTCAAGATGAAGCCGATGCCATTCGCGCTGAATTGGAAGAAGTTAGAGTCAAATTGGAAGCGCAGAGAGCAATGCAAGCAGAGATAAAAGCTGAACTGGATGTACGGCGAGAGCACTGGGACTCAATGTTGGCTACCTCAGTTCAAGAACAGGAAGATATCAGCGATTTTATCGCTGCTGAAGAAGAACGTATAGCTCGTGAATTAGAAGAAGCGAGAAGACGAGCAGAGTTAGAAGCGCGTTTGGGACAAATCACTGAAGCTGGATGGGTATACCCGACCGCTGGGGCTATGACGTCCGGCTACGGAATGCGTATGCATCCAATCTTGGGTTACGCAAGAATGCATACAGGTGCTGATTTCACTTGCTCAACTGGGGACGCAATCCGCGCTGCGACTGATGGGATAGTGATAACAGCTGAGTATTATGGAGGCTACGGAAATGCGGTCATAATTCAGCACGCAAATTCTACTGCGACACTTTACGCACATTTGTCGAACATATTTATACAAGTCGAGGATTATGTGGTTGCTGGAGAACAAGTGGGAGCGTGCGGCACTACTGGACTATCAACTGGTCCCCACCTACATTTTGAAGTCCGTATTAGTGGAGCGACCGTTGACCCAGTTCCGTACCTTCCATAGAGTGGGCGTGCTGTGTCAATGAAATTCACGATTAGGGAAATAGCTGATGCCTGTAAGGGAAAGGTATTTGGCGATGGATCTCATAGTGTTAACGGCGTGTCTATTGATACAAGGACTCTGCAGAGAGGGGAGATTTTCATACCGCTTATCGCAGAAAGAGATGGGCACGATTATGTGCGTGAGGCATTTGAACAAGGTGCTGGAGCGCACCTATTCAGTCATGGAAACGCAGTTGGAACTGCTGTGCAAGTAGAAAACACACTCGTAGCGCTTCAAGACTTAGCAAAGCATGCAAGGGGGCGCATTGATGGAAACGTTATTGGAATTACTGGATCGGTCGGGAAAACAACTACGAAAGACATTGCTTATGCTTGCTTGTCGGGTACCTACCCAACGCACGTAAGTAAGTTCTCATATAATAACGAGATAGGTGTCCCAGTTACCCTTCTTTCATGCGATGACTCAATAGGACCATGCGTTGTCGTCTTGGAAATGGGGGCGAGAGGACCGGGTCAAATTAGAGAACTTTGTGAAATAGCATCTCCAGATATTGGAGTGGTGACACAGGTAAGCGCCGCTCATACAGAGTTTTTTGAAAGCGAAGCACAAATTGCTTTGACCAAGGGTGAACTCATTGGGAGTTTACCAAGTCATGGCACAGCGATACTTAATGCCGACGACCCCCTTGTATGGGAAATGAGGTCAAGGACACAAGCAAATGTGTTGGCATTCAGTGTTGACTCTTTTGGCGATGTTGTTGCAAGCGATATAGTCATGGGAAAAAACATGTGCGCCTCATTTACACTCACAACACCGTGGGGTTCTGAAGTGGTGGATTTAAATATTCCAGGCGTGCATAACATTTCTAACGCCCTTGCAGCAGTTTCGGTGGGATTGGCCCTCGGTGTAGAACAGAGTGCATTGGTTGAGTCACTTAACCAAATTGAACTGTCACCAATGCGTATGGATCTGAGACATTTGGCTGATGGAACGCTCGTTATTAATGATTCCTACAATGCTAATCCAGCTTCTATGAATGCAGCAATTGATACTCTTCTTCTGAGCGAAGCTGAAATCAAAATAGCTGTTCTGGGACTTATGGCAGAGCTTGGAGATAGAAGTGAAGCTGAACACGCTTCGATAGGGAATCGACTCAAAACTGCAGGTGTACATGTTATTTCGGTAGGGGTAGAGGAATACGGCGGTGTTCACGTCTCTTCTTGGGAGGAAGCCGGAATGAAGCTTGATGAGGGAGATTTGCTTGGGTCAAATTCGGTAGTTCTTGTAAAAGGTTCCCGAGTGGCGGGCTTAGAAAACCTTGCTAACGCTTTGTATAAAGAGGTTACGTAGTTGGGAGGTCTTTAGGCATTATTGGAGAATTTCGTGTTTGGTAGTCCTTAAGACGCGAGGCATCACAATCCTCGCATAGGTAAATCAACTTTGAACTCTGTACAGAAAGTTGGGTTCCGCGAGATTTAGCAACAATTGCTTCAAAAGCGGGTCTAACTTTAGTCGATTCACATTTTGAACATTTTGGGGTGAGGTCGCGAACCCAGGTAAGTCCACATTTCATACAGCGGACAGAGATCTGATCGTTTTCAGTGAAACCTTCTAGATCTTCACTCTCGTTGCATTGTTTGCAAACGACTAGGTGACTCATGTTTAAATACCCCGATGGTGCTTCTAAATAGTCTACGGATTAATCTAACCAGTGGAAGTCATGACAGGAAATATGAAAGTGCCATCAATTAAGAACCATTATGAGACTCTCGGCGTTGATCCCAAAGCTGAACCAGATGTAGTTAAGAGGGAATACCTGAAGAAGGCACGACTTCTACATCCTGACAATAATTCGGGACTCACGGAACTTGAATTGGAAAAGCGTGAAAGAGAAATGAAAGACATAAATGTCGCTTGGAACATTATTTCTAATCCAGATAAAAGAAAAGAATATGATGAATCATTTAACAAAGGAATCATGGAAGATGCGCTTCGCCAGACAAATAGAAAAATCACGCAAGAGTTTCTAATAGCTCAAGAACCTAGGGAAGATCGAAAAACGAAAGTTGCATCCCTGAAAGAAATGGAAATACGAGGGTTTGCTAAATTGATGAAACCACTACCCCTTTTCCTTTTGTTGTTTCTCGTTGTAGCCGTAGTTATTGCTGGTTTCGTTATCGGGGGCGGCGGAAATACCACCAAATCAAATGCGGTATATGTACCTGAAGTATCTGATGAAACGCCGAAGCTATGTATTGACATTGCACCAGTCGAAGAAGTTCCCTGTGATGGGAGAGAAGACGCTAGCGTTTGGGAAATCGTAGGAGTTAACGAAAAGTGTTCTTCAGGACTCAGCTACGAATATCGGTCTCAAATCGGAGGTGGATATTGTGTCGCTTACAGCACAAAGTCAATGCCATGAATCAAGGGTTGTGGCTACTCTAAAAATTCCATCATAGAGCGCTAGGCAAATCATCAGATTTAAAAGGCCATCAGACCCAAATTCGTCAATGATCGCACGCCTTTGTTCATCCGTGAAAGAGCGAATGTCAAAAACGAATTGATCCGAAATATTCTGCAAATCTCGAGATGAGTCACCACTGTGATAAAAATTTTCGTATTCAAGACTTACATCTAATAAAGTCGCCAATCTTGAACGGATTTTTTCAAGTTCCATCCTTGGATAATTGTTCATCTTCCAAAGAGTATTTTCAAGATCGATCCAACGATCCCTTAGATCAGGAGTGGGTGAAAGAAGAGAAGCTACTGGATGCGAATCAGGCACTTGAATTTCTAATTTAGTCATCGGAGCTGTAGGTGTGGGAATGATTGTAGTATCCATTTCGACGGGCTCCCGGCCTAGTGCAATCAGCATTTTAGAAAATCCATGGAAAAGTCCTAATCCGAGAGCTATTTCAGTTATTTCTGCTTTGGTGTAGATATCTGTGATCTCTGCGAAAAGCTCGTGTGGCAGGGGAGAAGGAGTGTTTATGAAGTGGTCGGTAAATTTAAGTATTGGTAGCCAATGTTTGGGTAAGTCGTTTGGCAACCGGCCAGCGTTGATTCGAGAAGCTTCTTTTTCTGTGAATCCCGCCTCACGGGCGAGCGAAAATCTAACATTCTTTCAATATCCGCAATCTGTTAACTGCGCATTGCGAAGCCTCACGGCTTCTTTCAAATCATGGGGCAGGTTGCCTTCGCACCAGAAAGTACCATACAGGTCACCGAATCGTTCTCCGATTCCTGGATATGCGAGGAATAAACCAGATCTATCATCTCTTCCCATAGGACAACCCTACATGTAAGGTCTCAAAGAATCTAGAATACAAAATTCACAAGTTTGCCCTCAATTATTATTTCCTTTCGAATCTTCTCTCCAGACAGGATCGAATTAATTTTTGGGTCCTGTAACGCGGTTTCACGGATCGTTTCAACTGTGGATCCGCTTGGCACAATTATCTTGCTTTTTACTTTGCCATTTATTTGAATTGGAATTTCAATTGAGTCTTCAATCAAGAACGCCTTATCGGCTTCCGGGAAAGGGGCATAAACAACACTAGTTTCGTTGCCGAGTTTTTCCCATAACTCTTCTGCTATATGGGGTGCTAGCGGTGACAAAAGGAGTACTAAGGTTTCCGCTACTTTCCTAGGTGTGCTGGTAGGAATTTTCGTGATTTCATTATTTAATTCAGTAATCCTGGCTATAGCTGTATTAAATCTCAGGTTCTCCATGTCGTCATTCACGGCTTGAATAGTTCGGTGTAGAAGTTGGAGTAACTCTTTTGAGGTTTCTTCGTCAGAAACATTTAGGTTGCCTGTTTCTTCGTCCACCAGATTTCTCCACACTCTTTGAATTAAGCGCTGTGAGCCGACAACAGATTTAGTTTCCCACGGTCGATCTTGGTCTAAGGGTCCCATGAACATTTCGTAGAGGCGTAGTGTGTCAGCCCCGAACTCATCGTACATCTCATCTGGTGTGACAGAATTCTTGAGTGATTTGCCCATTTTTCCGAAAGAACGTGTTACCGGTTCATTTTTATATACGAATCCGCCATTTTCTTCCGTCACTTCAGCAGCTTCAACATATATGCCTCTAGTATCCTGATACGCCGCTGCTTGAATGTAGCCTTGATTGTATAGACGTTGAAATGGTTCTAGAGAGCTTACATGTCCCAAATCGTAAAGGACCTTATGCCAAAATCTACTGTAGAGGAGGTGAAGGACTGCATGTTCAACTCCTCCAACGTAAAGATCGACCCCACCAACGTCTCCTGACATCCAGTATTGTTCAATATCGGCCGCAACGAAATCATCATCATTAGTTGGGTCAAGGTAACGAAGGTAATACCAGCACGACCCAGCCCACTGAGGCATGGTATTAAGCTCGCGCTTGTAGGTTTGCAAACCGTTCCCAAGGTTTAGTTCAATGGTTCCCCAACCGGCAGAGCGTCCTAAAGGCGGTTCTGGCTCACTGTTTTCTTCTAAGCTTCTTGGAGCCCAGTCTATTAGGTCTGGAAGTTCTACTGGAAGGTGACTTTCATCAACTCCGATGGGAAGCCCATCATCGCCATACACGATCGGAAATGGTTCACCCCAGTAGCGTTGGCGGCTAAATAACCAATCCCTTAATTTGTATGTGGTTTTCTTTGTTCCGTTTCCTGATGTGACGAGCCAATCTATGATTTTTGATTTCGCATCGTCAACTCCTAGACCGTTTAAGAAATCACTGTTTATCGCTGGACCATCTCCAGGAAAAGCTTTCCCATCCCAAGAAGGTGGAGGTTCAACTGTCCTCACGATCTCCAAGTTAAAGAGTTCAGCGAACTCCCAATCTCGTTCATCTTGCCCTGGGACAGCCATAATGGCTCCCGTGCCGTACCCCATGAGTACATAATCAGATATGAAAACAGGTATTTTTTTGTTATTAACTGGGACTGTGGCGTAAACGCCGAGAAAAACTCCTGTTTTCTCTTTGTTCTCTTGTCTGTCTAGATCAGATTTCTGCGCTGCTAATTGTTGGTATGACTCTATAGCTGCTTGCGGGTTAGAAAATCCCTGCAGCCATTTTTCGGGTGTTCCGTCAGGCCATGAAGTGGCTGATATTTTCTCGATAAGGGGATGTTCGGGAGCTAAAACCATGTACGTTGCTCCGAAAAGTGTGTCTGGCCGAGTAGTAAAGACACTGATTTCTTCACCCGAAATTGGGAAAACGATTTCGGCACCTTTGCTTTTGCCTATCCAGTTTCGTTGCATTGTTTTTATGGCATCACTCCAATCCAGATTCTCCAAGTCCTCAAGGAGTCGATCAGCATATGCAGTAATGCGCATCATCCATTGTTTCAATGGTCGCCGGTATACCAGATGGTTTCCGCGTTCACTTCGTCCTTCTGCTGTTACTTCTTCATTGGCGAGAACGGTTCCAAGCGCGGGACACCAATTGACTGGAGCTTCATCAAGGTAAGCCAATCGGAATGAATTGATTAACTCCTTTTTTTCATGGTTGCTTAAGTCATCCCAAAGAATGCCACTTTCTAATGCCCGTGAGCCATTTGATAGAGCTTTTTCAAGTTCTGATATGGGGCGAGCACAATTTTGTTCATGGTCGTACCACGAATTGAATAGTTGAAGGAAAATCCATTGAGTCCACCGGTAGTAATCTAGATCTGTGGTGGCAACAGATCTTCGTTGGTCGTGCCCCAGCCCTAGTCGTCGTAATTGACCACGCATGTTGTCAATATTTGAGTTTGTGTTTTCCCGAGGATGTTGACCTGTCTGACGGGCATGTTCTTCAGCTGGTAAACCGAAAGCATCGTAACCCATAGTGTGTAGAACGTTGTATCCAGTCATCCGTTTATAACGGGCATATACATCGGTTCCGATGAACCCTAACGGATGCCCGACATGAAGTCCCGTTCCAGAGGGATAAGGGAACATATCCATAATGAACAATTTAGGTAAGTTGATTCTGTCGGAGCTACTTGCCAAAGGGCCAGATGGATTTGGAGTATGGTATGTGCCTTCGTCTTCCCAGCGTTTCTGCCATTTAAGTTCAATTACGTTAGCCAAAGAAGCATCGTACCTATTTGACGGAACACTGTTACCTGATGCCATTTGATAAAGAATAGAGCAATGGAGGCGAATATATGCGCTGTAGGGTGAGAAAGTGACTGGGGATTCTTTGGAAGCAGCAATCTTTGATTATGGGGGAGTGATGGCAAAATCCCCTATAGGGAGAGTTCATATGCTGGCTGAAGAATTTAATGCTGAGCCCAACCTCCTAATGTCACTGATTTTAGGGGGGAATGAAAGCTACGGAAATCCGTGGTTTGAGGCAGAATGCGGCAGGCAACCGCTTGATAGTACTTTCGCAAGAGAAATGCAAAAGATACTAGATCCCTATGGAATAACGTTTGACCTTGGAATCTTCCTACCTTGGGTAGCTGAAGCGCAAAATGAACCCGATGAACTAATGGATGAAGCTGTGAAATGGTTAAAGAAGAAGGGTATTCCGGTAGCCCTATTGACAAACGCTGTTCCTGAATTTCGACCTGTAATTGAAAAAACAGTCCCGATCTATGAGCTTTTTGATGTAATCGTTGATTCATCGGAAGTGGGATTCCGTAAGCCTGACTGTCGCATTTACGAACTCACTGCTCAACGACTTGGAGTTCCGACTGAATCTTGCCTGATGGTAGACGACCTTCTTCACAACGTAACCGGCGCAGAAAAAACTGGAATGACGGGGATCCATTTCAAGAATGCGCAGAATGTGTTAAGAGAAATCCAAGATCGTTTCTGATATTCACATAAAATTCGTTATGAAAACCCAACATGACTCTTTCCTTTGAATAGGTCTACAAACTGGTTTGTGTAACCGGAATATCATTTAAATTACAATTCCGAGATGAAAAGATTAGAATCGTACCGAATAACCTCCCATATGTCATTAAATGACTGAGCAATAAATGTAGGTTTTGCTATTCCGGTTAAGGGTTTAGAGTCAGGATTGAACCAACACGAATCAATATTGAAATCCGCAGCACCAGCGATATCTGAACTTAGGCTGTCACCGATCATCAATACCTCATCTTTGGAATCGTGGTTAAGTAACCGTAAAGTCTCTGCAAAAATTGGCGAATTGGGTTTAGCAGAACCAAATTCACCAGAGATTACTATCGCGTCAAAATATTTCTCTATGTCAAATTTCTCAATTCTGTGTCTTTGTGTTTCGCTCACTCCATTCGTAACCAGAGCAATTTTGAATTTCCCAATGAGTTCACTAAGAAGTTTACGAGCTCCAGGCAATAACGAACCGCATAGCCCGAGGTTATGCGTGTAGGTATCTGCAAGAGCTAGGGGTTGTTGATCGCTTCCGAGGTCGCTCAGAAAAATTTCGAATCTTTGTACTCTAAGTCTCTCTAGTGAGATCTTGTTTCTTTCTAGATCTGCCCAGAGTCGCTTGTTTATCTTCTGATATTCCACCAGCAATTCTTCAGTTAGGTTAATCGAGATTTTATCTAGGGACTTTTGAAGAGCGTCTCTTTCTGACAGCGCTGAATCAAAAAGCGTGTAATCAAGATCAAATAAAACGACCGAATAACCCATCAAGCAATCGTAGATGACAATTCTTAGCGACATAAATTAAGGGATCAACTTGGTATAAATAGGTTGATTTAGTTCGTTAATCTTCTCATTATTGAAATTACTTAAAACCGATAGATAGGTTCGTAGGGACTAAACTCTAGGGTATGAGTTTGCACTGGAGGAAAAGACTTGAATATCGTCTCTTGAGATGGCAAGCCAGGTTTGAAGGCGCCGTCTTTGACCGATCTTTCCCTTGGTTCGCTGGAACACTTCTTTGGATTTTTTTCATACTTTTAGCTCTAGCAAAATCTCGTGAACTTGGACAAGATTCGGGCTTGGCATCTGTAATGCAGTCGGTGTGGTTGATCGGAGAAGGGTTCACTCCTGAGTCATCATTGTTTGGGCAAAATTACCTAGCTAGTCAAGGTGGTTTCCTTATTTATCCAATAGCTTTAATGACAAGCATTCTGCCCACTGCAATTACTTTAATCACAATTCAATCGGCTGCGTTAGCATTTGCAGTCGTGCCATTGTGGCGACTAGCCAGAGATGTAGGTAATTTGCGAGCAGGAACAAGCACTGTGATTATTTCCGTTTATGCTTTGTACAGCGCTATTCATGCTTTGAATCTAGCTGGATTTCACCTAGAGTCATTAGCCGTCCCTGCGCTTCTAACTCTAATTCTCTGTGGCTTCACAGATAAAAAATATAAGTATTGGATGCTAGTACTATTTGCACTACTCACACGTTCAGACCTTGGCCTATTGATCGCTGGGCTAGGGGTAATGTGGATTTTAGAAGGCAAAAAAAGGCTAGGTTACCAAACTCTCGCAGCTGGTTTTGCTTGGTCAACAATCTTCATATTGGGCATACAGCCTATGTATAACGGGGGTGTGTTCCCTCACGTTTCAGCATTCGCTAAATATGGCTCAGGAAACCCTTTCTCTGTTTTATGGGGAATAATCATTCACCCGGCGTCTTTCGTGACGGAATTGTTCTCAGAAGCTAATTTTGACGTTGCAGTTGCTTTACTAGCTCCTGTTCTGTTCCTGCCAATGGTTGCGCCACGGTACTTGCTACCGTGCTTGCCCGTCTTCGCTCTATACCTAATTGCAGATGTGCCATCAGGCGAATTTGCAGAAGCTGGGCAGCGAGTTCCTGTAACTGTGTGCATGTTTGTTGCTCTGGTATTTGCTTTAAGAAAGACTGGACGGGTCATCGTGCAAAGAGTTAACGTAGACCGGACTGTCTTAGGGGCGCTATTAATAACAGCCGCAGTATTTTTTGTAGCTAATTCAGTTACCTCCCCATACGAAGACCCATGGGGATGGGGGCGCCGCCAACCAGTAGACGTAGCGAGGTTAGAGGTTGCTGAATTGATTCCAGATGATGCTGTAGTTCGAGCCGCACCTAAACTATTGCCTCTTCTAACTGAACGAATCGCACTATGGGAATTTAATCTACCAGAGATATACGATGACGGACTGGCTAGCGAAGCGGTAAGGAACGTTAATTGGTTCATTTTTGATAGAAGCGAAGTACCTATAGGTTGGACTGGAGTTGATATTCTTGATTTCCAAGCTGATCTAAGGATCACTCAACGGTTTGTTCAGGTGTACGACAACTCAGGAATAGAAGCTTATGCAACTCCCCAGACAGTAGCGTCGCTGGGATTGGGTCCGGTTGGCTAAGCGAAAGACTCAGCTACTTGTTCATGACCATTAGACAACAGAACTGAACGAAGGATTTTAGCAGTTTCAGCTAAATCACTTTGATCTGCAGTTTGAGGGTTTTGACTGAATTCTAAATCACGCATTGTCCAAACCGGCAAAACATGTAAATGGGTGTGAGGTACCTCGAACCCAGCGATGATTTGACCAATGCGAAGAGGTTTAAACACTTCCATCTGAGCTTTTCCGATGAGCGAAGCGACATGCATGAGGTGCTTAATGGTTTCTGTTGGTAAATCCAACCAATGATCTTTTTCTTCGTGCGGCACGATAAGTGAATGCCCTGTCGTGAGAGGATTTATTGATAGAAATGACACACAAAGCTCATCTCTCCAGAGAGAATGAGAAGGGAGTTCACCTTTGATGATTGATGTAAAGATTGATGTCATAGTCTCTCCTTTCCCAACGGTTAAACATAAGCGTATGCTATCTAAATGGAAGAAGGCAGTATTTCCCCTGATAGATGGCGAGACAATATCGTAACTATCCCAAATATAATTTCGATTTTAAGGCTCTGCTCTGTGCCAATTTTTGTGTGGCTTTTGCTTGAAAAAAATAATCCAATGGCTGCAGCAATCCTTTTAGCTACTCTCGGAGCAACCGACTGGGTTGATGGTTGGGTAGCAAGAAGGTTCGATCAAGTTTCAGAACTTGGAAAAATTCTAGACCCAACAGCTGATCGAGTCATGTTTCTGGTAGCTGTCTTCTCAATGCTTATAGACGGGTCAGTTCCTGGATGGTTCGGACTCCTTACCTTAGTTAGAGAAGGAGTTGTTGCTATTGCAGCACTGATCCTCGGAGGTTTGGGAGCCCGAGCGCTAAGAGTTACATGGGCTGGTAAGACGAGCAGTTTCGGATTGATGTTCGCATTTCCTCTTTTTCTATTCTCTGTCGCAGTTGAGGGAACACAATCAACTGTGTACGAAGTTTTAGCGTATGCAATAGGTGTTCCTTCTCTCGCACTTCATTTTTGGGCAGCTTTTGGATACGTGCCACTTGCCAAAGCAGCTCTGAAAGAGCATCGGGACCAGATGCTTTAAAGGGATAGCGCTAAGCTAGCTCAATGATGTAGAGTCATCATATGAACGTTCCAGAGAACCTGATGTATACCAGTGACCATGAATGGATACTCTTAGAAGGAAACAGGGCAAAAATTGGGATCACTGATTATGCTCAAGATGCGCTTGGGGATGTGGTTTTTGTTGATGTCCCGACTCTCGGAGAAAATGTGACTAGCGGACAAACGATCACTGAGGTTGAATCAACAAAATCGGTCTCTGATATCTACGCACCGCTTGCTGGGACGATAATAGAAATAAACCAAGAATTGGATGAAAGTCCAGAGCTTTTAAACGCCGATCCCTATGGGGATGGATGGATTTTTGTTTTAGAGATCGAAGATGAATCGACTCTTCCAGACTTTATGACAGCTCAACAGTACCGAGAATTGATTGAAGGTTAACTATGGACAAGGAACTAGGAAATGAAGAGCCAACGGAAACTCTATCAATTGATGATATAGCTAATGCTCAACCAAATCCGAATCCTTCAATAGCTGGATTCGTTGCCACAGATGGGCCAATAGCTGGAGCAAAATATATTCTTAATACAGGGAAATCGACACTCGGACGACACCCTAAAAGCGATTTATTCTTTGACGATATTACCGTTTCTAGAAGGCATGCTGAAATTGAACTGGTTGACAACGCCGCTCGTGTAAGTGACGTGGGATCGCTTAATGGAACGTATTTGAACCGAAGGCAGATAGAGGTTGATGAACGCCTCGTCCCTGGAGACGTGCTTCAAATCGGCAAATTCAGACTTGTTTATTTTCAAGAAAGTAACTAGTGAACTCACCTGCGTTCTTCTCCATAGGACGTCTAGTGGAAGCTTTGCGAGACGAATTCCCTGATATCTCAATATCCAAAGTGAGATTTCTAGAGACAAAAGGTCTGATAACCCCAGAAAGATCCGCATCAGGTTATCGCCGCTATAGCGAGAAGGACTTAAATCAATTGCGTTGGGTTCTCAAAATGCAACGCGACCATTTTCTCCCGCTGAATGTTATTAGAGAACGATTAGGCACTCCAAATAAAAAAAGTGACTCAACTTCCTTTCAACTACCACAAATTGATCCAGCAATTCCACCAGATGAAACGCTTGAATTCTCCAAAGAGGATTTAATAAAGAGAACGGGAATCCCAGAACCAACTTTTTCAGATCTAGAACAGTACGGGATACTTCCAAAAAGAAGTCATAAAGCAGGGGAAACATATAACGCTGATGACCTGTTCGTAACACAAATAATTGTTCGCTTTCTATCGTTTGGAATTGAGCCACGTCATTTGCGCCATGTTAAGCGATCATCAGATTCCGAAGCAGCGCTTATCGACCAAAGATTAACTGGTTTAAGCGGAAAAGAAGTAAGCCGCGCAGTCTCAGAACTGGCGAAATTGGGAAATGATTTAAAATCTCTCTTACTTCGAAGATCAATACACGAAACTACACAACAGATAGAGAAATAACAGGGAGCAATTTCTCCAAAAAGCAGTTATGTTCTACATATGATTGAAATGGAACTGGTTGGAGTCCGAGGAGTGGGGTTTCAAGGCTTTAGCCCCATTGTCCTATTACGAGAAAATAATGAACGCGGACTCCTGCTTCCAATCTACATTGGCAGAAACGAAGCGAACTCAATTGACATCGTTCTGCGCGACGAACAATCACCTCGCCCCATGACTCACGACCTCTTCCAAACAGCACTAAAGGAAATGGAAGTTACGTTATCTAGGGTAGTGGTGACGGCACTAAAGGATAAAACTTTCTTCGCGGAACTTCACTTACTGACTTCAGCAGGGGAGAAACGTATAAGCAGTCGACCAAGTGATGCGATAGCTCTTGCGATGCGTATGCAATCACCAATTTTTGCGGAAGAAGCCGTATTAGACCAAGCAGGGGAAAAATTGCAGGATGAAGAAAAAGGCGAACCAGAAGAAAATGTCCTCGCTGATTTCAGAGACTTCCTTGAAGAAGTAAGCCCTGATGACTTCAGTGCTTGATCAATACGAAGACCCTCATGTTGTGTATCAACAATTTTGACCTTACCCTAGTGGTAGTTACAAAGGCGTAATTTCCTATATGTGATTAACGATCACTATGAAAGGCAGCTCATGGACAAATCAAACGTAGAACAATCGTTTTCTGGAACGAAAGTAACAGAGATCGTGGGTATTTCGTATAGGCAGCTCGACTATTGGACTCGTACTGAGTTGGTCGTTCCTTCTATTGATAAGGGTGAGGGAAGTGGTCGCCGTCGCAGATACTCCTATAAAGATCTTTTGGAATTGCGAGTAATTAAGAACCTCATTGACGGAGGGATAAAGGTAGAGAAAATCCGCCAGATATTTGAATACTTAAAAGATGGGCTCGGTGAAGACGTCACAAAAGTAAATTTAGTTATTTCAGGGAGCAAGACTGTGCTCGTACAAACCGGTGAAGAGCTTGTTGATTTGTTGAAGCAGGGCCAAGGCGTTCTTAATATATTGCCACTAGCAACGGTTAAAGAAGAAGTAGATTCTGCGATTGTTGAATTGCGACCTGCAGGATCTGAAGATTCTGATGAAGAAATTTCTCCTCAGGTAATCTCTGGAAGCTAACCGACCTTGTGTCTGCGGAACTGCTAAATTCTCCATTGCATTACGCTC
This sequence comes from Acidimicrobiales bacterium, assembly GCA_030740795.1. Classification (GTDB taxonomy): domain Bacteria; phylum Actinomycetota; class Acidimicrobiia; order Acidimicrobiales; family UBA8592; genus UBA8592. The sequence goes on along the minus strand of JASLWO010000068.1, from coordinate 34,101 downwards.
ATATAGAGGCAGGGGCAAAATTCGCTGAATTTGGTGGCTGGAACATGCCACTTTCTTATTCTGAAGGAACGCTGTCCGAACATCATGAATGTCGTTCAAAGTGCGCGATATTCGACGTTTCTCACCTTGGAAGTGTTCGCGTCAGTGGAAGTGAATCCTTTAACGTTCTTCAGCGAACCTTTACCAATGATCTTGATCGTATAACACCTGGGAAAGCCCAATACAGCCACCTGCTTAATGATAACGGTGGCGTGATGGATGATGTGATTATTTGGTGGATCTCCGAATTCTGTTTTGAAATCATGCCCAATGCATCTAATACCATGCGAGTCGTTACAGCTTTGGAGAATATGTCTCGGGAACTTGAAATAATCGAAACTACGCGTGACCGAGCCGTTATCGCAGTGCAAGGTCCCAAAGCAAGAGAAGTCCTTGCCTCTATATCAACAGCGATATCGTCGGTACCAAGGTTCTGTGTTGAACAAATTGACTTTCTTGGTTCTTCTATCACGGTCGCTGGAACGGGATATACCGGTGAAGACGGGGTGGAAATAAGCGTTCCACTGGAACTCGCAGTCGATATGTGGTCGCAGCTAGTTCAAAGTGGAGCGAGTCCTTCCGGACTTGGGGCGAGAGACACTCTGCGACTAGAAGCAGGGCTTCCGCTCCACGGAAATGAACTGGGACCGCAGATAACACCTATAGAAGCGAACTTAAAGTGGGTCGTTTCCATGAAGAAGTCGGAGTTCTTAGGGAAAGAAGCGATCAAAAACCAGTTGGAGAACGGGGTGAAGAAAAAACTCTACGGGCTTGCAACTAGTGAGCGGCGTCCTCCAAGGTCGGGGCAAGTAGTATCGAGTAGAGGTGCCGAAATAGGTATTGTTACGAGTGGGAACTATTCTCCGACGTTGAAACACGGAATAGCCATGGCATTGTTGCCTCCAACATGTTCCATTGATGACAAAGTGTTTATTTCCGGCCGAAGAGATGAAATAGAAGCAACCATCGTTTCATTACCGTTTTATAAATCGTAAATCAATCTATTGACAGATAATCAACCGTTGCTTGTCGAAGTAGAGCATCGCAAAGGGCTAGGCATGCCATAGCTTCAACCATGGGTACAGCCCGAGGTAAGACGCAAGGGTCATGACGGCCTTTGGCTTCAAGGTGTACTTCATTTCCCTCGGTATCAACTGTTCTCTGAGAAGAAGAAATAGTCGCAGTGGGCTTAAAGGCAACTCTAAAGTAGATGTTCTCACCATTTGATATACCGCCCTGGATACCGCCCGAATTATTGGTCACTGTGTGGATATTTCCATGAGGGTCAAGTTCAAATGCATCATTGTGTTCGCGGCCAGTCATAGTGACTCCGTTAAAGCCGCTTCCTATGTCAAACCCTTTTGAGGCAGGGAGACTCATCATGGTTTTAGCTAATTCAGCTTCAAGTTTAGAAAATACAGGATCGCCTAGTCCGGATGGAGTGTTTCGGACACGGCATTGAATAACGCCTCCCAAGCTGTCCCCGTCCTTACGAGCTTTCTCTATCGCTTCTGTAATTACGGCTGCAGTATCAGGATCTGGACATCTCGTTGGGTCTGCTTCAACGTCAGTGATTGAAATCTTATCTATGTCATAAGAAGCCGAAATACCGTGCACTTGTTGCACCCAGGCAAGAACCTCAATGTTGGCTGTGTGGTGAAGCAATTTGCGGGCGACTGCTCCAGCAGCGACTCTTCCAATTGTTTCTCTGGCGCTTGACCGTCCACCTCCTTCGTGTGCCCTGATACCGTACTTCTGATCGGTTGTGTAATCAGCGTGTGAGGGTCTATATACGTTTTCCAAATGGTCGTATGCTCCACTTTCGTGGTCCTCGTTTCGAACAAGTAGTGCGAGGGGAGAGCCGAGTGTAACTCCATTTCTCCAACCACTTAAGATCTCAACATCATCTTTTTCATCACGTTGTGTCACGATTGAGCTCTGACCGGGTCGCCTTCTGTCTAAATCTCTTTGGATTTCATCCAAAGAGATAGGCAGCCTTGGAGGGCAGCCATCAATCACAACACCCACTCCCGGACCGTGCGATTCTCCGAACGTTTGAATTTTGAATATAGAACCGTATGAACTCGTCATTGTCCTAGGATAGATCACTTCTCAGTAGTAACACTGTGCATTAAATGATGAAATTGCTATTAGAAGCCTGATTGCCTTTGTTCGCATTCGTCCGATGCTTTTATTAATGCATTTTCTACGACTTCACTTAGAGCGGGGTGAACGTACAAAAAACCTTTTGAGAGTTCTTTGACTGTTTGGTTGAATTTCATACCTTGGATAAGTTGATGAATCATAGTAGATGATTGTGGACCTATGATATGAGCGCCGAGAATCATACCCGATGTCGGATCGGCAATGATTTTACAGAACCCTGTCGTGTTTTCCATCGCCCATCCATAGGCAACATCACTGTATTCCTCGGTTGCGGTGACATATGAGGCGTTCATATCATCAAGGGTTTGTTGCGTGTAGCCGACTGATGATATTTGCGGGTTGGTGAATACTGCATGGGGGATCGGTTTAAGGTCTACTTGTCGTAAATCTGAATGAATGAGGTTATGTGACACTATTTTTGCTTCTGCGTTAGCGGTGTGCTTTAACTGGTGTGGGTTCGTAACGTCACCTAGCGCCCAAATATTTTCCACAGAAGTTCGCATGTACTCATCAGTGACGATGTAACCATTTTTAGTATTTATTCCAGCAGTACCGACGTTAAGAGAGTCTAGGTTCGGTAGTCTTCCAGTTGCGATGAGAAGCATGTCAACCTCAAGTAGAGATGGTCCGTTATCCCCGTATTCGCAAACTATGACGTTGTCTTTTTGTTTGATTTGGTTAATTGTGGTGTTGAAACGGACGTCCACTCTTTCTGAGAATACCTTCACAAACCGTTCTTGAATTGAGATATCTTCTTGTGGCAGCAAGGTGTTGCCTCTCACAAGCATCACTACATCAGATCCGAATGCGCTGAACACATGAGCGAGTTCAGTCGCAATGTAGCCCCCGCCAATGATTGCTAAACGACCTGGTAGCTCATCAATACGCATAATTGAATCAGAAGTATGGAAGGGGACGTCAGCTAAACCGTTAATCGTTGGTAGAACAGGAGTAGCTCCGGTAGCGATAACTATCTGATCTCCGCGAATCACCTCATCTCCTACCATGATTTCATGACTTGTCACGAAAGAAGCTTCGCCACTGTACACAGTCACATTTGGTAAATTTTTTCTGTAATCTTCGCCGCTATTAGATATTGGGTCAATGCGCCCAAAGATTCGTGATTGGATTTCCGGCCAGTTCACCGTGGGTGACCCGATTGTTATGCCAAGTTCATGGCTGTGAGTAATTTCTGTGATGACATCGGCGACGTGTATAAGCATTTTGGAAGGAATGCATCCGCGATTTAGACATGTTCCGCCAAAAACGTCTTTCTCAATGATCGCTATCTCTAAGTCATCGAATTCAGGGGTGATTATGGTGTTGCCGGAACCTGTTCCAATGATTATCAGATCGTATTTTTGCACAGCCGTTCTTACAGTATGGAAGTTTCAGTCATTCAAATGCTCCTCTATTAAATTAGCGCGAAGGTTAGGATTTTGGGCATTCTCTATGTTGTGATGGCGTTGACGGAGAGCATCAACAAATGAATCGTCAGTAAATATGTAGAAGTTTTTTGCTTCAACTGCATCGTAAACAAGTTCGGCGACGATGGACGGGTCGAGAGCTTGGTCGTAGATTTCTCGCACGATGGCTTCACGGGTTTCTTGCTCTTTGTCAGAAACGGCGATGGGTGTTTCCATTAATGTCTCTGGGCGGTTTCGTTCACTATTTAGGATTTGTGTGCGTACTAGTCCCGGGCATAGAACGCTGATACCAACATTTGATTGTGCTTCCGCGAGTTCAAAGTACAGGGTTTCAGCAATTGTAAGTACAGCATGTTTCGAGGCGTTATAGGGGCCCATCCGAGGATAAGACAGGTGTCCAGCAATAGAAGAAGTAATGACTATGTGTCCTACATCTTGTTTCTGTAGCGTGGGGAGAAATACTGATAATCCGTGGATAACTCCCCATAAATTCACTGACAAAACCCATTCCCAATCAGACATGGGTATTTGGCCGATTTCTCCACCGGCGCCCACTCCTGCATTTAAACATACAACGGTAGGTGGACCGAATGCCGCGTTTGATGCGTCTGATAAGGATTGGACTGAGTTCAAGTCAGATACATCAGTTGTGACACCTAATGCATTAATGCCATCTGCACGCAATTCGTTGACTGTACTTTCTAGCGCTGGTTCTTCAATGTCACCGAGGACGACATTGTATTTCTTCTGCCCATAATGAAAGGCAAGTGATTTTCCTATGCCGCTCGCACCACCGGTGATAATGACTGTTCTGTTATGTTTCTCCATAGTGACTTTCTACCAGATGTAGTGAAAGGAGACTACCCTGAAGGAAAGTGAAAATGTAATTTAAGGCTTGAACATGGAAATAAATCAACTAAAAGTGGCTGTCCTTTTCCCCTTACGCTCGCATAAGGAAGCATTAATGGCTTTGAGCGAAGATAGACCGATTGATTTTTGTTGGACCCCATATTTGGAAAGTTCGGAATTGCGCTCCTCACGAGGGCATAATCGGGGTCTTAACGTAGAGAATCTGGAAGAACCAGAGATTCCTTCCGAATATCTTGAACAGTGGCAGGGATGTAACGCGATTGTATCCATGGACTTGCCATCGAATCCGAAAAATCTTTTTCCTGAAGCTCAATGGTTTCAAGGAGTTTCGGCCGGATACGACCATATAGATGCCGATGCCTTGGCAGAGATGGGTGTGCAACAAACAAGTTCACGCGGTATCGCCTCCTCAGCTATTTCAGAATTTGTTTTCGCTCGATTGCTCCAGGAACTCAAACATTTACGAAAACTTGATGACCAGCAGGAACGCAAGGAGTGGGAAGTGCAATTTGGGAATCAAGCTGAAGGAAGAACCATTGGAATTGTTGGACTGGGTTCAATAGGAACTGAAATTGCAAAGAAGGCAAAAGTTTTTGGCATGAACGTTCTAGCGTGCAAACGAAATGTAGAAGACGCATCAGCCGTATCTCTGGTTGATCACTTATTCCCTAGTCAAGACGTTACGACAATGCTTCCTTTGTGTGATGTAGTGGTGATGGCAGCACCTGCAACCAGAGAAACAGAAAATATGTTTGATCAAGAATTATTTTCGTTAATGAAAGAGGGCTCTATTTTTATAAATATTGCTCGCGGCACACACGTGGTAGAAGAAAATCTCATCGCCTATCTACGTACAGGTCATTTACGAGCTGCGATCCTTGATGTAGTACGCAATGAACCCCTAACAAAAGAAGATCCGCTTTGGAACGCTCCTAACTTATACTTGTCACCGCACTGTTCAGTTTCATTTGATACTTACGAAGCAAATGCGATTCGCTTGATTTCAGACAATGCTCTGCGCTTACTGAGCGGGGAAAACCTAATCAACCTTGTCTGAGGGTTATCGCTTTTTAAACTGTGGAGTGCGCTTTTCTGAAAAGGCTTTTGGACCTTCCTTTGCATCTTCACTGGAAAACACAGACCATCCATATGAGTATTCATGGTCAAGTGCTTCCTGTTCTGTCATGCCATCAGTTTCATGAAGGGTTTTTAGAATAGCCTCAATAGCGAGTGGGCCATTCTTGCAAATTTGACTTGCGATCTCTTTTGCTTTGTCCAGGGCAGATCCATCTGGAACAACTTGACCAATTAAACCAATATCTTTCGCTTCCTGAGCGGTTATATGCTTACCGGTTAGAAGTAATTCAGCAGCAACTGTGTAGGGGATTTGTCTTCGGAGACGCACAGCTGATCCTCCCATTGGGTACAGGCTCCATTTGGCTTCGGAGATTCCGAATTTGGCGCTCTCACCAGCGACTCGTATATCCATGGCTTGAAGGATCTCTGTTCCACCAGCTATAGCGACTCCCTCAATGGCGGCAATGATGGGTTTGGTAGGCCGATATGAACGTAATAAACCTTTCCAATGAATTTCAGGATCTTCTTTTGATCGAGCCTTCATATCTATTCCAGTGTCGGTGTCATCTCCGTCGCCGGACATTGCCCGCAGGTCTGCACCAGAAGTAAAGTTCCCGTTAGCGCCGGTCACGATAATACATCGGATGTCATCGTCTTCAGACGCTTGAACAAAAGCGTCATACATTCGTACAATCATCGGTCCGGAAATGGCATTCATTCTCTTCGGGCGGTTCATGGTGACGATCATTAAATTACCGTCTGTTTCAACAATTGCGTCTGGCATATTTCAGTCTTCTTTCCTCGGAGACAATAAGTATAAATCAGTCTCGATAATCATCAATATTTGGACAACTACAGACAAGATTCTTATCACCAAAGGCACCATCGATTCGTCCTACTGGTGGCCAATATTTATCCAACTTCACTTCTGGGAGAGGATACGCTGCTTCCTCTCTCGTGTACTGGTGCGCCCAATCGTTTGAAGTTACATGCATAGCAGTATGCGGGGCATGATAAAGCATTGAATCTTCATAAGTTACGACACCGTTCTCGACTTCATCAATCTCTCTTTTGATCGTGATCATTGCTGCGCAGAATTTATCTAATTCCAAAAGCGACTCGGATTCTGTCGGTTCGATCATTAAGGTTCCTGTGACTGGAAATGACATTGTCGGCGCATGAAAGCCGTAGTCCATAAGCCGCTTGGCGATATCGTCTGCGGAAATACCTGTTTTAGCCGTGATCGGGCGGATATCGATGATGCATTCATGGGCGACGAATCCATTGTTACCCGTGAAGAGGATCTCGTAATCACCGGAAAGACGCTTAGCGACATAATTTGCAGACAGTATGGCCGTGTGTGTGGCTTGTGTTAGTCCTTCTGAGCCCATCATGGCAATGTATGACCACGATATGGGGAGTATGCCCGCCGATCCCCACGGAGCTCCACTTATAGGACCAACAGCACTTCCAGTTCCGCAATCATTAACGAGAGGGTGACTTGGTAGGTATTCAACGAGGTGTTCCGCAACAGCGACGGGTCCCACCCCAGGACCGCCACCTCCGTGTGGGATACAAAATGTTTTATGGAGATTCAGATGAGAGACATCAGCACCAAATTTGCCTGGTTGCGCCACGCCAACTAATGCGTTGAGGTTGGCACCATCAAGGTAGACCTGCCCGCCATGGCGGTGAACTATGTCACATATTTCTATCACTGACTCCTCATAAACACCGTGTGTTGATGGGTAGGTGATCATGATTGCACTAAGTGTGTCACTGTTTTCTTCTGATTTTTTGGTTAGATCAGATAAATCAACGTTTCCATTTGGATCACATTCAACAACTAATACTTTCATCCCCGCCATTGTGGCACTTGCTGCATTGGTGCCATGCGCTGATGCGGGGATGAGGCAAACATCTCGTTGGTGGTCATTTCGTGATTCGTGATACGCCCGTATTGCCAAAAGACCTGCGAGTTCCCCTTGAGAACCCGCGTTCGGTTGCAGACTGACAGCGGAATAACCCGTTATGGCTACAAGCCAATCTTCTAGTTCCGAAATTAAACGGGCGTATCCTTTTCGTTGATTACTTGGTACGAATGGATGAATTCTCCCGAACTCGGGCCACGTGATCGGCATCATCTCTGTAGACGCATTGAGTTTCATTGTGCATGATCCGAGAGGGATCATGGTTCTATCCAAAGCGAGGTCTTTATCTGATAGTCGCCTCAAGTACCTGAGCATTTCAGTTTCGCTTCTATACGAATGGAACACTGGATGTTCACAGAATGGAGATGTGCGGACCATCGCTGCTGAAATAGGACTTGGAGTTCTTTCTTGGAGATTGGTGGCCCCAAACACAGGAAGAAGTGATTTGAGGTCAGAAATCTTAGTTGTTTCATCAAAAGCGATGGCTATATGATCAGCGTCTACGTATCGCAGGTTGTAGCCGATGTCATTAGCTTTAGCAATGAGTGACTCTGCTTCAGTTGGAGTTGAGATTGTGACCGTATCAAACCATTGCTTCGTCAGGATTTTGTAACCAGAAGACTTCAAACTTGTCGCAAATTGAGTCATTAAATTATGTGTTCTTTCAGCGATATTCTTTAAACCTTCCGGTCCATGGTAAACACCGTAGGCTCCAGCAATAATTGCGAGGAGCACTTGAGAGGTACAGATATTGCTCGTGGCTTTTTCTCTCCGTATGTGTTGTTCCCGTGTTTGTAGAGCAAGCCTGAGTGCGCGATTGCCATGCGAATCAATAGAGACTCCCACAATTCTTCCAGGTAAGGATCTCCGGTATTCATGACGTGTCGCTATATAACCAGCATGTGGTCCGCCAAAACCCAAAGGAACACCAAAACGTTGAGCGCTTCCGACAACTACATCAGCTCCGAGTTCCCCTGGGGGAGTAAGTAAGCAGAGAGATAACAGGTCAGCAGCTACACCTACAAGTAGATTATTTTCCTTATGAGTGGTGATAGCGGTCGTTAAATCAGGTATTTCTCCGCTTGTTCTAGGTGATTGATACATAACGGCGAAACAGTTTTCTGGAGGATTATCGGGATTTCCAACAATGACATTTATTCCCATAGCTTCGGCACGAGTCTGAACTACAGAAATTGTTTGCGGAAAACATTCACTATCTAGAAGGAACGTATTTCCGTCACCTTTATAGACTCGCTTCAGCATTGTCATTGCCTCTGCGACAGCTGTTGGTTCATCCAACAAAGAAGCATTCGCAATGTCACAACCCGTCAAATCACTGACTAGGGTCTGAAAGTTCAAAAGAGCTTCAAGACGACCTTGAGAGATTTCAGGCTGATATGGAGTGTAAGCCGTATACCACGCAGGATTCTCAAGAATATTTCGTTGAACTACTGCTGGAGTGTACGTATCGTAATATCCAAGACCTATCATGGACGTCTTTACAGTATTCATTGCAGCGATTTCCTTGAGTTTCGCTAACACTGCCTGTTCCGTTAACGGTTTAGGCAGTACCAAATCATCCGACATGTCACGAATGCTTTGAGGAACAGTTGAATCAACGAGTTCTTTCAAATCTGAAACATTCAGTAGCGTCAACATATGTTGAACTTCACTGTTTGTTGGACCAATGTGGCGTTCGGAGAATTGCTCAATGTTTGACATATCAGTACCTCAGACTTTTCGTAGCGTCCCCCTCTGTCTCGGTACCTGAGAGCTTCGACTTTTCAGTCTTTCCCCTTCGGTGAACGAATCAACGTTCTTTCCAGATAGGCCTATTTTCTGCGGTACTTGTGCCTGAGAGTTTCGGAGGGACCCTTGCTCCTTCGGCGTCAACATAGTTGAACTCTCCCGCAGTCAATTTATGACCTACAGACAGAATACCTTAAACATGAACTACTTCGCTGTTAGAAGCAGATTTCATGTTGGAAAAGTAGAAGTTCGATCATGTAGACCGTATTTTTCGAAACGCCCCCAAAAACCGTGTTCATACAAGCCGTACCCAACATTGCCATCGTATTCAAAGCGCCCAACATGGTCAACGATGCCGTATTGACCTATTCCTGATATATCACTGACATTATTTTCTAAACCTTGCACTACTAGTTCTGGCCCTTGGTACATACCATGACGCCAATCATCTTCAATACCATATCCAGTACCCATAGCGACATAATTAGCCAACAGGGGAGTACACCGCATATCAATTCCCGCATCAGGGAAATGAATTGTGGACCCTTCAAGCATTCGAGTACCTGGCACGAGGTGGTGTTTATAAGTTGGAGTCCCGAGCCATTCATTCGATCTGCCAGGAGCATGCCACACGCGCATAGCTTCTTCTAACTCGCGGACACCGTCGTTGGTTTCTTGAAGCATGTAAATGATTGAATGATCTTCAAAATCTATCGGAAAATAATTCCATAATCCCTCCATGACAGAAACGCCTTGTCGTATGCCATCAGATTCTTTCTCGCCGACTGGACGGACACCCCAGGAACGGTCTCGGCTCCCACCCCACAAATCAGGCGTTACGGTCCATGAATGGTCCGGAGTGCGCAGGGTTCCCTCCCACCGTCCTAACTGAGCGAAGCGCATCGTGTCAAAAACGACTTTGCCTTCCCTACGTAAATATTGGCGCGGTTCTTCAAGCGGGTAATGGCTCGCAGTCCACGTGACATCCATTTCTATTCCCCATTCATTTGGCTCACATTGAACACGAAGAGATTTTAAAGGATCTAGTATTTCAACGGATATAGGACCCACTTGAAGAATGGATCTATCTTCTAAAGGCATTGAAGCCCTAACGACTCTGTGTTTCTCTTTCGTCCCAACAACAATGAAAGCATCAGTAACGCCTAGGTTCGGATACTGACCTAAGCCAAAAATTGTCATAACTTCATCTGAGGAAGCATGAAGATTGAAATAATACCGGTCATAGAAATTCCTGTCACTAGTAGCTGGATGGCGAATATATTCAGGTGCTTGATGGACCGGATAGTCATCCCAAGAAGAAATAGACATGTGACTCCTTAACTAAAGATTATGACTAGAGCATATTCGCTTCGCACATTTTTCAGAAATCGTATGTTAAACCTAAAGCAATTCTGGTATCTGCGCCCAGCCACCTACCTCGGGAATATCAATAGTGTGGTCAGAGAGATCCAGAAGTCGTTGCTCAGCGCCTTTCACGACGATTGCTGTGTCAGCATTCGAGAGCATTTCAAGGTCATTGCCTGCGTCGCCTATAGTCACAATCCGTGAAGGTTTGAATCCCACTGTGGTACACCATTGCATGATTCCAGACCACTTTGAAACTTCGGGTGGTTGGACGGTAAGTGAGTATCCTCCAAAGAGTCTATCAATGTAAAAAGATGGGTTCCCAAAGCCAGTTGAACGTAACTCACTAACGACATTATTTAATTCGGTTTTTTGTAGGCCAAGAATACAGAAATTGAGAGCATTTAGTCCTTGTTTGTAGACGTTGAGGTTTTGGGTTTGGATTAAGTCCGTTCCGATTGCTTCAATATGACCGCTACTAGTTGTGGGCTCATTTGCGTACACATAACTATCATCTGCATAAACAGTTGGAGACAAATCATGTGATTCAAATATTTCCAAAATGGATGTGCTCGCTTCCTGTGAAAACGGAACCGAGAAAAGATTGTAGTTTCTGTTGAAGTCATAACACAAAGAACCATTCAAAAGCAAGCAGGGGACTCTCCATCCGAATTGCTTAAAGGAATCAGCCACAATGCGTAATCTTCGCCCAGTAGCAACGAGGATAGGGATATTACGATCTTGAATGGTGCGGAAAGCTTCCAACGATTTCGGGTGGCATGTCTCTCCGTCGAACCATAAAGTTCCATCCAGGTCGGTAACAAGTAAAGTTTTATTATCCAAAATTCAACCCTCTCCTTGTCGTCGTTTAGGCAAAGCATAGAATAGATCCCCTAGACTACACCTATGGCAAAGATACGTGTACCAGCCGTAGATGGCATGTTTACTATGGATTTTGATAATCCACGTTTAATCGGCGGTCGAGGTGTAACTAGCCAAAGTTACTACTTCCCCAAAGATCTCAGTGGCGGAGACCCCAGATGTGTCAATGATGATGAACGAGTAGAAGTATATTTATCGTCGCACGCCAAAATATGGAGTTACACGTCCGCTGGATACCCTCCAGCACTTCCATACCAGATCACCGAACCTTTTGAACCTTTTCTTATCTGTGCTGCGCAATTAGAGGAAGAAAACATGGTTATATGTGGGCAAATGATGTCAGGAATAGATATCAACGATTTAGAAGTGGGACTAGACGTCAAACTTGCTTTAGACGTGCTCTACTCAGACGATGATCATGACTACATCGTTTGGAAATGGGACCTAGCGTGATGGGTGACCGAATATGGCGGTAGATGAAATAGCAGTACTGGGAGTCGGGATGCACCAATGGGGAAAATTTCCAGGTAAATCATTCGTTGACCTCGGTGTGCATGCCGCTAAAGAAGCATTGGGTGACAGCGGTGTTGATTGGGAAGAAATTGAATTTATTTCGGGAGCGAATACGGTAAGAAACGGTTACCCGGGCTGGGTATCTGCCTCTACATTCGCGAACGCGCTTGGTTTCCAAGGTTGCCAACTAGCTTCGAGTTATGCCGCTTGCGCCTCTGGAGTTACCGCTTTATCCATAGCACGGGCCCAAATTCTCTCTGGCATTTGTGACGTCGCCCTCGTTGTAGGCGCTGACCAAGTAGCGAAAGGCATGTTTGCTCCAGTACCTGGAGACCGTCCAAATGACGTTGATTGGCTACGTTTTCGCCTCATGGGATTATCAAACCCCGCTTACTTTGGAATGTTTGCTAGACGAAGAATGGCACTCTATGGAGATACCCAAGACGATTTTGCTGCAGTTAAAGTCAAAAATTCAAACCACGGTGCACAAAACCCTAATGCCAGATACGCCAAATCTTTTACTATCGATGACGTTAACGCATCACCCGTCGTCGCAGATCCCCTTCGACTACTGGAAATCTGCTCGACAAGCGATGGAGCAGCTGCCTTAGTCGTTTCAAGCCTTGACTACGCTAAGAAAAAAGGCGTACAAGACCCAGTAAAAATATCAGGAATTTCTACTGTGAGCCCTGTGTATCCAAACGCGATAATAGATATGCCATACTTCGCCTCTGATTCGTGGGTGGCGGCAGGAGATTCAAGTCACACTTTCAAAAACCAAATAGCACAACATGCCTACAAAGAAGCTGGCATAACACCAAACGACCTTGACTTTGCTGAAGTCTATGACTTAAGCTCCGCCTACGAACTCGACTGGTACGAGCACATTGGGTTATGTGAGACAGGAGAGGCAAGAAACATGCTCCATAACGGTGATACAAGCCTAGGCGGACGAATCCCCGTTAACCCGTCAGGTGGATTAGGAGCGTTCGGTGAAGCAATACCAGCTCAAGCAATAGCGCAGGTATGTGAGCTCACCTGGCAGCTTCGCGGAGACGCTGATGGGCGACAAGTAGAAAACGCAAAAATAGGCATGTCCATTAACTACGGAATGTTTGGACATGGCAGTTCAGTGATAGCGAGGAGATAAATGGCAATACTACAAAATATGAACGAAGACGGAATCCTAGAAATCACTATGGATAACCCGCCCGTAAACGCACTCAATATTGACGACACCTTCGAAATCGCGGCTATTTTCAATAATGTTGCGAAAAACCAGGAAATCAAAGTAGCGATTCTTACTGCTTCGGGTAAAGGCTTCTGTGCCGGAGTTGATATAAAAGAAATCCAAGCTCTTTCTGGAAATGAAGGTATTCTCAACGTCAATCAGGCATGTTATGACGCGTTTGCTGCGGTCTACGAATGTGCCGTTCCGGTAATTGCAGCAGTCAATGACTTTTGCTTAGGTTCTGGAATCGGCTTGGCTGGCTCCGCCGATATTGTTGTAGCTGCAGATCAAGCACAATTTGGGCTACCTGAAGTCGATAACGGCGCTCTAGGAGCTTTGACCCATCTGCAAAGACTTGTCCCTCAGCAACGCGCCCGTCAAATGCTCTATACATGTGAAACAGCACCAGCCGAAGAACTAGCAAGTTACGGAACCATCTATGACGTCGTCCCAAAAACGGAACTCATGGAAACCGCCCGTAATTTAGCTAAGCGAATTGCAAAGAAACAAGCTCGAACGATACGAGCTGCTAAAAGATCCGCAAATGGGATAGAAATTATTGATATACGCAACAGTTACCGGTACGAGCAGGGATACACGTTCGAACTGAATTTAGTTGGAGAAGGAGAAAAAGCTCGACAAGCGTTCCTTGACGGACAGCGCTAACGTAATTTTTTCTTAACAAATCATCTGGATCTGACCCAAACTCAAAATCCGTGTACTCTTTCATCACAGCGTTTGAATTGGGGGATTATGCGGACCAGACTAAAAGTACTGTCAATTATTTCGACCTTATTGCTTATAACTACATCTTGCGGTGGGGGAGGCGATAGAGCGACTTCCACAAACTCGAATGAGACAACCGCCCCAACAGAAAGTCAGTCAGGCACTGACAATGCCGCAACTGAAGAAAGTGATGAACCAGTTGCGGAAAAAGTAGAGACACAAGAAGATGGAACTACTGATACACCAGAGCCCGCTTCTGAGCCTGAGCCTCAGCCTGAACCTGAACCGGAATATGAAACCTTCGGAGATCTAACATGGCCATGCAACCCCGGAGATGCTTCTGGAAATACTGAACAAGGAGTTACCGATGAGTCTATTCTTATTGGAGGTGGTGACGACCGAGGTTACGCTGCAGCACTTGGTTTAAACATCACACAGACAGATACGTTGCAAGCTTTCGTTGACAAATGCAACTCACTTGGTGGCATCAACGGGCGTCAGATAGAAGTAGAACTGTATGACGCAAAGATCTTCGAGGTCAATAATGTATGGCTAGACGCATGCCCACGCATGTTTATGATGGTTGCTGAAGGATTCGCAGTTGATGGAATCGGCGAAGAATCTCGGGTTCAATGTGAACTCGCTCATATTCCGACCTACACGGTTAGCGCCGCTGCAGCCCATGGTCCATGGATGATACAGCCTGTTCCAAATCCATCGGATCGGAACCCGTTGTCAATGGCCGCTTACATCGCAGACACTTATCCAGATTCCATAGGGAAATCGGGGACAATGTATGGAAACTTTGGGGCAACGATAGAAACTAAAGATAAAACGCTTTCTTCTTACCCACCACTGGGATTCGAATTTGTTATTAATCTTGAATACAACATTGTCGGCGAAGATGATTGGACACCATTTGTCCTTGACTTAAAAAATGCCGGCGTGGAACACGTTTATTTTACTGGTGCGTGTTTGCCCAACTATCAAGCCTTTCGTGCTACTGCGTCTGTTAATGGATTTGAGGCTATTTACACGACAGACGCTAATTTCTACGAAAATAGCTGCCGGGAAGCTAATAGCGATGGCGTCATGGATCGGACCTATGTGCGGATGGCATTTGTGCCCTTTGAAGAACGTGAATACTCGAAAGCAGTTTCTGACTATTTAGACATTATGGAAGTTGCCGGTGGTGAAATTGCTTTGCTGGGCATGCAGGCAGCTTCGGCATTTATGTTGTGGGCTACGGCAGCGAAAGCCTGTGGATCTGAACTCACGAGGGAATGTGTTCTCTCAGAAGCAGAGAAAATAGAGGAATGGAGTGGTGGCGGACTTCATGTCGCTAGTAATCCTGGCGTGAACGAACCACCACCATGCGGAATCGTCCTTGAGCTAGTAGGAGATACTTATGAAAGAATATTTCCACCGGAGCCAGGGACATATGCGTGTGATGATGCATGGGCTGGGGAATTCACAAATAGATGGACAGATGACGCTCAACTTGATGAGAACAGAGTTTCTCAGAAATTCATCACTGAGTAATTTCAGTATGCAATGACTGAACTGGTTACGTTCACAGTCGTTGGATTAGCGATTGGTTCTATCTACTCAATCGCTTCAGCGGGGCTCGTCGTTACCTACACGACGTCAGGCATATTCAATTTTGCTCATGGGGCGATTGGCATGTTCACAGCATTTATCTACTGGCAGTTACGTTGGGATGCCGGGTGGGGAGGACAATGGCCTGCACCCATCGCCATGTTGTTTGTACTATTTGTAGTTGCACCCATTATCGGAATTTTTCTTCAATTGGTCGTTATGCGCGGATTAGAAGGTACCAACGAAACAACAAAATTGGTGATACCTATCGCAGTTATGCTGGCTTTTATAGGTGGAACAAATTGGATCTGGCAAGACCTAGAATCACGGATCCCCGAACCATTCTTCGGAAGGGAATCAAAATGGTCAATAGGAGACGCTTACATAACAACACATCAAACAATCGTGGTCGTCACCGCATTATTGCTTGCCTTATTTCTGAAATTCCTTCTGACGAATACAAGAATTGGCATAACAATGCGAGCAGTAGTTGATAACCGAGAACTCGTTCAGCTCAATGGAGGAAAACCAGATTTCGCAGCATTACTGAGCTGGGCTATCGGAGCAATGATGGCAGCAGTAGCAGGAATTCTCATTTCCCCGCTCCTAGGAAGTCTTAATGTTCTCGCGCTCACGCTCCTTGTAGTTAATGCCTATGCGGCAGCAATATTTGGTCGACTGAAAAATCTTCCTTTAACATTTATGGGGGGTCTAGTTATAGGTTTAGCGGTGTCATACTGGAATTGGCTTTCTGGAACAGGAAGAAAGTGGCCGTGGTTGTCCGAATTACGGTCAGCGATACCGGTAGTTATCCTCTTCGTAATTCTCATACTTCTACCTCAAGAGCGATTACGAGGAAGTTCGCTAGCCAAATATCGCGAAAGTTTCAAAGTTCCCACAATCAAGTCATCAATTACGTGGGGAGCAATTTTTATAATATTCATTTCTGCCTTGACACTTATCCTCGAGAACAAGTGGGAATTTAGCCTTGCAAAAGGAATCGGATTCGCGATCATAGGTCTTTCAATGGTTTTATTAACTGGATATGCGGGAGAGATAAACTTAGCTCCACTTGCTTTCGCAGGAATCGGAGCAATATCCGCTTATCAATTTGATGTTGGTTCGGGAGTAGAAACTGGAGCAGGATTCGCTACGCTGGCGGTATTCTTAGCTGCTTTCTTTGGATATCTGGTTTTCCCAGCATTTGGACTTGCACGTGCGCGATTATGGGGAGCGGTTTCAGTATTTACGATTGGAGTACTTGGGTTAGTAACTATTTTTGATGGAACATCGGGTACGGGGATAGCAAGTCGGGAAAGCATGTCTTTTAGCGGACTCATAGTTGCTGCACTTATTGCAGGGGCAATTGGTGCCGTCGTCGCTGTACCAGCGTTACGATTACGTGGTCTTTATTTGGGATTAGCGACTTTTGCGTTCGCTATCTTTGTTGACAAAATGGTATACAAGCAACGACAAACTTTGAGCTTAGATATCCCATTTATAGGGGACGGGAAAGACGTGACGTTCAATGTATTCAATAACGGGGCGCTGAACATACCCCGCCCAGGATTCTTTGGGATAGATTTTAGAAAAAATCAATCAGCTATGTTGATACTTCTAACAATCACGTTCTCGTTAATTGCTATTTTGCTTGTAATCCTTAGAAGAAGCACATACGGCAGGCAACTATCGGCAATGAAAGACAGCCCCGCCGCATGCGCGACGCTTGGCTTAAACATGCTCAAACTCAAACTATCGGTATTCACTCTGGCAGCGGCCATCGCTGGCTTCGGTGGAGCGCTGCACGCGTCCAACTTGCGAGCCATTCAGGAGGACGCACCATTTACAGTTTTTGAAGGACTGGCACTATTTATGCTTACCGTGGTAAGTGGCATCGGATATATCAGTGGAGCCTTAATCGGAGGGATCCTCTATGGAACAGCTTTTCTTGTCATGGGAGACTTCTGGGATAAATTAGCAAATGACTGGTCAAGTTTCGATTGGCTTTTCACAGTCATACATGACTTTTTTATATTCCTCGGTCCTGCTATGGCGGGAATCGGATTGGGACGTAACCCAAATGGAATCGCCGCTCAAATATTTGATGGCTATAGAATTCTCAAAGAAGAAAGCAATAGAACGCTCTTGTCAATAGGAGTGGCAGCAACGACATGCTTTTGGATCTTTCGAATAACAGACGTCATTGACGGTTGGACATTCCTGCTCTTATTTGTTCCGACTCTTCTCCTGTGCCCCTTAATCGCCGAAGCTAAGAAGAAAGACCTAGAAACAGAAAAAATGCACCCACTAGAACTTATTGGTATTGACCATAGTTACACGGATCAAATAGTTGAGGATTTAAACAAAGAATTGAATTTACCATTTTCTCATCCCAAAGACTTTGAAGATAGGTCTCACTGATGAGTTACCTAGACATAAAAGACATAACAGTCAGATTCGGCGGGCACATAGCCTTAAACAACGTGTCAATGTCCGTAGAACGTGGAATAATCACTGGATTGATTGGGCCCAATGGAGCTGGAAAAACAACCCTATTTAATGTGGTGAGTGGTCTTCACCGGGCCGATGAAGGCGCTATCAGTTTGGATGGGGAAAGAATCACGAACATGGCGCCGTATAAGCGGGCACGAAGCGGAGTCGGTAGAACTTTCCAAAGACTTGAACTTTTCCCATCTCTAACAGTTGAAGAAAACATACGAGTCTCCGCTGAAATAAGAAACCAGTGGACAAGAGGTAATACTTCAACAATCGTTCGAAAATTAATTGATCAAAAGATTGAAGACACTCTTGAACTAACCGGATTAACTGAGTTGGCGGATCACCACGTCGCTGAAATACCAACTGGGAAAGCTAGATTGGTTGAACTCGCACGCTCATTGATGCAAGACCCTAAATTGATACTGCTTGACGAACCAGCGTCTGGGCAAAACGATATTGAAACGGCAGAATTTGGGAACATTCTCCGAACATTAACTAACGAGGGAATCACGATATTCCTTGTGGAACATGATATGTCTTTAGTCATGTCTGTGTGTGACCACGTGTATGTCTTAGATTTCGGGTCAATTATTGCGAGCGGTTCAACTGATGAGATCCAAATCGACAAGAGGGTCATAGACGCTTATCTTGGTGGCGACTTATGAGTAAACCGTTGATGCAATTAGTTGAGGTTACTGCAGGATATGGGAGGATACCTGTACTGGACGGAGTCAACCTTGAATTACAAGCAGGAGATATTTATGCTCTACTAGGTCCTAATGGGGGAGGGAAGTCAACAACGTTAAAAGTCTGTAGCAGGCAGATCGGGATCTCCACAGGGGAACTACGAGTCTCCGGCCAGTCAATGGAAGGGATAAATCCCGAAATCTTATCAAAAGTTGGAATATGCACGATCCCCGAAGGTAAAGGTATCTTCCCTAATCTAAGTGTCCAAGAGAATCTAGTGGTGATGACACACACAGGGGCAGAACTGGACGAAATTGAGACAGCGACCTTTGACAGATTCCCACAGTTAGCAACTCGTCGGAAGCAACTAGCCGGAACGCTTTCCGGTGGGGAACAACAAATGTTAGCGATGTCGCGAGCTCTTGGAACCAACCCCAAAATTCTTTTATTGGATGAGTTGTCTATGGGTTTAGCCCCCAAAATTGTTAAAGATCTATACGAGATAGTTCATCAAATTTCAGAAGAAGGAATAGGCGTCCTTGTTGTTGAACAATTCGCAAGAACTGTATTAGGTGTTTCAAATAAAGCAGGAATAATGATTAACGGGAAAATAGTTCGTGAGGGAGATCCGAACGAACTTGAGGAAGAACTCTCAGCTGCCTATCTTGGCAGAAGGGAGAAAGATAGAAGTGAGCAATAGGGGAATTCAATTATGACAGATGATTTTCAACAAGCAGTCGAAGATATGAGAAAGAAAAAAGGGAAGACAGACCGTGATCGCGTATACGAGATTCTAGGATTAATACTTCTGGTAGGGGGTTCAGTCTTAGCTTTCATAGCGTACTTCGTCGCTGGCTCTCAAAATAGTGGAGATTTAGCTATCGACAACTTAGAGCACAACGAACATGTGATTCTTGCAATCTTCGGTTTAACACTGTCAATAGTCGGCGGGTTCGTCTACCTTCGGTACAGTATCGGTAGATTTTTGCGATTCTGGCTCTTGCGACAAATATACGAGTCACAATCGAAATAGCCTTCTAACAAGAATCGGAATCACAATAATGACAGAAACCATGCGGATTGTTGTAACTGGTGGAGCGCAAGGAATAGGTTTCGCCACAGCCGAAACATTATTAAGCGAAAACTACGAAGTAATTATTGTAGACAAGAACCCCGACACTCTGAAAGAGGCAGGTAAAAAGCTTAACTGCGAAACAGCGAATTTTGATGTGACCAATGAAACCGAAGTTGCGGACTTTTTTGCTTCACTCAAAGAGATAGATGCCTTGGTCAATAATGCTGGAATTTGGATCCCACAACAACTGTCCGAAATGTCACTCACACTCCAGTCAGAAGTAATTCAAGTAAATCTCATGGGGACTGTACACTGCACAAAATATGCTCTCCCAAAGATGCGCAAGACCAGCAAAAGCGCAATAATCAACCTCACCTCAGCTGCAGCAAAAACCAATTCCCCTGGTTTGGGTCTTTATGCAGCATCAAAATCAGCGATTGAAACCCTCACTCAACAGTGGGCATTGGAATTAGCCCCAATAAGAGTCAACGCGGTGGGGCCAGGGCTAATCGTCACTGAAGGAACCTCAGCGAATTATGAAGGTAGTGCGCGCGAACAACGAGCTAACGCAGTTCCGCTAAAGAGGGTTGGAGAACCACTTGATATTGCTGAAGTGATCAAATTTTTAATTTCCGAAGCAGCGCGATACGTTAACGGGCAAATAATCTACATCGATGGGGGAGTAACCGCAGGTACCACTGGGCGATAGCTAGAGTATCGCGTAATAACCCCATGAGCAGATAGCAACAAGTGCGAAGAATAAGGCTGTTTTGAATCCGCTTTTAAACACACCGTAGATGAAGCCAAGAATTCCAATAGTTCCACAAATAACAATAATCAACGTTAGGATCGGGTTTGTATTCGCAGCTTCAACCAAAGAGTTTGGGATTGTTTCAGAAATCTGATCGGGAAGTGAATCAACCAAAGATTTCGGAAGTTTTTTCAAATTCCCATTTGAAATCTGGTTCTTTATCTCTTCCGGTAGTCGATCCAAAATGGCATCATCCAAATCACTCAAATCATCTATTAAAAACCGCATTACAAGAGTGTGCCCCAAGAAAGATACAAGGTGTGTGAATGCATTAATTCTTATATAAGGTCTGGGCGTAGAATTGCCTCTGACCCTCCGTCAACATACAGCACCTGACCATGGACGAAAGATGACTTAGGGTCAAGAAAGAAGTCAACAACATTTGCCACTTCATCAGCCGTCGCCGAGTTGGAGATTCCGGTTGGCATCGCCTTAATACCCGGAGAAACATCCGGATTTGATAGCAACCCATCTAGCATGGGAGTTTCCATGCGACCTGGAGCGATAGCGTTCAAACGAACGCCTTCGGCCCCCCAACTACTCGCATTTAAACGAACATACCGAGCTAAAGCAGCTTTGCATGTGCTGTAAGCAATTATTCCGGCATCTAAAGGTTTGTCTTGAGCTATCTCACTTATGTAGTCCTTCGCCGCGGAAGCATCATAATCAAGCAAATAGCGTTCAAGGTTGGTGTCGCCACCGATAGCCGCTCCAATTGACGAGATGGCAACTGCCGCACCGAAAGGATTTTTAGAAAGTGGTTTTAAAAAATGCTCTAAAACGTATACAGCTCCAAACCAGTTCACTTCTAAAATTTGAGTCGGGTCTTTATGGATAGGGCTTAAGCCAGCATTCGAAATAACTGATTTTGGCGTTTTGCATAAATTCAAAGATTCTTTAACCGCTAGTGCTCTTCCAGACTCAGTAGATAAATCTGCTTCTATATTTACTTCACCTGACCAATCAATCGTTATAACATCCTCGCCCCTGGATTTGAGCAATTTAGATAATGCTTTCCCAAGTCCCGAGCCTCCACCTGTTATGATGACAGCGTTTTGCATATAAAGATAATACCCTTGTGCGGAGCAAACAGAGAAAGCTAATAAGGATTCACCGTGAAATCATCAGACGAAATACATTCTTTTAACGACTTAATTGAACTGGAACAACTATCTGAAACCACTTATCGAGGAAACAGTCCTGATTATCAATGGGGGAGAGTTTACGGGGGGCAAGTAGTAGCTCAGGGATTGGCAGCCGCTCAAAACACCGTTGATAATAAAATGAAAGTTCACTCCGTTCACGCTTACTTTATACGAGGTGGTACTTCCGAACAGGTGATTAATTTCGAAGTTGATTTATTACGAGATGGTAAATCCTTTGCTACTCGCCGCGTTGTTGCAACTCAGTCTGACGGGGCTATCTTAAGTCTGTCGGCATCTTTTCAGGTACTTGAAACTGGGCCAGACATTTCTGCCCAATTTGATATGTCTTTAGTCCCAAGCCCGACTGATTTAGAAAGTGATAATTGGTCGGAACTCATGGAAAGACGCGTAATCCCGACTGGCGAAGCGCCATACGGACATGCGGTTTGGCTAAAACTTAATGGGGAGACATCAAGTGTCATTGCGAATGAATTGGGTGTTGCCTACGCAAGTGATGATGTTCCATTCGACGCGGCAATTAGAAAGAATCCTAATTTTGATGGGCTTTGGGGTGGCGAAACTGAACCACCTTTTTTCGGAGCGAGTCTTGACCATGCCGTATGGTTTCATCGGTCAAAAAACCCATATGCTTGGCAATTGCATGTACATGAAGGAATTAATCACATCGGAAATCGAGGTTTAGCAACAGGGAAAGTCTATTCTCTGGATGGAACTCATGTTGCAACTGTTGTTCAGGAGATACTGCAACGAGCTTCACGTTAATTCGTCAAGAACGGTTATCTAGAAACAAAGCAGAAATAAGGGTAATTGCTCCAGCCATTGGCATAACTAGTAAACCAGCACGAAATGCTTCATATGAACCAACTTCACCAACTGAACCAACAATGGCAAGTACAACAGCGATACCAAGCGCTCCTCCGACACGTTGAATGGTATGAATTACAGATGTAGCACTACCAAGGAGTGACTCTTCGGTTCCGCTAGCGCCTATTGCAGTCAGGGTCGGCCAAACAGTTGCCATGCCAATTCCAGAACCGACCAGAGCAGGGATAAGAAACGTCATTGACTCATTCGGACCTACCCAGAGCCATAGAAAGAAAAACAGTGACGAATACACTAATATTCCCGGAATAATCACCCAACGAAATCCGTAATTATCTGACATGCGCCCAGATGTAATTGAAAATAGGCTCATTGACCCAGGCATGATTGTCAAGATTAAACCTGCTTTCACGATTCCATAATCCCAAATTTCAGTCATGTAAAGCAGTACAGACATCCAATGGGCATAAAATGCAATTCCGGCGAATAAAGACATAATGCTTGCACATACAAAATTTCTATTTTTGAACAATTGCAATTGAAGAGGTGAAGAGGGTGATTCGCTTGAGTTCTTCACAAGAAGTACCAGAAGAAGCAATCCCGCTACGAAAAAACTAAGTGTTTTTAGTGATGTAATTCCCCAGTTATCAGCTTTTACGATTGGAAGTATTATCAGTGTTAAACCAGATATCGTTATGATCGAATCTAATGGTTTTATAGAGACTGAACTGTCTCCTCCTTTGGGGAGGTCAACGCCGGATAGGCAATACAATACGAATAAACCTATTGGTACTTGAAGAGCAAATAATGAACGCCAAGTAAAAGTACTAATCAATTGAGTCACGATTAGTGGTGAGATAGCACCGGCAACAGCAGTGTAGAACCCCCAGCGGCCAACGGCTTCAGATTCGTGCCCCCGACCCGAGTATTTGATTACAAGCGCAATGGCAGCAGGTCCCATAAGGGCCTGACTAGCAGCAGATAAACCTCGAGCGATGATAAGGAACCATAGAGAAGGAGCAATTGTAGACAGCACTACGCCTAGTACAAATATCTGCACTCCGAATTTATAGAGTCGATGCGGTCCAGATTTATCTGTCAGTCTCCCAGACTGGAGAAGTAATGCTGCGCCAACGATATTTGTCACGGTTAGTACCCATGATGCTGCTGCAGCGTCTCCGCCAGCAAAATTGTCACGTATATCTGGGAAGACAAAGAAAGACGCAGAGGCGTCCCAACCACCAATAAATCCAGCCATTAAAGCTGCAAGTTTTAAATTTCCCTTTATGCGATTCTGATTCGTTTTAGTGCCTATTCTGCTCTTACCCAACAAAGGAGCTCAATTGGGCAATTGGTCAATAGATACAGTTCCGTTTGAACCGTCAACTGTAATTGTTGCACCATCTGGTATACGTAAACTTGCGTCTGGGACTGAGGCTACGCATGGGATTCCTAGTTCTCGGCTCACTATGCTTGCATGGCTAGCAATAGCGCCGACATTCACTACAACTGCTCCAGCTACAAGAAATAAAGGGGTCCAAGCAGGGTCGGTATTTTGGGTAACCAAAATGTCTCCTGGCTTTAAACTTGCAGAGTCGTTTGGATCCAAGATTACCCTTGCAATCCCTGTGACCAATCCCGGTGAGCAAGCAACTCCAGAAAGGACATCGCCTCCACCGACAGGATCTATTTGACGTTCAGATCTTTTATCCCATTCAGATAGGGGAGCGCACTTAGTATTAACGATAAAAGGTGGGACTAGATCAAAGAGGAGTGCAAAATCTGACTTTCGTTCAGATAGTAGCTCATCAAAGGAAGAGGGATCAGCTATGAACTCATCTAATTCACCTTCAAGCAGCATAAAAATAAGGTCGGCATCAGATATCGATCCACTTTCGACGAGTCTTGAAGCCAGTTCAATGAAACATAGTCGAATCTCTTGAATGGGTTTCACAATTGAGCTTTTCTGTCGCTCTCTCGCAGCTAGCCAAACTTCACCGGATTGCATTCCAGCAGCAAACATGGCGGCTGCTTCCTCATTGCCTGCAAACATTTCTGAAAATTCAATCCTCAATTCTTCGCGGATCTCTCCATTTCTTTGAATTGCTATTTCCGGGTCAGCGCTGTCATCTTGCTGCCTCATTGAATTAAGCATTGAAAGAGCCAATTCAGGCTTCGTTTCGTAGGTATCTGCACCAATATCCCATTCATTCGGACCTCTGGAACCATGGTTGTAAAGGAAATCATTAAAGGCTGCACCAAATTCTTCGGAACAACGATCAAGGATTAAGTCGTCAACTCCCTGATCAAAAGCATTAGAGAGATTTGAGTTTTGCCTAATCATCCGAGATAATTTCCAAAGTTCTCGGCCAATGTCTGCAGAGTCCACATCTCCGATACCGGACAGTAGTTTAACCACATCATCAAGCCGATCGACCTCGGCTAAAAGTGCTGAGAGTATTCCTGGACCATTTGATGCTCCTAAAGACACCCAAACATGTTGTTCGAACATGGCGACAAGATGCGGCTGCAGTGAACGAGCTCTGGCCAATAGCTCTGAGTTTGTTAAAGATGATAAATCAGGGCGTCCTGCTCGAATCTTTTGAGCGAGCAATTTGTGTTCCTCCGTAGGTGGATGAGATTCTGCACCTAGCAAGTAAGCGCCTGTTTCAGTGAGCATTTCACTGTGTCGTGGACTTTCATGCCAATCCTCTGCAACGTAAGGTGGGACATCTGGATGAGCATCAAAATATGCATCGTCAATAGCTTCAGGAGTAACGCCAGGCATGCGTACGCCCATCATCCGAGCCGACGTCAAACAATTGTAGAAATAACCTCCGAAAAGACCGAATGTTTCAGGAGGGTCGCCGTATTCATCGGCGTCAAAGACACCGTATGAAACAAATCCATCTCGGCATCCGAGGACAATTCCAGATTCCCAGCCAAATGTCCACCCAAGCGGAGTTACAGGGTCGGCAAGCACTTCACCGGCATTAGCACGAGTGTAATGAGGGAATCTTTCAGTAGGAGTCCTATCAGTAATCCATTTTTCTCCAAGCATATTTCCTCCGTTAGTAGATCTCTAGGATAAACCAGTTACCAGTTCACTAAAAATCCGATATTTATTACCTCGACCCTATATCAGGGCAAATAAGCGCAATACAGGAATTTAAGGGTTTCTGGTAAACATTACTTTACATAACGTGTATTTCCGGCGAACTGATGATGTTCTGCGTAATGCCCCGTCCTATGTTTAGCCTATGCGTATAGTGCTATTACTTGTGCAACCGTATTCAACACAACAATGGCAAAAGCCATAACTCTGAAAGCGATAAAGGGGGCCTTTCTAAAATTCTTCCCCATTTCAGAGTTGGCAAGTTCCTCGTCCATAGATGAAGTGCTTGCTCCGATGTCCGCTATTGCCCCATCAAACCATACAAGTGCATTTACACCAAATGAGATAATTGCAACTGCTACTGCAAACTGCATCTCGCTCGTAAATCCGCTTGCATCACGGATTAGAAATAAAGTAGCTACGGTGGCTCCGGTATAAACCAGCAATGTAGTCCTGAGGTCATTTGCTCGGTTACTAACCCAGGCATGTAATAGTTTAGGTTTCATATCTCTCCTTGTTGATATTGTTACTAACATACTTACCATAACTGCGCCTCTAGTTGACGTTTTGGGTTTGATGTGACTTAAATGAGCATTAATGGGACCATATGTTGTGCGTCTTTCCGTATTAGATCAAAGCCCTGTCCCCGAAGGCACTTCCCCATCAGAGGCATTACGAAATTCAATAGATTTAGCTGTATTAGCTGATGAACTTGGTTTTTATAGGTATTGGGTTGCTGAACATCATGGTATGCATGGCTTAGCTGGTTCAAGCCCAGAAATACTTATTGGCCATATCGCTGAGAACACTGATCGGATTCGTGTTGGTTCTGGCGGAGTGATGTTAAGTCACTATTCGTCTTTGAAGGTTGCTGAAAACTTCCAAGTTCTGGAAGCTCTTCACCCCAATCGCATAGATATGGGTTTAGGTAGGGCGCCAGGTTCTGATGCACGAACAGCTTATGCACTTCAATCAAACGGCAATGCATCTGGTTCGGAGAATTACCTGAATTCGGTACTCGAAATACGTCAACTATTACGAGGACTTAGTGTTGTTAGTGGTCCCCTAGCTGGAATTGAAGCTTTACCGAAAACGGACTCAACTCCTGAAATGTGGTTACTAGCATCAAGTGAGGGTTCAGCTAGCGTGGCCGCACATTGCGGTCTGCCATTGAGCTGGGCGCACTTTATAAATGGAAACGGTGCGGGCACATGCAATCTGTATCGTGAGCACTACTCCCCTTCTGATGAGCATCCTACGCCAGAAGTTTCAGTAGGAGTCAGTGTTTTGTGTGCTGATACTGAAGACGAGGCTCAAGAGATGCTGCAAAGTCTTGAACGATGGCGTTCTGATGGTTTACGCGGTCCAATACCGAAAACTAATTCAGACAGGAACTCGCCAAACAAACTTAAGTTGCCGGATCCTAACAGACCGATGGTAGTTGGAACTCCTGATCACGTTCGCCAAGGCCTTGAAGACATTGCAAAAGCGTATGCTAGCGATGAATTGTTACTTGTAAGCATTTGCCACGACCATTCAAAACGACTCAACTCATATCGGCTCATAGCAGAAGCATTCAAAAATTAACTTACTCGGCGTGTTCTAAAAGGATTTCAATGTCCTCAAGGTTCAACAGAAGTTTGATACTTTGGCCGATGCTAAATTCTTCGTCAGTCTTTACATGCACGCTGAAACTATCCAATACGCTACATTTCACTAACTTCTGACCAGAGATGTACACATTATTAAGAACAACTGCTTCGACTCCAGCAGGATCGACTTTAATGTTTTCAGGCCGGACCAATACTTTGTAACTTGAGGCAGTAGGCTCAGGGAATTCTTTATAACCCCAAGGTGAATTTAAGCCGTGCAACCCATTTTTGTTTTCCAATTTTGGTTTCCATAGTGTTTGTAGGCCCAAAAGTTCTGCCGATATAGCATTTTTCGGCGATTTGATAACTTCACTAAATTCTCCATGGTCCATTATCTTTCCATTATCCATGAGAAGGACTGAGTCAGCTACCTGCGATGCTTCCTCACTGTCATGGGTGACATGAATCGTTGTTATCCCTAGCGACGTGAGAATCCCATAAATTTCTTCTATTAACCGTCGCCGTAAAGAACGATCAAGCGCGTTGAATGGTTCATCAAGCATTATGAGTTTGGGTTCCGGCGCTAGGGCTCTTGCTAATGCAACTCGTTGACTTTCACCACCTGATAGTGTCTGAACTGATCGTGACTCGTACCCTCGTAATCCAACTAGATCGAGTAGTTCTCTCACTGCATCATCGGATTGACCTTTAGGTATTTTTTTCATTTCCAAACCGAAACGAACATTTTCTTGAACGGTTTTGTGCGGGAATAGAGCATGATTTTGAAACATCAGCCCAATACCCCTTTTATGAACCGGACTGGAAAGCAAACTTTGCAAATTCCAAAAAATATCACCAGTAGTTATAGGAACTAATCCGGATATGGATTTCAGTAAGGTGCTTTTCCCGCATCCACTGGGGCCTAGAATAGCAAGAGTCTCTCCTGCTCTGATTTCAAAATTAATGTCAGAAAGAATTGGCGTTTCATTCAGATGTACGGAAAGGCCAGCCACTCTTAAGCCCTCAGATTTCATTACCAACCACCTGACCAGTTCTCTCTAGCAACGAAACTGCAGTTGCAGTTATTAAAGCCAGAATAACGCTTAACGCCATAGCCTGACCGAATGTCGCTGCACCTGGTCGCCCAAGCAGATTAAATACTGCCGTTGGAATAGTTGGGCGTTGTGGTCTGGCTAAAAAAGCTGTCGCTCCGAATTCTCCTATCGCTATCGCAAATGCGAATGTTGCTCCAGCTACTAGCGAGCGGGAAACTATAGGCATATCTATGTGCCACCACACTTTTGCAGGTCCAGCTCCTAATGTTTGAGCTGCTTGTTTCAATTCGGGATCTTGATTTGTTATAGCAGTCGACACAATACGAGAAACGAATCCCACACCTAGTATTGATTGTGCAACTGGGACTATCCACCATTCAGAGCGCACATCTAAAATGGATGTGTTTAAACCAACGATTATTCCGAAGCCAATTAGAACACCTGAGGTCCCAAGCGGCAACAGAAGGAATATATCCGATGATCGTGATATTTTTTTTGACTTATGCGTCATTAACACAGCTGCGAGAAGACCCAAAATAGTGGCGATCACCATTGCTAATGATGCCCATAGTAGTGAATTGAAAATTGCTCTTCGCGTTCCGAAGATACTAAATCTTTCAGAAGATTCCAGAAATATCTGTTTGTAATATTGGAAAGAATAGCCATTAGATGCACTTAAGGAGCGTTCTATAAGGATGGCGAACGGTAGCCCTAAAAAACCTGTTATAAACACAATGCACGAAGTCAGTCGTAGTCGTATGAGACGGGGGTTTGTATAATTGGACCGATTATAAGCAGCAGCGCTCTTCTTTGCAGGCGTGATCAGGCTTCTTGATCTGGTATTTACAGCTAGCATTATAATGATAATTACAAGTTGTATTATGCCAAGCGTGGCTGCAGTTTCGAAGTCAGTACGCTGTGTAGCATAACGCCAAATTTCTGTCTCTAAGGTTGCCTTCTCTAAACCACCCAGAAGGAGGATCACTCCAAAAGAAGTAAATGTGAATAGAAATGCTAATGAGGCTGATGCAAAAATACTGGTTTTTAATTGAGGTAGAGTAACGCGAAAGAACGTAGTACATGAGTTGGCCCCTAATGTTCTCGCTGCCATTTCTGATTCGAAATCTATTTGAGGCCAAATACTTCCAACTGTTCTGATAACAATCGCTGTATTGAAAAAAACGTGGGCAACTATTATCCCCAACGTGCTGCCTTGCAGGCTAAATGGAGTTCCATTTAAGTGAAGAAAGTCATTTACTGAAATAAATGCTGTAGCCACCACAACTGTCGGCATTACGAAAGGGATTATTGCAAGTGCTTTTAGTACCTGCTTGCCCCGGAATTCAAATTTAGTGAAAACATTCGCTATGCAAATTCCGACAATAACTGAAATGAAAGTCGAAACTATTGCTTGCCAAGTCGTGAACCAAATCACTTTCCACGTTGCTGATGAATTGAAGACTCGTGAGACAGTTGAAAATCCTGTTCCATAATTCAGTACTTTGCCGACTGGATAGAAATAGAAGACGGTATAGAAAGCGCTGACAATAAGAAATGCGATAACTGTTGTCAGTGCAGAAATTTTTTTTACTGTTGCGTTCACGTTTGGCATCCCCTAACGAAGAACGATCTGTGTCCAGCGCTCAGTCCAATCGTTTCTATTTCGCTCAATTAAATCAGGGCTAATCATCACTGGTTCGACATCAGTTTGGAGGAAATTAAGGAACGTGTCAGGCAATTTAGCATGAGTATTAGCAGGTAATACGAAGTTAGTTTCTGGAATAAGTTCTTGGAAATAAGTTGATGTCAAAAAGTCAATGAGCATAGCTGAAGCTACCGGGCTATCCGTTCCTCGCAGAACACCTGCAAACTCTATGGAACGGAAACAAGAATCTTCTATAATTCCAGTTGGCGGTTTCTCAACTGGTGGATCAGCGAAAATATACTCAGCTATAGGACTCGTCGCGTAGCTTGTCACGATCTTTCGTTCACCGTTATAGAAGTCTTCGTAATATGCTTCAGTCCAACCTGATCTTACTGCTACGTCGTTCTTTCGGAGGTCGTCCCAGAATTGTTCCCAATCATTCTCACCAAAGATCGCTATGGAAGCTAATAGAAAACCCATACCCGGTGCTGAAGTTTCTGGATTCTGTACTACTAAAGTTCCAGCAAATTTTTCTAGCGTCAAATCTTTAATGCTTTCCGGCTGAATTTCTTCTTGATCTATCCAATAATTTAGGCAAATATCTCCATAATCAACAGGAATAACCCGCGCGAATTGATCTAATTTCAAATCATTGTCTAATTGATTCCACGTGGATGGTTCGTATGGTGTAAATACTTTGTTCAGCAATGCTCGGCAAAGGAATGTGTTATCTACACCGAACATTACATCTCCAATTGGATTACCGGAAGTAAGGACGGCTTGGGACACCATTGTCCCTGTATCTGCTGTTGTGAGAATATTTACAGCGATCCCAGTCTCTTGTGTAAAGCTCTCAAATGCGCCAGCAGGAGCAAGAAAAGCATCGTAAACGACTAAATCAATTGATTCTCCCGACGCATTCGCCTTATCCAATTCAGTTGTGGTTATTGCTGTGGAATCTCCATTTTCTAAACATTCAGGCTTTGTCTCATGACTGTTTTTGTTTGAGCTAGAGCAGGCAATGCTTAAAGCCGGCACTAATACGATGGCTAGCATCACCGAAGTTAGTTTCGTTGCCAATTTCATAATTTCCCTCCGCTGGCATTATCCAGATCAGGTTCCAGGGTCTGCAGTCCTTCCTGCATTCTCAGCCTGCTAACAAGCTCCCCTATTTGAATATGATCATCCTACTCCATTTGAGCGCCTGTATAACCATTGTGTGGAAGGGCTGCATCATGCGGATACCCTTTCTTTGATGTCTAGTAGACTAGAAATAGAAATTACCAGCAAAGTGGATGAATCATTACACACGTGGCGCGCAGTTGGAGCGAAAGAGCCCAAAGGCGTCATCAAAACTGTCTTGCTTCCAACTGGATCGGAAATTGGTCAAACTTTTAGAGTTGAAGCTGAATTTTTGCTTGACGGTATAGAGATAATTTCTGTTTTCCCGCCCAAGGCCAAAAGGGAAGAACCTCAGCTTCTTGAAATAATCGGCTCCGGTAACAATGATGGCAGTGTAACGACTTCACTTGTTGCGAAGAGGAAACGCAAAAAGTCTGGTGGGAAGCAAAGAGCTAGCCAGAATTCCGACAAGGCGCGACGAAATAATCAAGAAAGAAAAAAGACAAGAATCACTTCGAAAACTAAACCAAAGAGAAAATCGCGAACTTTTAAACCTCCTCGAGGGAAACGGTTGAAACCCAAACGTCGTAATCGAAATGATTTTTTAGATAGCTTGCCAGTCCTGCACCGTCCACTCGCAAGAGAGTTGATGCGTGGTTCAATTCCTAAATTAAGAGACACGCTGAAGACTATGGATTTACCTACAGGTTTCAATGAACCGATTCTTGATTATGCGGAGAAACTCGTAATCAAATTGAAAGCGGCTGAATGGCTAGACCGAGCCGAAGCTGTTGATAAGACTAGCGATACCATTGATTTACAAGATTTTAGATCTGTAGTCGCTGCATCTCAGAGTTCAGCGAAATCTTCAGAAGCTCTCGTTTTGAAAGAGAAACTTGAACTTGCTTTGAAAAAAAGGATTGAGAGAGAACATGAAGATTGGCTTAAGATCATTCAGAGTGCATTGGAAGAAGGAAAGCTAGTTAGAGCTTTAAATTTCAGTTCTCGCCCCCCCAAAGCAGGAGCTCAATTACCTGAAGAACTCGCACTAGAATTAGCTAGACAGGCAGGGGAAGCGCTCAATAGTGAGACACCAACGAATAGATGGGCGATCGTAGCCGAAGCAATAGCTTTCTCTCCGATACGCCTTAAAGTCCATCCAGTCAGTCTGCCTTCAGTGATAGATAAAGACCTTGAAAAATTGTTGTCAAAACACGCGGAACGCTTTCCGGCTATCGCTAATTTGGCTATCAGTGAATAGATAGCTCTAACAGTAATCTTCCTATAGTTGCTTAGAGACTTCGATCAACCTTGCAGTAAGTCGGTGTTTTTCAAAAAAATTCTTTGTTTCTCTATCACCTGGCAATGTCCGACCAAGAACCAAAGAGGCGCCTTTAGAACGTGACCAATCAATTGCAAATTTCATCATTGACTCCCCTACCCCCACTGCTCGTGCTTCTTTAAGAACGAAGACTTCTTGGATGTTGCTTGCCTCTGCGTCTTCAATCATGAGCAACTCAAGTAGCATGTATCCAAGTGGACAGGAATCAAATTCGCCGATAATGAGTGCTTTACTTTTAGTGGAAATAAATTCGTCGAAAATTTTTTCTGCTGAACCCTGGACAGCATCGAACTTTAGCCAAAGTTCAGAACCTTTTTTTGTTGTAGTTTCTCGGCGTGCTGCAGTAAATAAACTTTCAAATTCTTTAAGGTCATTTAAATTTGCAAGTCTGGCATTCTCAATCATTGAAATAGTTGGTGATGAATATCAAATGTCTGCACCGCAATTTGGGCACGAGTCCGCAGCGTTTATTGCTTTTTGACTTACCAATGTAAAGCAACTGGAGCATAAGACTTCGTCGTCTTTTTCCGAAACAAGAGTTTCATCATTTTCTGTTTTGGCATTGGTTGGTGATTTCTCGGTTGCATCATCATCCTCTGCTGAAATTCTTTCTTGGAGGATAGAGCTTAGATCAGCTTCTACTTCATCGGAGTCGGACTCCGCTTCTTCTGATTCAGCTACTTCTTCAAGCGACGCCGGTTCTTCAAAATCTGTGTCATCATCATCATCTTGGTCTTCAAACAGTTCTGAGTCTTCAACATCTTCAATTGCGTCATCTTCAGGGGTAACATCTTCTAGATCTAATGCTTCATCATTTTCTTCTTCATCAGAATTATGGTCAGTCGCCATGGTCCCTCACTATTTCGCTTATCACGGGACTATAGAGCGTTTCTTCGGTTCATAGGTGTCAAAACGCAGTTTTTGAGGATTATTACTTATTTGACTGTCGTTTCTCTTCGGCTCGCCTTTCGCTTTGTAAGCGTTCGAGGTCAGTTTCATCTGTGTGATCAACAAATTTCATCATTTCTGCAACTACGTGGTGTCCAGCTTCTTCGGATATTAAGCGGTGCATTTCTTGCCCAACTTCACGATAAGAAGGATGTCCTTGAGGCGTGGTCCGAAGTTCAATCATATGCATAGCTGACCGGGCATTTATATTCATATTAAAACGAATTTTATAAGCCAAACTTACTGCGTATGCTGCCTGATCTGGGAAGTCATCAATAAGGAGATCATGCAAATCAGCTGATCGACCCATTGCGTCATCAAAAACTGATCCCATCCCAGCTGCATCTACCAAAGGCGACCCAGTGTAGCCATGGTAAGGGCTCAATTTTTGCCATTCCATGGTAAGCATTCGGTGGCGTTGCAAATCTCGAAATGCCCCATAATCAACTAATACATCGAACCTATAGAAAGGTCTTTCCAAAGCTCTTCCTGGTTTATGGCGCCTATTGGCTCGGTCTCCTACATACGCACGAACAATCGCCATGCGGTCATCATGGTTCATAGCAGCTACACGACGTTCAAGTTGTTCTTCAGGCATAGTGGAGTGGGGGTACATCATTGATGCAACCATTTTTATTTCGCCTTCA
>JASLWO010000067.1 GCA_030740795.1 Acidimicrobiales bacterium | reverse complement strand
CAGAAGTGGGGGAACAGTCAACCCATTTTTAAGCGGAAATGACCCTTTTTGTGCAGTAAATGTTGAAAAGTGGCATTAAAGGGAGTAATGTGGGGAGATAGGGAGAAAAAGGGCAATAGCTCAGATATCAGATAGTAATTCATTGAACTTGTTGCGAAGCAATAAGTTAGGTGCGTAATGGAACCAGGGGAAAGAGAATGTTCACAGGGGAACACGAACGGCTACTTGACGAAAAAGGAAGGTTAGTTCTTCCTTCTAATTTTCGACGTCATTTACAAGACACGACTTTCCTAACTAAATCACTTCACGCTCCCTGTTTGATGGTCTATTCGGTAACAGAAATTGAAAAAGCGGCAGCGAGACTAACTGAACAAGTTCAACAGAAAAGTGTGGCAGCCGATGCTCAAAGGCGATGGGCTGCAAGTATCGCTGAAGTCAGAACGGATACGCAGGGGCGAATCGCTGTTCCACCCAAACTACGAACAGCGATTTCCCTTGAAAGAGAAGCAATCATTATCGGTGTCATCAATCGAGCAGAGATTTGGACTCCTGAAGAATGGAGCCAAATAGAAGAAGCATCCGAAGGTGATCCGCATGAAAGCATTTGGTTGTGATGAAGAATACTCAAAAAGGTAGAACCGTCAACGAAGGAAGGTATCACAAGTTCGAATTCAAAAGTTATGCATGACGCCCTCTCGCTTTTGGGCAGTCTTCCGGGTAATAAGATGCGAGCCTCTACTCCGCCCGCTTGCCATCTAGTTCGATCGGGGAGAAATCCCGACGTGCGCCTATTGTCCGGAGGACTGCCGGAGAGCGAAAGAGAAGCGAAGGCAATGACTTTCTCAAAAGAAATAGAATCTACCACCAACGGGTCTCCCCTGGATCCGGCGGCCAGTATTTCTGGCCGCCGGATCACCCGTTTTCCCGATATCTCTTACGTTCACAATCCAGTTATGGAGAAAGAAGTCACCAATCTTTTCTCACATGTTCCTTCAGGTGTGATAGTGGATGCAACTATAGGAGGAGCAGGCCACGCGATTGCTTTGCTCCGATCAAGACCAGATATCGATCTGATAGGCATTGATCAAGATAAGGAAGCTATAGAAGCAGCGAAAGAGAATCTTTCAGATTTTGAACAAAGAGTCACATTGGTTCATGAACGGTTCGACAATATAAAAAAAGTTGTTGAGGGGAGTGGAGTTGCAAAAATTTCTGGAGCCTTATTCGATCTTGGAGTTTCGTCCTATCAATTAGACAACCCCTTAAGGGGGTTTTCTTTTAGAAAGAATGGGCCGTTAGACATGAGAATGAACGCACTTTCTGGAGAAAATGCCCTTGACCTTGTAAACGAACGTAGTGAGGATGAGATAGGGAAGATTTTAAAGGATTTTGGAGATGAAAGATTTCATCAAAAAATTGCTAGAGCTATTATCGCTGCTAGACCAATTTCTGAAACGAACGAACTCGCTGAAGTGATTTCCTCAGTAATTCCGGCCCATTCAAAAAGGTTCAAAGGGCATCCAGCTCGAAGGTCATTCCAAGCGATTCGGATTGCTGTCAACCAAGAATTATCTGTTATAGAACCTGCCTTGACCCAAACGATTCAATTGCTGAAAGTTGGAGGAAGATGCGGGATTCTTTCTTACCACTCTGGCGAAGATCGGATAGTGAAACAAACTATTAGAGAACACGCTGGATTAAAACGCCAGAATTCACGGTATCTCCCCGAAATTGACGATGAGGCAGAGATACAACTTCTCTCACGGAAGGGGCAACAACCAAACGAAGAAGAAGTTAGAAGCAACTCCAGAGCGTCATCAGCACGTCTGCGAACATTCGAAAAGATAAATGAGGGTAAGCATGGCTGAACGTCCGGCATTAAGAAGTGTTCAAACAGAAGCTAAGAAAAATCCTGCTTTATCTGTAGTATCCGACTCAAAATCCTGGCTTCGCTCAACGACTGCGATTCTTGTTTGTCTCATTTCTGTAGGGTTTTTTGTCAGAGTCGTTGTAAGCGCTCTGATAGTTCAGAGACAGACAAAACTTGACGAAATAACTGAAACTATCTCTGAAGTAGATGCTATGAACCGCTCGCTTCTCTTTGAAATAATGAAATTGGAATCAACCGAACGAATATACAGAATCGCATTAGCTGATATATCAGATGAAGTCGAAGGCATTCAAGGCCTAGGAATGATGGAGCCTGGACATACCGAATTTCTTCAACCTCTTTCAAGTTCAAATTTTTCAAACTTTGAAAATAGTACTGCCGATATGACGGGTGTTAAATAATGGGGGGAAAGGCGCCTTACGCAGCGGATGTAAGAAGGCACCTGCTACTTGCCTTATTTGGAGTATGTGTTGTATTCATAAGCTGGAGATTGATTGATTTATCAATTCTTGATAAGGGTGAATATGCAGAAAAAGGAGTAAATCAGCGTGTAATCCAAAGGGAGCTAGAAGGAGGGCGCGGATCTATTCTGGACAGAAATGGTTATGAATTAGCCATTTCTTTTCCACAGCCCTATATCTACATTGACCCATCTACAACAGATAATGGCGTTGAAAAATCACAAATTCTTGCTACCTACCTTGATTTACCTGGTGTGGATGAAACTGAAGAAGCAAAAACTATTTTGACGAAATTTAATTCACCTACATCATTTGAGTACCTAGTTAGAAATGCTGAGCCAGAAACTGCTGAAAAGGTTGAAGAACTTGGATTGGGCGGGGTTTACATAGGGTACGAACCTCGCCGTTTTCATGTTTCAGGTGACCAATTAGGAAAGGGAGTTCTTGGTACTGTCACAGTAGATAACGTTGGAGTTTCAGGTCTGGAATTTCAGTATGAAGAAAAGTTAAAGGGGATTTCTGGATTGCAAGAAGCTGAACTTAGCGCTGATGGAAGCACAATTCCAACGAAAGGCAGTGTTTTGAGAGAAGCGACTCAAGGCTCTGACATTATAGTGACGATTGATAGAGCGCTTCAAGCACAGGTTGAACTTGAACTTGCGACAACGATTCAAGAAGCAAATGCTAAAAGTGGGATTGTCATCATTCAACAACCTGCAACAGGAGAGATTCTTGCTATGGCTTCAATGGCAATGACCGAAAAAGGGGAAGTCCGTTCAACATCTCATAACCAAGCCGTAACATTTAGCTATGAACCAGCTTCTGTAATGAAGGCTATGACTTTCGCTGGGGTTATTAATGAGGGAATCGCTGATGGAAAGACTCGAAGAGAAATTCCAGACACCGTCATTGTGGAATGGGAAGATAGCGAAGGGAAAGAAAGAACCACGACCTGGCGAGATGAATTTGAATATGGAGTGCAGGAGCTGGAGGTACAAGACATTCTTACCCATTCATCCAATACTGGCACGATTGTCTGGGGTCAGGAGTTAGGGAAAGAACGACTTCATGAATATCTAACTAATTTCGGATTCGGAGAAGCAACTGATCTCTCATTTCCTGGAGAAGCTCACGGTATTCTTCACCCAATTGAGGACTGGGACCTTATCGATTTGAATACAGTCTCAATTGGTCATGGAATAGCAGTATCCCCAATTCAATTGGTGACGGCCTATTCGGTGCTCGCAAACGATGGTGTCTATGTTGCACCAAAACTAGTGAGTCGAATTGTTGATACAGAAGGTAGCAAAGAATACCTTTCAAACACTCCCAGCCGAAGAGTCATTTCTTCCTCTACGGCTCGGCAGATCGCTACGTTGCTTACTTCCGTTGTGGATAACGGAACCGCTGCGAAAGCGAAAGTAGCCGGCTACAAGATAGCAGCTAAGACAGGTACGTCCTGGAAACACTTCCATATTGACGATAGTTATGAACTTCCCAATGGTCAGTTCAATCCCTATTTAGATAAAGAAGGTTTACGTCATTACACTTCCACGGTAACTGGTTTCTTCCCAGCGCTTCGACCTGAGTTCGCGATGATTGTAATTATTGATGACCCTGCTGCAGTTGAAGAACAGTTCTACGCTAGTCACGTAGCGGCACCGCTCTTTGGACAACTCGCAAGTTGGTCATTACGGCACTATCAAGTCTCTCCTGTCTCAGAACTCCTGTTAGCAGAATCCGCAGAGCAGGAATTCACAATAGGAGCGAATCTAAATAGTCAAGAGGTGCCTCAATGAGATTAGAGGAAATCGTGGATGCGTTGGAGATTGCTCAAAATACTACTATTCCGCTGGATGAATCTCAGAACGGAGTTTTGGTTAATGGGTTAAGTTATGACTCACGAAACACAAAAATTGGGGACTTGTTCTTCTGTGTTTCTGGTAATACTCAAGATGGCCATGACTTTGCTAGCCACGCAGTTGAGAACGGGGCATCAGTTCTAGTAGTTGAACGAAATCTAGAACTTCAGACACCTCAGGTTAAAGTGAGAGATGTTAGATCTGCGATGGCTGAAATATCAGAAATCTTTTTTAATTTCCCGTCTAAAGAACTTGTCACTGCTGGAATCACGGGAACAAATGGGAAAACAACAACTGTGAATCTCCTAGCGGATATCGCTGCTTCAGCAGATCAAAATTCTGCAACCATTGGGACTCTCACAGGAACTAGAACCACTCCTGAAGCCCCTGATCTACAGAGGCAGATCAGGGAACTAGTTGACGCAGGTAAATCTTTTCTGTCTATGGAGGTTTCTTCACACGCTTTGAGTCAAAGAAGAATTTCGAACATTAAATATGATGTGGCGGTATTCACTAACCTCAGTCTTGACCATTTGGACTTCCATGGTGATATGGAAACGTATTTTCAGGCCAAGGCTCTATTGTTCACGCCCGCCCACGCTAAATATGCAGTCATAAATGTAGATAGCCCATATGGTCAACGTCTAGCTGAAGGAATAGAAATACCCCACAGGACTATATCAATGGACGAGATTGAAATACTTCATGAAAGTATACGTGCAAGTGTTTTTATCTGGGAAGGCGAAAAAATCGAACTCCAAATCCCCGGAACTTTTAATATGGAAAATGCCTTAGCAGCTGCTGTAACAGCGCAAGTACTTGGGTTTGAGAAGAGTTCAATAGTAAAAGGGCTATCTGAGGCTCAGGCAATTCCAGGAAGATTTGAAGTTGTAAACCTTGACGAGAACGGCCCCACCGTAATTGTTGATTATTCACATACTCCAGAGGGATTAAGGAAGGTATTAGAATCTGCCAAAAGTATTTCTGCTTCAGGTGAAGTTCACGTTGTGTTTGGGTGCGGGGGTGACCGTGATAAGTCAAAACGGCCACAAATGGCAGAAGTTTCAGAAGGAATTGCCTCGTTCGTGTATTTGACCTCAGATAATCCACGATCAGAGGATCAATTGTCAATAATTGATGATGTAATACCGGGGTTCACAGATTTTTCGGATGTTTATGTTGAACCAGATCGTCGAAAAGCAATACTCCACGCCATTCAAACTTCAGAGAAAAAAGATGTGATAGTTGTAGCAGGCAAAGGTGATGAAGTGAGTCAAGAAATCTCTGGAGAATTCTTTCCACTAGATGATAGAGAGATAGTACTGGAAGGATTGGAGGCAAGGCTAAAGTGATTCGACTTCTACTTGCAGTAACAATTTCAACAGCTATCTCTCTTTTTGGAACACGTTACTTAATCAAATGGCTTACAGAAAAAGGGGTGGGTCAACCCATACGTGAAGATGGGCCTGGCGGGCATAAAACAAAGGCTGGGACTCCAACGATGGGCGGTATAGCGGTTGTCGTTGGGTCCTCAGTAGCATATGTGATCTCAGACCTTTACAACGGGATATACACCCGATCAGGCTTATTTGTAATGTTGGCTATTTTGGGCGCTGGCATTGTTGGTTTTTTTGATGATTGGCTCAAAGTAAGAAATGCGAGAAA
>JASLWO010000066.1 GCA_030740795.1 Acidimicrobiales bacterium | reverse complement strand
CCTGTTCTTCCTTTGCACCTGTTCACAAATAATGCATTCGTTCTTAGCATTATTATCGGCTTTATCTCATCTTTAATGTTCTTTGGGATGTGGTTAGCCCTACTTAGTTACGCAATTGATGTTTGGGATTACAGCCTTATAAAAACCGGTCTTTTATTGACAATCATGCCAGGCACCATGGTTTTTATCGCGAAACCAGCGGGTCGATTTGCGGACAAGAATGGTTTCAGAGGTGTGATGGCAACTGGAGCTTTGATCTTTACTTTGGGATTTCTTGCTATGAATCTAACAGCAGGAAATTCACCATCGGTACTGGCTATGATCCCAGCACTGATAGCGGCCGGTATTGGGATGGCTACTATTCTCTCCAACACCACGGCAGTTGGAACGAAAGAACTTGAGCCTCATCTTGTCGGAACTGGAACAGCGATTTTGCAGACTTTCTACAGGGTTGGAGGTTCCCTAGGCTCAGCAGTTGTTGCTTCTATCCTAGAATCAGGAAAAATCGGAACGGTCGCTACGCATAAGTGGTCTTTATGGGCAATCATCATCTCTGGATCCATCACAACACTATCCTGTTCCCTTCTCAGAAACCAAACGGGATAACACAACATAGTAAGCAATCCTAAATCCTCTAATATCTTCAGGGTTTTGTTATCTTTTATAGCAGGAGTCGGGTTTTCCCAAAGATTGATCCGCAGATGATCCGACCATCATCATCAATTGTGATACCTGCGCCCAAAGTGTTGAACTGGGATCCTCCCATAATCCAGTACCCAATTGATTGACCTGTTGACCAGTCAATGGCTTCAATAGACCAATTCTCTTCGCGAACTCCACAAGTGTAAACCAGGTCCTCTGCTTGGCTTACGAAAGGAACTGAATTAGGTGAACTGACATCAAGAGCAACCCAAGCTTCATTGAAAGAACGAGTCGTAGGGTCCCATTCAAATTTGTGCATGCCAAACGGAGTGTATTTTGGGTCGTTACCCAGAAAAAAACACAGCATTCGGGCTCCGCGTTCGGGAAGATACTCAGGAGTTGATGCAGGGTGGTTATTTACTGTCATGGCGCCATAACCCGAGACGGTTATGGACTGCTCAGTTTGGATTTCTTTAAGGTTAGAGTCACCCATGTTCGCTGGTCCCAAACCCGCTATTCTTCGAGACGGCGCGCCTGGCAATCTCTCCCAGTCTTCTGGAATTTGATCTCGCCAAAAAAGAGTGATGTTTACGACATCATCGCCATCTCCGATAACAACAAATTTGTCTTCTTCGTCACCGAATCCCATAAGGCACGGTGTGGTGCCTGAACCCTTGCCTGTGCCGTTACGGTATTCCGCAATCCAAGCGCCGTCTGCTTCGTCGAGTGAAAGCCTTTCTCCTGTCCACACAACCTTATGGGTGTGATCTACCGAACTTGTGTAAATTCCGCCTCTATCGTCAGTGCATAAGCTAGTTCGCAGCCATCCGTACCCGGTATTTCCCCGTTCTTCTTCCATGCGGGCGCAGTGTTCTGCAGCTTCGTTTTCGGCTTCTGGTAGGAGTAGCGTCGTGTATTTACTGAAATCTCTTTCAAGGCAAATTATCCATCCGTGATCGGTTGATAAGACCAAACGGCCATCGTGAGTGATATTAATACCCACAAAATAGCCATCGATATTTGCAGGTTTTTCCCATCTAGCTTTCTCAATGATCGGTGAAGTTCGATCTCCTGGAACAGCGTCGCAGAATGCCACTACTTCTTCTTTCCTACCGAGGAAAAGCGTTCCTTCGTTATCCAAAAGTGAGTAGACGCCATCTAATCCAGTAAGATACCGCATCGCCATGTTGGCAGCATGGCCAACAGCTGCATCACCGGTTAATTCATCTAGTCCTGATATGTCCTCTTCGAGTTGCGTTCGGCTAGTGACTTCATCAACATCAAATGTTGCTAATAACTCGAGCGTGTCGTAATCCAATTTGACTATCTGTTCTCGGCCGTTACTCCAAATCACTCTTTTGCCGTCAGGGTATGGACTGGAGATAAGTCCCCCGAAATGGCCGGGCCCGATCCATGTATGAACCAGTTCGTCTTCTGACAACCGTTTGCCGCCATTTGGGCGGGGGCCCGAGATAGGCGTGTTGTCTTGTTGATCGCATCGTCCATGGGCGATGGGATTCTCACTGTCAGCAAGAAAAGGGTTCCTGTAACCTGTCGAAAATATTTCGCTGTGTTTACTCACTCGATGTTGAACCATGTTCCAGTAACTGGAATCCAACAATTCGTAGGTGCGGGGCAGCCGTTGAATTTGCCATCATCACCTCGGGGAGTGTCCTTAGAGACCACTCTGAATTCTACTTGCCACATTTGCGTCGAGTAATAATTTTTGTCTGGTCCGAACGCCCCTTCTCCGTTGGACATTGTGGCGGCAAACCCAGAGTATGTCTTTAGCGCAGCAGCGAAAGAGTCGCGAGTGGGGTTAACCCCAGCATTCTCAAATGCATGCTTCATTGCATTTACGATATTGCAATCGGCGTAAGCATAATCGGAATTTAGAAGTTCCCCGTCGGCGGTTTCTAAACCAACTTCGCCGGATGGAACACCTCTATCGCTTCTCCCTTCAAAGACTGGGAAATGGTTTAACCATTCCTCACGGCATTGAGCTTCAAATGGGCGATCTTCACGAAGGCCCCCTTCTAGAAGACTGTATGCATCAGTTGATGTCACACAGGATGAGCCTTCGGCAGCTGGATTTGTTCGGCTCGCACCAAATTGGGTACACATACCTGGTGCGACATCAACCAGCGTTCTACCCCAAGAAACATCAAGGGCTTCAATTTCCCCGAAGAAACCATCTGTTTGGATGAAACCTAACAAAACGAATACTTCCGAAACGCCTTCGGCGTTGAATTGAGATACTGATGCTGCTGCTTCTGCATTAGAAGCGGCGTTATCACCAGATGCTGTATTGATCGTTATAGTAACTGTTTCAAAGCCTGCATCTTCCAACATGTCTTTAACTTCTACGGAAGCCGCTTGGGCCGCTGGGTTATTTGGCTCGAGTATCCCGATCTTTGAACCTACGGCTAAATCGGTTTCAGTTAAAAAAATTCTCCCAGCTTGCACCGCAGCTATTTCTCCAGGTGGGAAGAACCCAAAGAGCCTGTCAGGGGCTGCATCAAACATGTATTGCGGTGCCTTATCGCCTAGAAGGAACACTGTGTCATTGTCTTCAGTGAAACATGGCACATACGCTGGATTAAACCCCGAAGAATTCACGACAAGGAACACCTCATTATCGAGGGTCGCTTCCGTACACGCATTTTCCATTGTCGCCGCATCTAGTGGATTCCATGTGATCTCAACCATTTCAAACGTGCGGCCGTTGATTCCACCTGCTTCATTCCAATCCTCAAGATAGGTTCCTATGCGACCGGATAATGCTTCATTCGTTAAACCATCGGGAAGAGGGTAGCCGATATCGCGAAGTCCTGACAGATCAGCGATGATTACAGCAATAGTTATTTTATCTTCAGTGACTCCCACATCTGAAGCAATTCTTTCCTCTTCCTCTTCTTCTACTGGTGTGGTTTCTTCTACAGTTTCTTCCTGATCTTCACTTGTTTCTTCTACAGTTTCTTCCTGATCTTCAGCAGGTTCCGCCTCAGATTCTTCGCTGCTCGTATCAGAACTGGTTTCGGTGGTTTGAGCACTAGAAGATGACGACTGTTCACCGTCACTTCCGCCACAAGAAAACAAACTCATTGAAACTAATAAAAGGATTGGCAGACCTAGCAACAAACGTTTCATAATATCTCTCCTAAGTGTCACCGGTAAGCATAATTTCGTTACTTAGAATCACCTAATTGAGATGAATCATTAGGTTGGGGAATTCGGCTTCTTCAATCTGTTTTGCGGACAATCCACGCTTCTTCGTAAGGCCATTTTTGCGCCCATTCTAGATTCACAAACGCATACTCTGTCTCCTCAGTATCGGCAGGGGGATACAACTCAATGAGTTCGATGATTTCCAACTGGCAGGACCGGAGAAGATCTATAAGTTCACCATGAGAGATGTGGAATTGTATTCCTGGGTCATCGGGCCATTCAAACCTATGCATACCTAGTTGTGGCCGTAGCAGGCTTTCTTTGGCAGGAGTCTCGTCATCATCGCTGACGCATAACATCAATAGCGCCGAATTCCCTAGGAAAGCTAGATGGCCCCCAGGTCGCAGTACCCGTGCCGCCTCGGGGATCCATTGGTAGGGGTCACACC
Organism: Acidimicrobiales bacterium; assembly: GCA_030740795.1. Lineage (GTDB taxonomy): Bacteria > Actinomycetota > Acidimicrobiia > Acidimicrobiales > UBA8592 > UBA8592. The sequence continues at coordinate 896 of JASLWO010000066.1, read as the reverse complement.
AGATAGCAGCACCGTATTCTGAAATAGCGAAGTCGAAGCTCTCGTCCTTAAATGGTAGTTGCTCTGCATCACCATGGATAAGAGGGAATCTGACTTCAAACTGCTCTTGAAATCTGGCAGCTGTCTTTAATTGGGCAGGCGAATTGTCAATACCGACCGGTCGTCCGTTACGCCGAGCCAACCAAGCAGAGATATAGGCGGTTCCACATCCCAACTCGACCACGTCACCACCATGAAAAGATTTCAGTAACCCAACCTCTGACTCAGGTATCCCGTAAATTCCCCATAGAGGTTGATCATTTGCCCATGCTTTTTGTCCAGCTGCAACATAGTTCTTTGCCCACTGATTCCAAACTTCCCGATTTGACGTGATGTAATCGTAAGACAAGTCTTGAACTTCCTTGCATTTAATAGTAACTCCGCTTATTTAGAGATTACACAGAAGTCGATCCGTTATCACTTGTTCTCTGATGTTGATGTTCTTACGACTATCATAAATGTAACTTATGAAAAGAAATGATTCCGGACCGCTATATAACACGGACACAGGTAGTAAAGTGCTGCCGATTTAATATGAGCGATGTTTACGTTCATGGGCACCATGAATCTGTATTACGTTCACATACATGGCGAACAATTGAGAATTCAGCAAAATATCTCAAACCATATCTGAAGCCTGAAAGTACCTTGTTAGATGTTGGGTGCGGACCAGGAAACATAACGTTAGAGTTCGCCGAGAAATTGAGGTTTGGAAATGTAATAGGAATTGATGCATCCGAAGCGATCATTAAAAAAGCTCAAGAAAACTACCGAGCATCTAATTTGGATAATTGCTCATTCCGAATCGGGGATGCTTACAGTTTGGATTTCGAAGACAATAGTTTTGATATCGTTCA
>JASLWO010000065.1 GCA_030740795.1 Acidimicrobiales bacterium | reverse complement strand
AATCGTTAGTAGATTATTACCTATCGTTTCACGGGGTATGAGCGTTTGTTTTCCTTCGCCTCGCAAGTCTCGAAGGGTAACCTGTTTTTTCTCAAGTTCATCAGTTCCGATGATGATCGCATACGCAGCACCTGATCTATCAGCAGCTTTCATTTGTGCTTTCATTGATCGGTTATCGAAACTCCTGTCACTCCTGATCCTTAACTTGCGAAGCTCTTCAGTAATCAGGAGTGCTTCTTGACCTCCAGCTGTATCAACGACAAAAACATCTATCCCTGATGCGCTATCCAATATTGTATCTTCTGCTGCGCAAGCGAGGAGCGTTCGATCAATTCCTAAAGCAAAGCCTATACCTTCCGTTGGTGGACCTCCAAGCGTTTCAACCAGTCCGTCATAACGTCCTCCACCACCAATAGCGTTTTGAGCCGTATCTAGACTTGGAGAGATGAATTCAAAGGTCGTTCTAGTGTAATAGTCTAAACCTCGCACTAACCGAGGGGAAATCTCAAATGGGACACCAATCGTTTGTAAGCCTTCTTTAACCTCACTGAAATGTTGAGCGCTCTCTTCACTCAAGAAAGACTCCATTAGTGGCGCTTCTTCTATAATTTCTTGATCTTCGTCCCGTTTAGAATCAAGTACCCGTAATGGGTTTTTGTCGAAAGTAATAAGAGACTGCTTACTTAAATCTTCCTTTCGGGTATCCAAATATTTAATCAGTTCGTCGTTATAAAGATTTCGACTTTTGGTGTCACCTAGCGAATTGACTAATAATTTTGTTTTCTTTAGTCCAATATCTTTGAAAAAACTCCATGCCAATGAAATTATTTCTACATCTGCTGCAGAATCTGGTGTGCCAAGCACTTCTGCTCCAACTTGAAGAAACTGCCTATAGCGACCTGCCTGGGGTTTCTCGTAACGAAATTGAGGACCCATGTACCAGACTTTCCATGGAGTTATCGGTCGGTGTTGCGCAAATGCCCGACATATACTCGCTGTCAACTCTGGTCGAAGTGCTAAGTGTTGAGGATTTTTCGCGTCTTTATCAAAAAAATCAAACATTTCTTTAGTGACGATTTCCGTGCTTTCTCCGATTCGCTGGAACACTCCTATATCCTCAAAAATCGGTGAAATGATTTGTCCATAACCAGATGCTAAGAGCAAATCTTCAAAGTTTCTTAAGAGGAATCTGATGTGATCCGTTTCTGGGGCAAGAATATCGCGAGTTCCTCGAGGAGTTTGAAAACGTGATTTACTCATGTGGCAAGACTACAGTGCCTCAACTCCTATCGGTGCTATTTAAATCAGTGATTCAAACCGTAAGCGAAACTAGTCTTTTCTTTTCCAGTGGTAATCTAATACGTCTGCAAGTCGGTTTACTGCAGCATCTACCCCACGCATATCATAACCCCCACCATCATTTACAGTGAATAAAGCCCAACGAATTTGATCAGCAGTCAGAAGTCGTGGTGACTGACCGTTTTCCATGTATTGATCAGCTTTTAATTGATGTAATGCTTTCCCAGATTTTTCTTCAAATACGCGGAGAGAATCAGCGACTTGTTTGAGAAAATTATCTACTTCTGTAGTGTCATAGCCGATTCCATCTACTACTGGCGGAGTTAACTCTCGGAGACGATTACTTGAAATGGTGAAAGCTTGGTTATTGCCGTCTCCATTAGTTCCTTGATCTGAACTTTTAGCTGTTTCAAAATAATTGTTTTCGTTCTCTTTAATGCTGGTCCATGCCTGGTGATGAGTTCTAATCATTTCATCTAAATAAGTGTCTACCTCTTTTGGGTCATACCCTTTCCCTATCGTGATAGAGAAGCGAACGTTCTCTATTTCCTCTACGGTGTTTTTACTACCTTTCTCCGCACCTTCCGCTCTTGATTTAGCTAGGAAACGGTTAACTTCGGAAATCCTGTAGCCCTTTTTTTCAATAATTTTGAAGTTTATTCTGTACATGTTCTATAGGTCATTGATTCATTCTCTACTATGACTGAGATGAAGACTGACTGCCAATCATCATCATTTTTTGAGGGACTTCTTTTTCGTGCTTCCTGGAAGTATTCGATAAGCGTCATAGACTCCGTCAACTTGTCTAATAAGGCTAAGCAACCAATCTAAATGTCGGCTGTCTCCGAGCTCAAATTCAAAATTCATGATACTTATGCGGTCAGTTCCCGTTCGTGTGGAACTTGAAATAATGTTGACGCGCGCATCGGAAAGAATAGTTGAAACATCTCCAAGGAGTCGAGTCCGGTCGAAGGCTTTCACTTCAATTGATGCCGCAAATGCCCCATCACTATCATCATCCCATTCAACATCAATAAGCCGGTTGGCGTGCCCTGTAGCTAATGCAACTCCATTTGCGCAGTCACTCCGATGAATTGAAACGCCTCTTCCTCTAGTAACGAACCCCATAATTTCGTCTGGAGGAACTGGGGTGCAGCATTTCGCTAACCTAATCATTACATCATCGACCCCTTCGACAATAACGCCAACAGAGTTCTCGCGTCTCCTTTTCGCCCGACCTACTTGCCTTTCGCGATGAGTGGGCAGAGTAGCAGCCATTCCCTGTGCTGCTCCTGTTTTTTCAAGTGTCGCATGGAACCTTCCGACGACACTCTTTGGCGATACATATTGTTCGCCGATTGCAGCGAATAAGGATTCTGGTTCTGCGTAATTCAAAAACTCACATACTTCTTTAAGGGTTTCACTTTTCAATAACTGGTAAGCTGGTAAACCTTCTTTTCTAAGACACTCAGCTAGAACTTCTCGTCCGGCATCAATTGCATCTTCTCTGCGTTCTCGCGTAAACCATTGCCGTATTTTTGAGGCTGCCTTGTGGGTTTTAGCGAATCGTAGCCAATCTTGTGAAGGGCCAGCTTCTTCAACTTTGCTGGTCAGAATCTCCACGGTGTCCCCAGATCGCAAAACCGTATCTAGAGGAACAAGTCGATTATTTATTCTTGCCCCTCTGCACGCGTGACCCACCTCAGTGTGAATAGTATATGCAAAGTCCACTGGTGTAGCTTTCGCTTCTAGAGTGACAACTTCACCATTTGGTGTAAAGACAAACACTTCATCTTGATCAAGATCCATTTTTAGGTTCGTCATAAATTCAAGAGGGTCTTCGGTTTCCTCTTGCCAATCAACGATTCTCGAAAACCACATATATTCATTTTGGTCTGCTTTTTCTTTGTATCCGAAATGGGCGGCGGCACCGTGTTCAGCTCGGTGATGCATGTCACGTGTTCGTATTTGCACTTCCAATGGCTTCCCTTGAGGTCCGATAACGGTTGTGTGCAGGGATTGATATAAATTGAATTTTGGCATCGCTATGTAATCTTTGAATCTGCCTTGCACTGGGTGCCATGTTGCATGAATTGATCCAAGCGCTCCGTAACAATCCTTAACGGAATCTACGATCACGCGTATACCCATGAGGTCGTAAATTTCGTCGAATTCTCTACCTTTCAAAACCATTTTTTCATAAATACTCCAAAAGTGTTTGGGGCGACCATGGACTTCAGCGCCAATAAGCAATTCATCCAATCGGGACTTAATATCTGCCAGTACTTGAGCTAGATACAAGTCTCTTTCCGGTGCTCGAGCGGCGACCATTTGATCAATTTCGGCGTACCATTTTGGGTGTAGTGCCGCAAATGCGAGGTCCTCTAGCTCATTTTTGAGACCTTGCATTCCGAGTCTATGCGCTAATGGAGCATATATATCTAATGTTTCCGTAGCGATTCGTTGTTGTTTCCACTTGGGAAGGGAAGCGATTGTTCGCATGTTATGCAAGCGGTCTCCAAGTTTAATCAGAAGCACTCTAAGATCTTTAGCTACGGCAACAAGCATTTTCCGCATTGATGCAGCTTGTTGTGCTTCTTTAGTATCAAACTTTATTCTGTCTAGTTTGGTCACTCCATCAACTATTGTCGCTACATCTTGACCGAATTTTCCTTTAATTTCTCCTAATGCTTCTCCTGTGTCTTCTACGGTGTCATGCAAAAGCGCTGCTACGATTGTCGCTTCGTCAAGTCCCAGTGATGCGACTATTTCTGCAACAGCTACTGGATGGGTGATATATGCATCACCTGATTTTCTAATTTGTCCGTTATGAGCTGAACGCGCTGACTCGTGCGCTTCTTTAATAAGTCTTGAACTTTGTTGGGGGTGGTGTTCTTCAAACAGTTCAAGGACGAGGTTAAGCTCCGCGGACGGATCTTCTTCAATTCTGTCCCATAGGCTGATTTTGGTTAACGGTAAGCTCATGGTTCTAGCCTACTCCAGTCATCACCCTACTCGTATCTCAGGATAGTTAGCTCTTCATAATTGGCGATCCTCTTTTTCCCCTCTAGGGACTCCAAGGAGATTAGAAATGCGAACCCGACGATCTTTCCTCCGGCTAAGGTTATTAATCTCCCCGCGCATTCAGCTGTTCCCCCTGTAGCAAGTACATCATCAACGATAAGAACTTTTGCGTCCTCTGGAATGGAGCTCTTTTGAAGTTCCAAAGCAGCTGACCCGTATTCAAGTTCATAATCTAAAGTGATCACGGGACCCGGAAGTTTCCCTCTTTTTCTAATTGGCAACAGGCCAGTCTGAAGTCTTAAAGAAAGAGCTGAAGCAATGATAAATCCGCGTGCTTCAATTCCGGCCACATAATCGATCTTCTCTTTCTCATAATGGCGTGCGATCATTTCAATGCTTTGAGCAAACGCCTTTGCCTCTGCTAGCAGAGGAGATATATCTTTAAATTCAATTCCAGGAGTAGGAAAGTCTTGAACTGTTCTTATGAACGTTTTTAGATCTAGTCCAGCTTCAGCCATCGACTACTTCTACCTGCGTTTATTCTTTCTTGGGCGTGGAGGAATGGCGGGGTTTGATGGAGTGGATGCTGTCGGGATACTGGATTTCTTTCGGCGCCTCACCGCTTCGCTAAGCCTGTATGAACGTTTATCGGAATCCTCATCACCAAATTTATTTCTAAGAACAGTGGCGCAAGGAGCGGCTATAAACAAGGAAGAGAATGTTCCAATGATAAGACCGATGAGTAGCGCTAGAGCAAACTCTCGCAATGTAACTGCACCCATGATCCCTGAGCCAACAACAAGCACAGAAACTACTGGGAGTATTGAAGTGATACTCGTATTTACAGATCTCATGAATACTTGATTCAAAGCTTTTTCTACAACTTCTGTATATGAAAGTTTGGCGTTAGATAGAAGATGTTCATTATCTCTCACTTTGTCAAAAACTACAAGAGTGTCATATAGGGAATACCCCATGATAGTCAGAAAGGCTATGACTGTTGGTGGTGTTACTTCGAACTGGAATATGGCGTAGATTCCTACGGTTATCACGATGTCATGCGCTACGGCTACAAGAGCCCCGACAGCCATTTCCCAACGCAGTCTGATCGTTATGTAGAGGGCAATGACTATGAAGAAGACAATTAACGCATTAATTGCTTTATTTGTAATTTCTTCACCCCATGAAGGTCCCGCCGTTGAAACGCTAACTGCTGTTTCTTCTTGACCCGTTATTTGCGCAAGGATTGTGGTTACTTGAGCGACTATTGGGTCACTCTCTTCTCCGGAATCCAAGGCAGTCTGAGTCACCTTTGAAAGTTCTGTCCGGACACGTAATACGCCTCCACCTGTCTGGATTCTCGCATCTGCAAGACCTAATGGGCGAAGTGCATCTCTTACTTCTTCAGCTTCTATATTCTCAGCTGGTACTTCCCACGCTCCTCCACCTTCGAATTCAAGACCTAAGTTGAGTCCACGAAATGCGATTCCCCCCACTGACAAGATCAGCACTGCAAGAGAGCATAAGGTGATTGATTTCCATAGCTTTGAGAAAGGTACTTCCGTTTCGTTTCGGTACATTCTCTTTAGGAGAGTCATTTTTGTTCCGCCGTTTCTTCAGTTGGAAGGCCACTTAGCCAAGGGCGGTTCTGTAGTAGCTTTTGCATCCCAAGGAATTTCACAACAGGGCGAATAAAGAAATACGTAGCAAGAAGGTCAAGAATTGATGCTAAGCCGAGCATGAGTGCAAACCCTCTAACTGAACCTACTGTTAGCCAATATAGGATGGCTGCGCCGATCAGCGAAGCTAGGTTTGCCCAAAAGATGGTTTTAAATGCGACTGGGAAAGCCTGGTCTACTGCCGACCTTAATGTTCGCCCGTTACGAATATCCTCTTTTAAGTGTTCAAAATAAACAACATTAGAATCTAATGAAGTTCCGATTGAGACTATAAGTCCAACGACTCCGGCAAGGGTCAAAGCGTAGCTTCTTGTCTCTGAGAGCCAAGAAATCATTACCCAAAGCATTGTTCCGGAAATAGCGAGAGAGAGCATTGCCGCTACACCTAGAAGTTTGTAATAAGCGAACATGTAGAGCGCTACGAGGGCTAATCCTACTAGTCCCGCTACTACCCCAGCGTCTAACGCATCCTGCCCTAAGGTTGCCGAAACAAGTCGCACTCTACTACCACTAGTTGGGTCGGTTGGATCACCGAACTCAAGAGGTAACGATCCGTAGCGTAATACCAAGGCAGTGTCTTCAGCACGAGTTTGATCGAAATTGCCGCTAATGACTATTTGATCTCGCTCGAAATAAGGCGTATTTACAGTTGGTGCAGATTCAATTACTCCATCAAGGACGATAGCCAATTGTCCGACTTGGCAGATTGGTTGGCGGTTGTAACAAGCATTTGCTGCTGCATTAAAGAGGTCAATTCCTTCCTCGCCTGATCGAAAGGTAGGAAAGACGCTCCATTCAAGTCCTGCGAAACTTGCATCAGCTGTTTCAAGAGCAGCTCCTGTAAGCATCGTTCTTCCAAGAAGTAGCCGCTGGTATGGGTTACCTTCAGAATCTAATAGCGGAAGAATAACTGGGTTCTCGGCAATATCATCATCAGCGACAGTGTTTGGCATTCCCAGAGCATCGTTTTGCGTGAAACCAAGGTTTTCGCATCCTATCCCGATAGGTGTTGCCGCGTTATTATCTTCGTTGGCATCTGATTGAGGACCTTCCTCAGGAGGGGCATCCTCATCTGAAGGAAGTAACCCTACTGGTCCTTCGTTTTCACCGTCGTTCCCTGATGTTGGGTTTCCGTCAACTTCAATGGGCACTGGCGGCAATATCGCGCAAACAGGTCTGAAACGGAGTTCAGCAGTTTGTCCTACAACTTCAAGTGCGCGTTGCTGGTCTTCAACTCCTGGCAGCTGAACTACTATTCGATTTGATTGCCTAGTGATATCTGGCTCAGCTACTCCCAAACCATCTACGCGATTCCTGATAATCTCAACTGACCTGTCAAGTGCTTCATCTAAAGCTGTTCCGGTAAGTTCTATGTCTTCAGCTGGTTCTAAGACAACTTCTGCTCCACCTTCAAGATCTAAGCCCAGAAGGACACTATTTCCTGCGGCGATGGACCATGCTAATAGCCCACCTACGATAACAAGAATGCCTATTATCGGAAAAAGAACTTGTCGTTTCATGTCGTAGCTGCCAAGACCTATAAATGCCTACGCCTCGTCCGCAACATCATCGTAGGGTTCGTAAGAGATCAACTTCGCGATGTTAGATTTGCTTATTTTTATTTCAACACCATCGGAAATCATTAGAAAAACAGTTCCGCCATCCAGATCGCTTATGGTCCCATAGATTCCCGAATCAGTGAGGACGTCATCGCCTACATCTACTCTTGAAAGCATTTGAGCTTGTTCTTTTCTTAGCTTCTGTTGTGGGCGCATAATCATGAAATACATCAGAAGGAATAAAATTGGAAGAAATAGAAGGCCCATTTGCGTGTCCTAGCGTTAGTTGGTTCGTTCCAAAGGTTACCGTGACAAACTTCAGATACCTAAAGGATCTCTTTCACATTACGAAATACTGATAATCAGCCCCATATTTCAAGGGTTTTTTTTCGAAATTCCATGAATTGACCGTTAATAATTGATTCTCTTGCCCTTCGCATGAAGTCAAAAGTCCAAGCGAGGTTATGGAGAGTTAGGATTCGCCCGGCTACCGGCTCACCTACAGATAGAAGATGGCGTATATATCCTCTTGACCATTGCGATGTTGGGTTCTTAGTAAATTCAGGGTCAATGGGTCCATCACTCTTGGCGTATCTGGCTGCACTAAGATTAATTCGACCTTGCATTGTCAAGGCAGTTCCATGTCTAGCTAATCGTGTTGGCCAAACACAATCAAACATGTCTATACCCGAAGAAATAGCTTCGACTAAACCTGCGGGATCCCCTAAGCCCATGAAATACCTAGGTCTTTCTAGAGGGATATGTTTAGTGCTTTCGTACATCGGTTCAAGCATCTCTTCTCGCGTTTCCCCTACAGACAAACCCCCTATTGCATAGCCATCAAATCCTATTCCTACGATCTGTTCTGCTGATTGTTTTCTAAGATCCAGATCAAGACCTCCTTGGACAATCCCGAATTGCGCTCGGTCCCCTGGTTGATCGTTTCTTAGGTTCAGAAAGTGTCTGCGTGCTCTTAAAGCCCATTTATGTGTCCGATCTGCAGCAAGTTTCACAACGGCTTTTTTCGCAGGAAGAGGCGGACAAACATCTAATGCCATTTGTATATCTGAACCCAAAGCATTTTGTAATTCAACAGCTATTTCAGGAGTTAATCTGTGGAAACTTCCGTCATAAGTGGATTTAAATGTGACTCCATCGTCGTCAACATCTGGTTCTAGGGAAAATACTTGGTATCCGCCCGAGTCGGTCAGAATCAACCGTTTCCAATTGGAGAAACCATGCAAACCCCCAAACTGGTTTACGAGTTCTGCCCCAGGTCGGAGCATAAGATGATATGTGTTCCCTAGGATAATGTCAGCTCCGAGTTCTTCTAGGTCTTCAGAGGTTATCGTTCGAACCGATCCTCTTGTTCCTACAGGCATAAATATTGGAGTTTGCAAGACATGGCGATCTGTTGATAGCTCACATACCCGAGCGTCACCATCTTTAGCAAGAACGGAAAATCTTAGTGTTGTTTCAAACGTCATTCTGCAGTTCCAAATTCCATAGTAGGGAATTATTCATTTTGGTCGCTCAACAAACATAGCGTCGCCAAACGAGAGAAACCGATAATCTTCTTTTAAAGCAATGCGATACAACTCTTTCCAACGTTTCCCGACGAAAGCGTCGATCATCACAAGTAGGCTAGATCTGGGCAAATGAAAATTTGTCATTAACGCGTCAACGATTTTGAATTCAAAGCCAGGTGCGATAAATAGGTCAGTACGTCCCACAAGTTTCCCTGTAATCGCTACCGACTCTAAAGCGCGTACTACTGTAGTTCCCACTGCCACAACGCGTTTAGCCTGTTTGCAAAGAGCCCAGGTATCTTCGCTTAAGGCGTAGCTTTCTCCATGCATTATATGATTTTCTATTTTTTCAGTAGAGATGGGACGGAACGTCCCGATTCCAACGCTTAGTTCTAGTTTCGTTACTTGAACCCCGAGATTTAAGCACTGTTCAAGAGTTTCTTCGGTGAGGTGCAACCCTGCGGTTGGAG
>JASLWO010000064.1 GCA_030740795.1 Acidimicrobiales bacterium | reverse complement strand
GTATTTGCCTTGGGCACCAACTGTTGAGCTTAGCTATTGGAGGGACTATCAAAAAGATGCCCTTCGGACATCATGGAGGAAACCATCCAGTCAAAAACCTTCAAACAGGAATTATTGAAATAACAAGCCAGAATCATAATTTTGCAGTTGAGGCAGCCTCCGTTAAAGGTAAGGCCGAAATAACTCACGTAAATTTAAATGATGGATGTTGCGAAGGCATACGGTTAAGGACCGCACCTGCTTTCAGCGTCCAACACCACCCTGAAGCTGGACCCGGACCCCATGACAGCGCCTACTTATTTAAAGAATTTGAAAGTCTGATGGAAGACAGAGATGGCGGTACAAATGCCTAAACGTAATGACATCAAAAAAGTGCTTCTAATAGGGTCGGGACCAATAGTGATAGGTCAAGCATGCGAATTTGATTACTCGGGGACACAAGCATGTAGGGTCCTTAAAGAAGAGGGGTATGAAGTCGTACTAGCGAACTCAAATCCAGCAACAATAATGACAGATCCGGATTTCGCCGATGCTACATACATCGAACCTCTCTCCGCTCCAGTATTAACAGAAATAATTGCCCAAGAAAATCCTGATGCGCTACTTCCAACACTTGGTGGACAAACTGCTCTTAATTTAGCTATGGAGCTTGAGCAAGAAGGTGTTTTGCAAAAATACGGAGTTGAACTTATAGGAGCCGATGCTAAAGCAATCGCTACTGCAGAAGATCGAGCGAAATTCAAAGAGGCGATGATAGAAATAGGCCTATCGGTTCCTACAAGCGGCGTCGCGCACAGTATGGACGAAGCAGAAGGCATTGTTAAAAATATCGGTTTGCCCGTGATAGTTCGTCCGGCTTACATACTCGGAGGCAAGGGGACAGGTATTGCAGAGAACTCTGAAGAATTTACCCGCCTTGCTTCAAATGGGCTGGCAGCAAGCCCGATAAATGAAATATTGATAGAGCAATCAATAAAAGGCTGGAAAGAGTACGAGCTAGAAGTTATGAGGGACAAAGCCGATAACTGCGTAGTGGTATGCACGATAGAAAACTTTGACCCAATGGGTGTCCATACGGGAGATTCAATAACAGTAGCCCCCTCCCAAACTTTGTCAGATGTTGAATACCAACAATTACGAGACGCCGCATTTGCATGTATGAGAAGGGTCGGGGTAGAGACCGGAGGTTCAAATGTCCAATTCGCTGTAAACCCAGAAAATGGCGAATTTGTTATAATCGAAATGAACCCTCGGGTGAGTAGATCTTCTGCGCTAGCTTCAAAAGCTACAGGTTTTCCTATAGCTAAAATCGCTACCAAATTAGCTATGGGTTATACCTTAGATGAAATCCCAAATGATATAACTAAAAAAACACCAGCGAGTTTCGAACCAACGATTGATTACGTCGTTACAAAAATCCCTAGATGGGCGTTCGAAAAATTCCCCGGTACGAAAGCAGTACTGGGGACACAAATGCAGTCAGTCGGCGAAGTCATGTCAATAGGACGGACCTTTCCCGAGTCTCTCCAGAAAGGTCTCCGGTCGCTTGAACTTGGTCGAGACGGACTCAATGCCGATATCGGAGAAAAAGATTTCGCGAATTTCAACGACACAGATTTACTTTCAGCTGTAATGACTCCAACTCCAGCAAGAATATTTCAAATAGGAGAACTTCTCTATCGAGGGGTAAAGGTTGAAAAGATCCATGAAGCAACCTTGATAGACCCATGGTTTATTGATCAATTGGAGATAATCGTAGAAGAACGCCGATTCTTGGAAACTGTGAACCACGAGAGCATCACGAACAAGGATCTACGTCGGGCAAAAAGGATTGGGTTCAGCGATAACCAACTCTCCTACTTATGGGGTGTTAGTAGCGATGAAGTCCGAAAGAGACGAACAGATTCAGGCATCATTCCTGTATTTAAAACTGTTGACACATGTAGCGCTGAATTTGAAGCAAATACCCCATACCACTATTCAACGTATGAAGATACGTGCGAAGTTACCAAATCCGAAAAACCAAAAGTGATCATCCTAGGTTCTGGACCAAACCGTATCGGTCAGGGTATTGAGTTTGACTATTGCTGCGTTCATGCCAGTTTCGCTTTAAGTGAAATCGGATACGAAACAATAATGATTAACTGCAACCCCGAAACTGTTTCAACTGACTATGACACAAGCGATCGGCTTTTCTTTGAGCCGTTAACTGAAGAGGATGTTAAAAATGTTTTGGATGTAGAGAAGGAATCAGCTAAAGCTGCTAATGGACCAGGCATTGCTGGGGTAATTGTCAGTTTAGGAGGACAAACACCACTCAAACTAGCTTCTTCGCTGCCTCCGGAGTTGATCTCAGGGACCCCTCCAGATTCTATTGATTTGGCGGAAGACAGAGAAAGATGGAATTCAGTTTGTAATCAATTAGAGATACCTCAACCACCAGGCGGTACAGCCGTAACCTTTGAGGATGCAGTAGCAGTTGTGGAGAGAGTAGGGTATCCAGTTCTCATCCGACCCTCATATGTTTTGGGTGGGAGAGCAATGAGCATTGTTTATGACAAAGAACAATTGGAAGATGCAATGTATGAGTTGAGCTCTGAGGGAAGTTTGGGGAAAGAAGGAGGACTCTCTTCGGAAAGACCAGTTCTAATAGACAGATTCCTTGAAGACGCTACAGAAGTTGACGTTGATGCTATTCGAGACGTGAATGGCGAAGTTCTAATAGGGGGAATCATGGAACATGTGGAAGAAGCAGGTGTCCATTCTGGCGACAGTGCTTGCATGACCCCTCCTGTTAGTCTCAGCACAACAACAATTGCCACTCTCGAGGAGTATGCCACCCTCATAGCTGACCGCTTAGCAGTGATTGGATTAGTCAATATTCAATTTGTTGTCAAAAAAATAGGAAATTCTGAAACAGTTTTTGTCATAGAGGCAAATCCTCGTGCGTCAAGAACTGTCCCATTTATATCCAAAGCTATAGGAGTTCCTCTGGTAAAAGTCGCAGCCCGAGTAATGCTTGGCGAGACTCTAAGCGATCTCAGAGAAAATGGGATGCTAGTGGGAAGCAAACCCCACTCCCATACAGCTGTTAAAGAAGCTGTCCTCCCATTTAATAGATTCCCTGAAACTGATGCGATACTAGGTCCTGAAATGCGCTCAACCGGAGAGGTCATGGGGATAGATATAACTCCCGGTCTAGCTTTCGTAAAAAGCCAAATCGCTGCGGGAATGTCGCTACCTGAAAATGGAACCGTATTTCTTTCGGTTGCTGACCGAGATAAGGAAATCGGAGTTGAAACGGCAAAGTTATTAACCCAATTAGGGTTTACAATTGCTGCTACCAGCGGCACTGCAGCAGTTCTAAGTGAAAATAAGATTGAAGTAACTGATGTTGTCGCAAAATTGGGAGATAAAAGTGGAATAACTGCACTTGAGCTTATTGAATCAGGGAAAGTCGGTCTTGTTATCAATTCTCCTCGCGGGCGTGGGCCACGTGCAGATGGAGCTCACATACGTAAAGCAGCTGGAGAGCGAGGAGTTCCTCTCTTGACAACAGCTTCTTCTGGTTTGGCCTTAGCAAAAGGTCTAGTGGATTGGAGAACGCATCCGCTTAAAGTTCGACCATTGCAGCATTTCCATTATTCGCAGTCACTAAAACAATCAAAACTAGATTTTGACTGAAAGACTATCGGAGCAGAAATAATGAATCCCGAAACTTACCAACCGCTACTAACTGAAATCGGTGAAACTACTCTTCAGAATCCAGTGATGTTGGCTTCAGGCACAGCTGGTCACGGAACTGAACTGTCTTCATCAATTAATCTTGCTTCTGTAGGAGCCTTCATCGTGAAAAGCCTCGCTGTATTCGAATGGGAAGGAAATAAAGCACCTCGTCTCCATGAAACACCATCGGGAATGCTAAATAGCGTTGGTCTTCAAGGTCCCGGACTTAGTTACTGGATCCAAGAAATTCTTCCTAGCTTGGTCACACATGGAACCAAGGTGGTTCTTAGTATTTGGGGTCGCACGCTAGATGATTACTCAGGGGCGGCAGCTCTATGCACGGACCTTCCTCCCGAAGTAATAGCTGTTGAGTTAAATATTTCTTGCCCAAACATAGAGAATCGCGGGAAGATGTTTGCCCACTCACCTGAATCTGCAAAATTAGTTATAGAAGCCACAGAGAGCATTTCAGTACCACGTTGGGCGAAGCTAAGCCCCAATGTGACCAACCTCGTTGAAGTGGCGGTAGCAGTTAAGGATGCTGGCGCTGATGCCGTCACCTTGATTAATACGTTGATGGGAATGGCTATAGATGTTGATAAAAGAGCTCCGAAGCTAGGTGCAGGCGGAGGAGGTCTAAGCGGGCCAGCTATTCGCCCTGTTGCAATCAGATCGGTATACGAAGTTCATCAAGCTTTACCGGATTTTCCGATAATTGGAGTTGGGGGGATTGCATCAGCAAATCATGCTCTTGAATTCTTGATGGCAGGAGCAACAGCGATTCAAATAGGCACCGCGAATTTCGCTAATCCAAAAATATCTGAGAAGGTCATCAAAGATTTATTGAAGTGGTGCGAGGATAATGAGATAAGCAACCTTAGAGAAATCGTGGGGAGCGCCCACAACAGCAAACCTGAATAAGATACACGGAATAGGAAAGCATGGAAGAAGAAACTGAAATTAAGCCAGAGATCACAAAAAAATTAGCTCTTGCGCTAGACGTTGATGACTTAGTGGTAGCAGTTCGTTTGGCAAGAGATTTACAGCCCTACTTTGGAGTTGCAAAAGTCGGTTTAGAACTTTTTAGCGCAGCTGGACCAGACATACTTGGAACGCTAACCGAGATGGGATATAAAGTCTTCCTAGATCTGAAACTGCATGATATTCCCAATACGGTAGAAAAGGCTGCACGGGTCTTGGGATCGCTAGGGATAGATTACCTAACCTTACATACTGCTGGAGGGAGAGAAATGGTTGAAGCAGGGGTTCGAGGTCTTAATGAAGGTGCGGGAAACGCAGGGCTTGAAACCCCAATAGCGCTAGGTGTCACTATTCTCACAAGTCAGAAAGAAACTCCAATGGATTTGATGAAAGAACGTTTTCATATAGCAAAAGATTCAGGATGCCGGGGGGTGGTCTGTTCCGCAAAAAATTTACCGGAAGCTTCGGAAGAAATACCTGAATTAGATTTTGTCGTTCCTGGGATCAGACCAGCTGGTGTCGACTCCCATGATCAAGCTAATATCGCTACTCCGTTGGGGGCTCTGGAACAGGGAGCTAATTTGCTCGTAATAGGGCGAGCTGTAACACAATCACCTGACCCCAGAAGGGCAGCTAGAGAGATAATTATGGAACTCTCCCAAATCCTGCCAAAAAGTAATTAGTATTCACCAATCCGCCACATATGAGAATTAGCATTTAGGTATGCCTGCCCCACCTAAACTTACTGATGCCCAACGAAGAGCTGCTTTACAAAAGGCAGCGGAAGCTCGTCGAGTAAGAGCGGAACTGAAAGCCCTGATAAAAATGGGTTCTTTAAATATAAATGATGTACTTGAGAAGTCAGATACAAATGAGATCATTAGCAGAACCAAGGTCTTAGCCATTTTGGAATCCATGCCAAAAATCGGAAAGGTTAAGGCTAGAAGGATAATGGAAGAAATTGGGATAGCGGAGAGTCGGCGACTCCGAGGGCTCGGAGATCGACAAAGAGCTGCCCTCGTATCCGAGTTTAGTTGATAACTAGCTATGGTCATTGTCGTTTCCGGTCCCGGTGGGGTCGGTAAAGGAACCATCGCTGAATATCTGGTAAAAAAATTAGACAACCTTTGGCTATCAAAAAGTTGGACTACGCGCAAAGTCCGCTCAGAAGAAGACGAAGATAGTTATGTGTTCGTTAGTAGAAAAGAGTTTGAAAAAGCTATAGGAGACAATCGGTTTCTTGAGTGGACTGAATTTCATGGGAATCTCTACGGGACTCCGTTGCCTGAAGCCCCAGACGGATTTGACGTCCTTCTTGAAATTGATGTTAACGGGGCGTTATCAGTCGTTGAACAATCAATAGAAGCTCTCCTTATATTCGTTGATGCTCCTTCTGTTGAGGATCAAGAAAGGAGACTCCGAGGTAGAGGGGACCCAGAAGACGAAGTGCGAAGACGGATCTTAGAGGGGGAGAAAGAGCGACAGATTGCTTCGGATCTAGGAGCGATAATTGTTATCAATGATGATCTTGAACGGACTATAGAAGAGATTTCAAGTTTAATAAATGCAAACCGTTAAATGAGATATTGAACTAACTTTTTGAATTGCTGGCTCAAACGTTATATTTGCCGACGTTAAGGTTACGATATAAATAAGAAATTTTCAGTGCCAAATTACGATGGTAGATGGGAGAAGCAATGACGAGTGAAAACAATTCGATGATTTACCCTAAGATTGAGGGTTTGCTTGAAAGGTCAATGAAACAAGGTGAGGAAGACTCGGACTCTAAATTTCGTCTAGTCACTTTAGCTGCTCAAAGAGCTCGTCAAATTAATGCTTACCGGAATCAACTTGATGGAGGTTTGGGTGGTTCTGTTCCCCCTCAGGTTCCTGCTGAAGGGATAGCCAAACCTTTGTCTATATCATTTGAAGAGATTATTCAGGACAAGGTAGTAGCAGGTGAGAAAAGAGAACCTGAACCCATCGTTGAAATGGAAGAATTTGAAGAAGAGGCAGAAGAAACCGAGCAATAGGTTGATTGGGCAATAATGTTCTCTGGAAAACGTGTCGTATTAGGTGTAACGGGTGGAATTGCTGCTTACAAAGCGGTAGAGATCTCTAGAAGACTAGTTGATGCTGGGGCTCACGTTTCTCCAATTATGACAAATGCGGCAAAGAAGTTTCTTGGGGAAGTAACGCTAAGTGCTCTTGCGAGCGAACCTGTACAAAGCTCACTATGGGATGAGCAAAATCCAATTCCCCATACGAATCTTGGACAACAAGCAGATTTGCTTCTGATTGTTCCAGCGACAGCAAACCTTATTGGAACCTATGCAGCTGGAATATCCAATGATTTGCTCACATCAACCCTTCTAGCAACACGCGCACCAGTACTGATCTGCCCAGCTATGCATACAGAGATGTGGGAACATCCTGCAGTGCAAGAGAACTTGGAAACACTTCGTAGGAGAGGCGTTCGGGTCGTAGAACCAGAAGATGGAATTTTAGCTGGTGGAGATATTGGCAAAGGTAGATTAGCGGGAGTTGAGAAGATTCTTGTTGAAGCTGAAACAGCACTCACGAAAAATGATCTTGCAGGAGTACGATTTCTGATAACAGCAGGAGGCACGAGAGAACCTATTGACCCTGTTCGCTACATTTCTAATCGGTCTTCAGGGAAGCAAGGGTACGCGTTAGCTAAAGCAGCAAAAATTAGGGGGGCTGATGTGACTCTAGTGACGACTATGGATCGACCAACACCTTCAGGGATAAATGTCCTTTGTTCAGAGACAGCCGAAGAGATGCAGACGGTA
>JASLWO010000063.1 GCA_030740795.1 Acidimicrobiales bacterium | reverse complement strand
CAACCTATTACTCCATTTATGGATTCAAATGCTTCAGTCATCTCGCCGTCAGAATTCAAAGATAGTGGTTTTAGTGAAGCACATCTGCGTGGAGGGGACTATTCGGGCTATTGGTTACCAAGCAGTATTCCGTTGTTGATACGTGACTCTTTAAATGCGGGTTCTAAATTCGTATACGCTTATTATGACGGTTTAGACAAAGTTGGGCATATCCATGGGATTAATGAATTTTATGACTCGGAGATTTGTTATATCAATGATTTGATTGGAAGGACTGTCAGCGCTCTTCCTGAAGGGGCTGCGTTAATTGTCACTGCGGATCATGGAATGGTTGATGTCGGGGATTCTCTGGTGACTCTTGATGCAAAGATAGATGACTTATCTGAGGAATTGTCCGGTGAGGCCCGTTTCCTATGGATTCACGCTAAACGTGGTGCTAAATCAGAGCTAGTAGAAGCTTTAGAGGATTTATACTCCGCGACTGCTTGGATTAGGACAAGCGAGCAGGTACTTGATGAGGGATGGTTCGGAATGCAGATGTCAGCGTCAGCACTAAATCGCATAGGGGATGTAGCTTTAGTAGCACGGGAACCCATAGCGTTTGTCCCTCAGGGTAAACCAGGTCCTGACCTGAAAGCTAGGCATGGTTCGTTAACAACTGCAGAATCCTATGTCCCTTTAATGACGATGATAAAAAGTTAGAGTTTATAATTTCGGAAACCTGTACGATATATCCATGGAAGAGAAGACAGAACACATTGCTGCTGATGAAGCTGAGATAGTTTCACCTGAAAGCCCAGATATAGACACCGATGGTGAGTTTATTGAACAGCCTGCCAAAGTAATGCGTGTCGGATCAATGCTTCGTCAATTGTTGGACGAATTGCGAGAAGTCCAATTAGATGAAGGAAGTAGAGACCGGATGCGCGATATCTATGACACTTCTGTAAAGGAATTAGGATCTGCATTGTCGCAAGAGCTTCGTGACGAACTAGACAGGATTACAATCCCTTTCGGCACCGATGAGATACCTAGCGAGGCTGAATTGAGAGTAGCCCAAGCTCAACTTGTCGGGTGGTTGGAAGGTCTCATTCAAGGAATCCAAGCAACTTTATTTGCTCAGCAGATGGCGACGCAACAGCAACTAGCGGGGATGCGTTCTGGTGGGGAATTGCTTCCAGGGGCCCCAAATGGAAAATCTGCCATTGAAAGTAGCGACGATCAACAAAATCGACCAGGTACATATCTCTAACCATTGGCGAAAGTTCAAAACCTGAGGTAGAAAGATAAAACACTAAATAACAAATATGTAATTTGTTTCTTTAATGTGAGACCTTTGAAGTTGGATAGACTACGGTGCCTGATTCATTTACTCATCTACATGTTCATACCGAATACTCAATGCTGGATGGAGCTTCGCGCCTTCACGAACTAGTAAATGCGGCAGTTCAAGATGAACAGCCTGCACTAGGTATTACTGACCATGGAAACATGTATGGGGTCCTCCCTTTCTACAGAGCGTGCAAAGACCAAGGGATAAAGCCCATAATCGGAACAGAAGCTTACATGGCTTATGACTCTCGATATGAACGCCCTAAGAGAGGCCGAGGTAATGTTGATGACTCAGGCGGAAATACTGATGAAGGCAGGAAGCTTTATTATCATTTAACTCTCCTTGCCGAGAATAATGATGGATACAAAAACCTTATTCAAATAGCAAGTCGCGCATTCATGGAGGGTTATTACTACAAACCAAGAATTGACTGGGAAGTGTTAAATGATCATAGCGAGGGGATAATAGCAACAACTGGATGTTTAGGTGGTCAAGTTCTGCAAGCCCTTTTGCGAGGAGATGAGAAGGAAGCGCTAGAACGAGCTGGAAGGCTCCAAGAAATCTTTGGGAAGGATAATCTTTTCGTTGAACTGCAAGACCATGGGATACCTGAGCAGGTTAAAACAAATCCAGCGTTAATAGAAATTGCAACTAAGCTCGGTGCTCCTCTCCTCGCCACGAATGATAGTCACTATACGCATAAGGATGACCACATTGCCCACGATGCTTTGTTATGCGTGCAGACTGGTGCTCTCATAAGCGACCCTAATAGATTTAAATTCCATGGTGATCAGCATTACCTAAAGACTGCCAATGAGATGCGGTATCTCTTTAAAAGTGTTGAAGTTGCGTGCGATAACACACTTTGGATTGCCGAAAGAGCGAATGTCGAAATTGAATTTGGTAAACCTCTATTGCCTGATTTCCCATTACCGGACGGATTTCAAGACGATGACCAATATCTTCAACATCTTACTCTTCAAGGTGCCCGTGAACGATGGGGTGACCAGCTTAGCGATGAGATTTCAGACAGGTTGACATATGAGCTTCGGGTGATGAGCGATATGGGTTTCTCAGCGTACTTTTTGATCACTTGGGATCTGATTCGTTACGCTCGCGAACAAGGAATTCGTGTGGGTCCGGGACGAGGGTCGGCTGCAGGTAGCGCTGTAGCTTACGCTTTGAAAATAACTGATCTAGACCCAATCAAATATGACCTTTTGTTTGAGAGGTTCTTAAATCCTTCGCGAATTTCAATGCCTGATATTGATATGGATTTTGACTCGCGCTATCGGGATACGATGATCAGTTATGTTGCTGCTAAGTATGGTCGAGACCATGTTGCTCAAATAATAACATTTTCACAGATTAAAGGTCGTGCCGCAGTCCGTGACGCGGCGCGGGTCCTTGACAAGCCTTACTTAGTGGGAGATCAGATAGCTAAAGCAATTCCGCCTCCCGTTATGGGACGAGATACTCCACTTTGGGCCTGCCTTGAGAAGAATGAACAATATCTGGATGGGTATAAATCATCGGTAGAGCTTCGACAAATGTACGAGAATGATCCTGTTGTTAAAGAAGTAATTGATGTAGCTCTTGGACTTGAAGGGCTCCGCCGCCAAGATTCTATTCATGCTGCGGGAGTAGTTATCACCAAAGAGCCATTAACTGAATACCTGCCGATCCAGCGAAAACCAGAGAAAGATAGAGATATAGAAGATGCTCCTGTCGTAACTCAGTATGAGATGCAGTCAGTTGAAGACTTAGGTCTTTTAAAAATGGATTTTTTAGGCCTTCGAAATCTTGACGTAATTACCGACACATTAGAATTGATTGAAGAAACTACTGGTGACAAAGTAGACATTGATAATGTGCCTCTAGACGATCCAGCAACATTCAGGCTACTTGCAGCTGGAGATTCTATAGGAGTTTTCCAACTGGAATCTCCTCCTATGCGTTCGTTAATGAAAGCTTTAGTTCCCTCTAGTTTTGAAGACGTCGCAGCGTTAGTGGCGCTGTACAGGCCAGGACCGATGGCTGCGAATATGCACCATGACTACGCTGACAGAAAAAATAATAGGAAACCAGTTGAGTATTTCCACCCAGATGCTGAAGATTTACTCAGAGATACCTATGGGTTAATGATATATCAAGAAAGCGTCATGCGAGTAGCGCAAAAATTCGCTGGCTACTCACTTGCCGATGCTGATTCGCTAAGAAAAGCTATGGGAAAGAAAATCCGCAAAGCCATGGAAGAAGAGCGTGAGAGGTTCACCTCTGGTATGGAATCAATGGGCTATGAAGCGAAACTAAGTGCCCAAGTCTTTGAAGTGATATCTCAATTTGCTGATTATGCATTCAACAAGAGTCATAGTTATGGGTACGGGTTAATCGCGTACCAGACTGCCTATTTAAAAACGCATTTCCCAGTCCAATACATGGCAGCTCTTATGACAAGTGTGAAAGGAAGAAAAAAGGAAGATTCAGCAATTTATTTGAATGAATGCCGGTTAATGGGTCTTGAGGTGGTCGTCCCCGATATTAATCGCGCTGGAATGAACTACTATCCCGACCTAGGGAACAAGACAAATGAAAAGGCAATCGTCTATGGTCTTTCCGCAATTCGTAACGTGGGAGAGGGGATCGTTGCTTTGCTCCTTGATGAAAGGTCCGCAAACGGACCATTCGTAGATTTCTACGATTTCTGCAACCGAGTTGATACACAGGTATTAAATAAACGAGCAGTTGAGGCTTTGATAAAATCTGGCTCTTTCGATTCAATGGGGCATCAAAGGCAGGGACTGCTATCCGTGTACGAACGAATCGTAGAGCAGACTGTTTCAAGAAGGCGGGAGAGGGATATGGGAATTATGACTCTCTTTGAAACGAAAAGAGATGAAGACTCAGAGGTATTTAACGAAAAGATAGAAATCCCAGATTTGGAATTTGATAAGTCGCAACGACTTGCTTTCGAAAAAGAAATGCTTGGCAGGTACATATCTGACCATCCACTAAAAGGGTACGAGGGGGCTATCCGAAGGAAATGTGATGCCTCCACAACTGGACTTGGCATTCTGGAAGAGGGGAAAATAGCTAAAGTCGGCGGAGTCATATCGGAATTGAACAAGAAATATACGGTTCGAGGTGACCTAATGGCAAATATATCGTTAGAGGACTTAGAGGGTGCTGTTGAGGTGATTGTATTTACAAAGGTTATGAGTCAAATAGCCCATAAACTTGTCAACGATCAGCCTGTAATAATCACGGGTCGCGTTGATAGGCGTGATGAAACACTCAAATTAATTTGTATGGATGTTGAACAGTTAAAGAGTGACGAAGAAACAAAAATTAGCTCTTTAGAAGTACAAATCCCGCCTAGTGGGAATACGACAAAACATTTAGAGAAACTTGCTTCATTGCTGGGCGAACATCCTGGGGAGTGCGATGTGTATGTTCGCGTAGGTACAAAGAAAATCTGGCTCGGGTCAGAAGCACGCGTGAACCCAGACAATGGGTTGATGGGAGAACTTCGCGTGTTGCTTGGAGCGGATTCAATTCTTTGAAGGTGGAAGAGATCTCCTCAAGTTGCGTAAATTTAAATTAGCGGCTGAAATATACTAAGTGTCAATAGCGACCGGAATGGTCATGAATGTTTGGGGCGATAATGGGGTTCGAAGTAGAGACGAAAGACTGCACATCGGTCACTGATGCCGAGCTTGGTGAACTAGAAGCTCTATCTGCAGAATCTCCAAATGCATTTTCAATGGGAACACTTTCCAAGCAGACAGAAGAATGGGTTCTTCTAACGACCGCAAGAGAAAATGGCAAATTAAGAGGATTTGTGTTCAGTACTCTTGAGCGAATCGGGGGAACACCTTCAGTTATCATGGGTTTAGGCGCTGTTATTCGCAATAACAAGAGAAACACAACCCTGAGGGCACTTATGGGAGAAATGTACCACCGCGCTTTAATGGCTTTCCCTGATGAAGATGTTGTTTTCGGAACTACGATTATTGAAGCTAGCGGATTTGAAATCTTTAAGGACCTAACTGATGAATTGCCTCGCCCAGGTCATAAAGTTTCTGGCGAGGAGCGAGCTTGGGGTAGGCGATTCGCTAAACGGTTAGGGTTCTCAACGCTTTCATACGATGATAGGAAATTCATTGCATTAGGTGACGGCTCAAGATCCTGTATCTTTGATCACGAAAGTCTCAAGCCAGATAAAATTTCTCATGAAGTGAAACAAATCTTTGAAGGTGTCAAGCCTGAAAAGGGAGATGCAGTAATTGCTTTCGCTTGGGCAATGGCTGAGAAGCTTGAAAAACTTGGATCCTAAATCCGATTTAAAACATAAAGCTGTCTTAGGCCTATTAAAGGGACGGCGCATGACACGTGATTTCAAAGAATCTCCTTTGGAGTTAGGAACTGCTGAAGAATTGGTTGATGTCGCTCGCTACGCTCCTCGCGCAGGCAACACTGACGGAATACGGTATCTAATCTTAGAGAATACTGAGGTAAGTGACTACTGGGCAATAACGATGCCAGACGACACTCAACACGATTTCCCATGGCCAGGCTTATTGAAAGCTCCGACTTTAATACTCATTTGGGTGAACTCAACCGAGTATCTGGATCGTTATTCAGAAGCAGACAAAAGCCGGTCGGGTTTAGGTGACTCCGAATCTTCCTGGTCAACGCCGTATTGGTGGGTAGATGGGGGGATGGCAGCGATGGCAATTTTGATAGCAGCTGAGTCACAAAATCTTGGCACACTTTTTTTTGGTGTATTCGAACATGAAAATATGATTAAATCAAGATTTGACATACCTGATGAGTTCAATGTTGTTGGGGCAATTGCAGTCGGCCACGGAACCGCAGAACAGAGAAAGAGTAAATCAACGTTAAGGAAAAGATTAGAAGCGAAGGATTTAATTTTCAAAAACAATAAGAATTAAGGTGTGCCCAAAAAATAAATTAACAGTAGTATCAGTATTGGAGTCCGGAGGTCATATGTCAGAAGAGCAAAAATCCGAACAGGAGAAAAGTACGGGAAAGGTGCCTTTCGTTGATTATCTAGTTTTAGATAAAACTCCGTATTTGCAAGCACATGAATGTGAATCGTGCGGATCAAGGTACTTTGATAGAAGAAATGCTTGCGCGAAATGCTTTGAGGATACTTTTAGGCAGGTTCCTATATCCAGAGAAGGTGAAGTGACAAGTTTTAGTATCGTCCAGATGGGTCCGATTCCATATGTTTCAGCAGTAGTTGATTGCGAGGGAACTAGCGTCAAATGCACGCTAATGAATGTGGAAGCCACTCCGGAATCTGTAAATTTAGGGATGAAGGTCAAACTAATGACCTACTCAATGGGTGAAGATAGTGAGGGAACCGAAGCAATTGCATTCGGTTTTGAACCGAGTGAAACGTAAGTAAAAATTCTAGGAAAGGAATTAACCTATGGGATCAGATGCAATTTGGATCGTAGGATCCAACATGACTAAATTTGGGAAACACCCTGATAAAGACGTTATTGACCTAGCGTCCGAAGCCAGCCGTAAAGCTCTCAAAGACGCTGAAATATCGCTAGCAGATGTTGGAGTTCTAGGCGTGGGCAATTTGATGAATGCCGGAGCCGGAATTGGGCAACAGCTACAAAAACAGATCGGCCAGACAGGAATTCCTGTATTTAATGTCTCCAATGCATGTGCAACAGGCGCTACTGCTCTTCGAGTGGCAGTGATGGCTGTAAAGGCTGGTGAAACAGATGTAGGGATGGCTGTTGGAGTAGAGAAATTAGCTGGTGCTGGTTTACTTGGACAAACAGGTCAGAAACCTAAATCAGAGACGTGGGAACCTAATGGGCGCTACGGCGCTTTATCTTCCACAGAAGGGCGGATCGGGACGGGTATTATGCCAGGCGTTTTCGCCCAAATTGGAATGGAATACGGCCACAAATATGGAGGGACGAGCTTCGAACTCTTCGCAAGGATCTCAGAGAAGAATCATGCTCATTCAACCTTGAATCCTCTTGCCGCGTATCAGAAACGATTCTCACTAGATGAAATTATGAATGACGTAATGATTGCATACCCAAATACGAGACCAATGTGTTCAGGAAATTGTGATGGGGCAGCTGCAATGATCGTAGTCAGTGACGAAAAAATGAAATCAATGCCGAAAGCTGTCCAGAAACGAGCTGTCAAGATTTCAGCGTCGGTACTTACATCAGACCCATGGGTAGATGGGTGCCAGATACTACCCGATGTTAATACGCTTACCCGAAACGCTGCTACACAGGCTTACGAGCAAGCAGGGATCGGCCCAGAGGATTTAGACTTGGTGGAACTCCACGACTGTTTCGCCACTGCCGAATTGGTGCACTATGACAATCTGATGTTGTGCGAAGAAGGGGGAGCTGTTGATTTCTTTGAATCAGGAGCCCCATGGCGTGATGGAGCAAAACCCGTCAATGTCTCAGGCGGTTTGCAATCTAAAGGACACCCTATTGCAGCTACGGGAATTGCAAACATTCATGAAGTCGTCATGCATTTACGAGGAGAAGCGGGCGATAGGCAGATTGAAGGAGCAAAAGTAGGCCTAGCACATGTTATTGGTCTCGGCTCAGCCTGCGGAATCCACATTTTGGAGAAGGTTGCCTAACCGCACTATTCACCTGAGTATGAGCCGAAACTCCATACATTTCCCTCAGGACCCTTAACAGATAATTCTATCTGCATCTAAATCTTCAATTTTTAGAGATTACAGACGACGTGTAGTCTTTTAGTAGGCGATAAAGGAAGTGAAGATGAGCAATAACGAAAAATTCTACATCAACGGCGAATGGGTTGATCCCTTAGGCGGGGAAACCATTGATGTTATAAACCCAGCAACCGAAGAGGCAATAGGTTCTGTGAGCCTAGGCACTCACGCTGATGTTGATGCAGCAGTTGCTGCAGCCCAAAAAGCATTCGTCACGTTTTCTCAGACATCTGTTGAAGAACGAATGGTTCTACTCAATAAAATTACTGAGATCATCGGAGCGCGATCCGAAGATCTTGCCTCAGCGATAACGTCAGAGATGGGTGCCCCCAATGGATTAGCTAAGGCCGCTCAAGCAGGAACTGGGTTATTTCACTTTGCTACAACAGCTGGTGTGCTCGCCAATTTCCAATTCGAAGAAGAGCAAGGTAACAATCTGATTGTTAAAGAGCCGGTAGGTGTTGTTGGAATGATTACCCCATGGAACTGGCCTATTAACCAGATTGCATGCAAAGTTGCTCCTGCTTTAGCGGCTGGTTGCACTATGGTCCTTAAACCATCGGAAGTTGCTCCATTGAACGCTATTATTTTCGCTGAGATAATGCATGAAGCAGGAGTACCAGTAGGGGTATTCAATCTTGTGAATGGTGATGGACCAACTGTTGGAGCGTATCTATCAGAACATCCAGGGATAGACATGATGTCTTTTACTGGTTCAACTCGAGCTGGAATTGAAGTAGCAAAGAATGCAGCTCCAACTGTTAAACGAGTGGCACAAGAACTAGGTGGTAAATCTGCGAATATTATTCTTGAGGATGCAAATCTTGAAGAAGCAGTTGGCCGTGATGCCTTTGGAATGTGCATGAATTCTGGTCAGTCCTGTAATGCGGGAACAAGGATGCTTGTCCCGCATACAAAGATGGAAGCAGCTAAAGCCATAGCTAAAGGATCTATGGAAGCAGTAACTGTTGGTGATCCAACTAGTGACGGAACCACAATAGGACCTGTCGTCTCAGAGGTGCAATGGAATAAGATACAAGGATTGATTCAAGCTGGTATAGACGAAGGAGCGGAATTGGTTTGCGGTGGTCTTGGAAGACCTGACGGTTTAGATTCCGGATATTACGTAAAGCCAACACTATTCGCAAACGTCACTAATGACATGAGAATCGCTCAAGAAGAGATCTTCGGTCCAGTGCTTGTTCTAATCGGTTATAAAGATGATGAAGACGCTATTGCGATCGCGAACGATACCGTTTACGGACTTGCTGGGTATATCTCTGGAAGCCATGATAGAGCAGTTAAGGTAGCTCGTCTTATCCGAACAGGCAATATGCACGTCAATGGAGCTGGCCCCGACTTCAACGCTCCATTTGGTGGATACAAACAATCTGGTAATGGTCGCGAGTGGGGCCCTTATGGCCTTGAAGAATTTCTGGAAGTCAAAGCAATCCTTGGAGGGGTTTCCGCTTAGAGGAATTATTTAAGGATGAAAGCTGAAAAATCAATTCATCTTTGGGTGGAGGGAGCGCGTCCAAAAACAATTCCAGCTGCTATTGTCCCAGTTTTAGTAGGTACTGCGGCCTCTGCGGATTCAGGTTTCATTCTCTATCGATTTGCACTAGCGCTACTGGTTTCAATCGCTCTTCAAATAGGAGTGAATTACGCAAATGATTATTCTGATGGAATTCGAGGAACTGATGAAGACCGTATAGGTCCCAGAAGACTGGTGGGATCAAAATTAGTTCCTGATTGGCAGGTGAAATGGGCTTCGTTCATCACATTTCTAGTTGCCGCTATTGCAGGGTTGATTCTTGCTCTTGCTATAAGTTTGTGGATTGTACTAATTGGATTCGCAGCCATTATCGCTGCTTGGTTCTATACAGGCGGCTCCACTCCGTACGGGTACCTTGGTTTTGGCGAAGTATCTGTATTTGTATTTTTTGGATTAGTGGCGACAGTGGGATCCGCTTTCGTACAGAGCGAGAAAATAGAAATATTACCTATTCTGTGCGGTATTAGTGTTGGATTCCTAGCGACGGGGTTATTAGTGATCAATAATCTTCGAGATATTGCATCCGATAGAGAAGCGGGTAAAAAAACATTAGCCGTTCGTATAGGAGACCAAGCAACTAGGCGCTTATACGCATTTCTAATGCTCGGGACCGTATTCATGTACGCCTTAATAGGCGCTATTTATTGTTATCAAGCATTGATATCTTTGATAGCGTGCCCGATCGCCTTTAAATTAGCCCACCAAATTCAAATTAGCTCAGAGAATATTGACCTTATTAAGGCTTTGGAAACGACAGCCAAATTTCATTTGGTCTCAGGTGTCTTGTTTGCCATCGGTCTAAGCATCGGCGTTTGAACCACCTAATTGGTGTATTTCAATCCGGTTTCCGGCTGGGTCATGAAGAAATGCTTGCAGGGAAGTTCCTATTGCCACAGGCGATGTTACATGCACTTCAGCGGTAAGTAGAATCTGGCATGTCTTGTGAATATCGGTAACGAGAAATGCAAGGTGTTGACCATTATCTTCAGGAACTTTCCCTTTACGAAGATGGATTTGTCTTCCGTCCGTAGCTTCAAGCCATGCTCCGCTATTAGGCCTATCACTAGGTTTTTGTATTTCATGTAGAGAAAAAAAGCGCGAGTAGAACTCTTTCGCTTCTTTGACGTCTGAAACATTTAACGCTATGTGATGGATTTCTGACTGGACCATTGAGACAATTTTAGACTTATCTATCTCTTTTCGCCAGAAAAGAGTTGCACTGAGCCAGGCGCGAATAATTGACGCTTCACATTTTTGAATCCAGCATTCTCTAGCATTTCTGTTATCTCTTGATATGGGGGCAAGTAAGAAAACGATTTAGGAAGATAAGAATAAGCAGACTTATCAGAGAAAAGTGCGCCAACTTTGGGTACTATCCGATCGAAATACAAGTGATGGCCCCAATTCAGAAATCGATTCTCTGGTTCGGCAACATCCAAAAATCCAATTCTTCCTCCTTTTTTTAGAACTCTGGAAACTTCTTGAAAAAATGCTGGTAGTTCAGTCAGGTTGCGTAGAGCGAAACCACATGTTGCGCCATCAATCACCCCATTTTGGATAGGAAGTTGCAAAACATCAGCTTGTGCTAGAGGTGAAGTTGACCGGGAGGCGTGAAGCATCCCTATAGAAAAATCAAAACCAAGAGGATTTATTCCAGCTTTCTCTAATTCACAGCAGAAGTCGCCAGTCCCACAAGCTAGGTCAACGACTGTAGAGGCTGGTGGAAGCAAGAGAGCTTTCACTGTTTTCTTTCTCCAACGTACGTCAAGTCGGAATGTCATCACACGATTAACGAAATCATAACGAGGAGCAATTTGGTCAAACATCTTCTGGACAGTTCTGGCTTTTTCTTGCCCTATAGGAAGGCCCGAGTCAATGTCCATAGGTTTATGGTACTAAGAATTTTCTATTTTTAATGGCGATTACGGAAGGCACGATTGGTTGTATGAATAGTGAAACCAATTTGCTCATAGATGCGAATTGCAGGGAGATTATCGGACTCCACGTAAAGCAAGCCGATAGAAATCCCTTTGTCTGTTAAGTGATGCAGTCCTGAAGCCGTTAATGATTTCCCGATGCCGTTCCCATGGAATTCAGGATCTACAGCGATTGCGAAAATTTCGCCAAAAGTTTCTGTATCTTTTGAATGGACTTTTGTCCAACAAAAACCAGCCAGTCTCTCACCAATCTCATGAATAAGAAATCCCTCTTCTTCAAACCAATCTTCTTCAAAGATAGCTGTTAGCTTTTTGAGATTTAAGGTGCCTTGTTCAGGGTGCCAGTGGAAAGCTCTACTGTTTACTTCAAGGAAAGCAGCTTCGTCAGTTCCTCGCAGGAACGACCTAGTTTCTATTCCATCAATAGAGATTGGAAGTTTGCAACGCATTTGGAGGAGATCTCTGTAAGGGTAAAGACTGAGTTCTTTGAGCTGTTCGCTGTCATCTTCCTGAGCATTCTCAAGCCATACTTGGATCGTATTGTTATCTGTGTGGGATCTCGTATAAGAATCAATAATTCGTTTCAGATCTGTAATAAGCAAGCCTGCGGGATATTGCGAGGGGACGGTTATAGAGAGATCAAAACCCTGCGGTGGATCTTTTGCTACAACAATTTCCATATCACTAAGTTATCCGCGTTATAGATACTATGTTGTCAACATGGCACGTCCACGCACAGCTGCAGGCAGATGTAGAAGAACGCATGAGGAACTGAAGGTGGTATTTCCTGTCGCAGATTGCGAGCTTAATTTCCAAACTCCCTTTCAGCTCTTAACAGCGACGATCCTCTCAGCCCAAGCTACAGATGTTTCCGTTAATAAAGTAACTCCAGCTTTATTTAGGAGGTATCCCAATCCAGAGTCATTAGCGGTTTCAGAGGTAATAGAGATTGAAGGCTATATCAAGTCAATTGGTCTGTATCGCTCTAAAGCAAAAAACTTACAAGGGATGGCTCAGAAATTAATTTCCGAATTTGGCGGTTCTGTTCCTGAAGCAATGCCCGATCTAGTTAGCCTTCCAGGTGTTGGAAGAAAAACAGCGAACGTTGTGAGAAGCGTGGCATTGGGTTTGCCGGGTTTGCCAGTTGATACTCATGTAG
This sequence comes from Acidimicrobiales bacterium, assembly GCA_030740795.1. GTDB lineage: Bacteria > Actinomycetota > Acidimicrobiia > Acidimicrobiales > UBA8592 > UBA8592. The sequence continues at coordinate 2,919 of JASLWO010000063.1, read as the reverse complement.
GTCGACTAGTTAGACGTCTTGATATTACGCAAGAAACAGATCCTGTAAAAGTTGAAAAGGTACTTAGCCCAATGCTTCCACCATCAGAAAGAGGCGAATTCAGTCTCCGCGTCATCCTCCATGGTAGACGCGTTTGTTATGCGAGGAAACCTAACTGCGGCGGCTGCGTGCTTAATTATTTTTGTCCAGAAGCTTTTATTGTTTGAGTTCGCTGCTAGCTCTTCGAAGTCTCCGAGAAGCCGATAGCAGTGAGCGTTCTACCTCGTAAAGCTCGTGAGCGCTGGTCTCTAAACCTGCTACTTCAAGGCTTTTAGCTGTTTTGGTCACTCGGGAAAGTAGGTCTTCTATCTGGAAGGCGACAGAGGACAGTTCTGCGATACTTTCTTCTCCAGTGGTGTTTTGATCTGACATATTCTCTTCTTAACGTAAATTGCTTCCCAAGTCACTTTCAGGGCGTATACCGTATAGGTGTGCTTACACGATTAAACCTAACAGGAATACACCCGAAGAGACTCTCTGAAGAACTTCCTCGACCAATTCAACTAGAAGATGACACTGAGTCAGTTGTTTCATCAATTATCAATGATGTGAAATTGAATGGTGATTCAGCACTTAGAGCTTATGCAGAAAAATTTGATGGTGGGGCTCCAGAATCTTTTCTAGTGTCTGAAGAAGATGTTGAAGAAGCGATCATGAACTGCTCCCAAGATCTTAAATCTGCCTTATCGGATGCTGCTTTGCGTATACGAACCTTTCACAAAAGTCAGATAAGGGAAAAGAAAAACTTCGAACTGGATGGAATCTCCGTTCAGACCATACACCAACCGGTTCTGCGGGCCGGATGCTACGTTCCTGGAGGTCGGGCTGCTTATCCCTCCACATTGCTTATGACAGCTATCCCCGCAATGGTTGCTGGGGTAGAAGAAGTAATAGTGTGCGCTCCACCAAATAAATCAGGAAGAATAGATCAAGCAACATTGGTAGCGGCAAGAATAGCTGGAGTCTCCAACATCTACATGGTGGGGGGTGCCCAAGCAATAGCGGCTATGGCTTACGGTACTAAATCCATTGACCCAGTAGATGTAATAGTAGGACCTGGTAACGTGTACGTTGCTACCGCTAAGAAACTAGTTTCCGGCGATGTGGGTATTGCTGCAGCATTTGCTGGCCCCTCCGAAATAGTAGTTGTTGCTGATGATACCGTTGACCCTAAATTGGCTGCGATAGATCTTATAGTCCAAGCAGAACATGGACCAGGAGGAATGTCATGGCTTATTTCATGGAGTGATGAAGTAATTGAGTCCATCCTTAACGAAGTATCGATATTGGCAGAAGAATCACCTCGTTTGGAAGATATTCGCTCAACATTTGAAACTGGAGGATATGCGGTACTTGTTGATGGTCCAGAACAAGCTATGGATGTTTCTAATTATGTAGCTCCTGAACACCTTCAGTTAATGCTTGAAGAACCATCGCAGTGTCTAAAGAAGATAAGAAATGCTGGAGCTGTATTTGTTGGAGAGATGAGTCCAGCAGTTGTAGGAGACTATGTAGCGGGTCCATCCCACGTACTCCCGACAGACAGCACAGCCCGCTTCGCCAGTGCCTTAACGGTTGATGATTTTTTGAAAGACATCCATATCGTGGAAATGGATCAAGAAGCACTTACGGGTGTAGCAGATACGATCACCACTATCGCAGAAGCAGAAAGTTTAAATGCGCATGCACTTTCCGTTCGCCTCAGAATTGAGGGAGAAAAATGACTTGGCCAAAAGTTCGTGATGAAGTAGCACTCTTAGCTGGCTATCACTCCCCTCAAATGCAAGTAGATGTCAGATTGAATACCAACGAAAGCCCCTATCCGCCTCCTGAAAAATGGATAGAAGACCTTGAAAAAGAGATCTCAGAAATTGGTTGGAATCGATACCCTGATCGAGAAGCTAGTCAGCTAGTGGAAAGTATCGCGTCTTACCACAATGTGGTATCCGGTAACGTTGTTGCCGCTAATGGCTCAAATGAAATCCTCCAATCGCTATATCTCGCTTATGGCGGGGCTAACAGATCAGTGGGAATATTTGAACCGACCTATGCCTTGCATTCGCATATAGCCCGAATTACTGGAACTTCAATTATCTCAGCAGAACGCAATCCCTCGTTCATAATTGACCAAGAAACAGCGGAGGCAGTAATAGCTCAAAAACCAAACTTAATTTTCCTTTGCTCTCCCAACAACCCCACTGGAATTGTTGATTCAAAGGAATTGATCAACTACGTAATGGAAGAATGTTCAAAGATGGGAACATTGCTTGTAGTAGATGAGGCATACAGTGAATTTTCTGATTGGTCCGCAGTCAGGTTAGTTAATGATGACGCTCCAATTGTGGTTTCTAAAACTTTTTCAAAGACCTGGAGCATGGCATCAGCGCGACTTGGTTATTTGGTTGGACCCGAGAGGATTGTGAAGGCTCTGAAGGAAATCTTGCTTCCTTACCATCTTGACGCTTTCAAACAAATAGCTGGCCGTCTTGCATTGGAACATGTAGATGAGATGAATTCAAGAGTAAAATTATTGTCTTCGGAAAGAGAAAGAGTCGCTGAAGCTCTTCAGCAATTACCTGTAAAACAATGGGAAAGTGGCGCTAATTTTATTCTCTTCAAGCCGGTTGAGAAGGTAGGAATATCTGGGCAGAAGTTATGGGAATTGCTGCTGGAGCGCTCCATTTTGGTTAGAAATTGTTCGTCTTGGCCTCGATTGGAGAATTGTTTGCGAGTAACAATTGGAACGCTAGAGGAAAATAACATGTTTCTTAATGCATTAAAGGGGATACTGGAATAATGGAAAAACGTTCAGCAACTTATGATAGAGAAACGAAAGAAACTTCAATCAACGTTTCACTTACGCTTGATGGCGCCGGAGAG
>JASLWO010000062.1 GCA_030740795.1 Acidimicrobiales bacterium | reverse complement strand
TGTCTGAAGATATGAAACCAGAGAATCTTTCTCTTCTGAACCTTTCAAAATCTATGGCAGAAATAGCACCTGCGGTTGAACAGTTCTTTGAACCTACGATCTCATTTGGTTATGACACGTCGCGTTGGGAATCTGGCGGCGAATAATAGGTAGTGGAGTTTAGAATCAGCTTCGATCCTAGTATTTGCTATGGGTGGACTAGGTTCCATTCGTAACTCAGGTATAACAACGGGACACGATTTGGAAAATAGAAATAGATGTGAGAGAAACCCTATTAGTAATACTGGTTCGCTAGATCAACTACATAGAAAGTGACTGTAGACAAATCTTTAATAGAGGTCTTTTTTGAGATTTATTTTCTAGAACTGGTATTGTTCAAAAATATCAAAAGGAGCATTAAATGAGCACTAACCTTCCAGGTCGACTGGGTAACCCGAACATGGAAATTAAAGACGACCCAAGAGCAGATCCACGAATGATTGCTGCGATGGGGCTTATAGGTCTTGATGTCGCTCCGCCACAGTCTCCAGTTGGACCTGATTCACCATTGGAAGACATCCTACAACTCGTTACTGAATCCGAAGTTGGCTTTAACGCATTAGGTATGGCTCTCACTGGAGCTACCCCACCTACAGAAAACGTGACATCGTATACCGAAGTTATTCAAGGTGTTGATGGAAACGACATAAATCTCTATATTCATAAACCAGAAAATTTTGAAGATCCTCTCCCAGCAATAGTGCACACCCACGGGGGTGGGATGGTGATGCTGCAAGCAGCGAATGTCGGTTACCAACGATGGCGCAACGAACTAGCTGCAACTGGCCTTATCGTCATAGGCGTTGAATTCCGCAATGGGGGCGGAGTACTTGGCCCTCACCCATTCCCGGCTGGCTTGAATGACTGTGCATCCGCTGTGCAGTGGGTTATCGCACAATCAGAACCACTTGGTGTTTCCAAAATCGTTATATCTGGTGAATCAGGAGGGGGAAACCTATCTATTGCTACCACTTTGAAAGCAAAATCAGAAGGGTGGCTTGATGGTATTGCTGGCGTCTATTCACAATGCCCTTATATTTCAAACCTTTATCATGATCCGCCACCAGAACTTCTATCACTAGTTGAGAATGATGGATATCTACTTAACGTCGGACACCAGATGGCGACTATAGCTATTCCTTACGACCCTGATGGGACTAACGCCACGAACCCATTGGCTTGGCCGTATCACGCGGAAATCTCTGACCTTGAAGGACTCCCCCCATTTGTCATATCAGTTAATGAACTTGACCCTTTAAGGGATGAAGGCCTTGCCTTTTATCGAAAGCTTGTTAGGGCAGGTGTTAGCGCCTACAGTCGAACAGTTAATGGAACCTGCCATGCAGGGGACTGCTTATTCCTAGACGCTATGCCAGATGCATATAGGGCAACGCTAAGAGATATCAAAGGGTTTGCGGAGTCGCTTTAATAACGAGTTAAGTCTTCGTTAAAGGTTTATAACTTATTTTAAGGAACGGCTACTAGGAGATCCCATTTTTAGCTTCGTTCCTCCCAGATCAACCCCATTTCAGCGAATAGTTCCATAACATCTTCAACTACTTCAGTACTGCCAAATTCTCGGTAAAGAGCGTTCACGTTGAGGTAAACCCTCTCACTCTCACCCCAATCAGCGTAAGAGCCGAGATCAATATCTCGCACAGCATCATGAACATTCATCCCAGCTTCATAACGTATCTTTGCTTCATCTCTTAACATCACCCAGTAATCGCGTACCGCTCTCGCCCCAGCCGCATCTGATATGGGTCCATGACCAGGGACAGTGATGGCGTCCATAGAAGCGATCAGGTCACAAGCAGCTATCCAATTATCCACAGGACCAGCCCACATCAGAGGAGTTCCCTCTATGAAAAGAATATCTCCAGTGAAAACCACCCCACGAGACGGCGCATACGCGAGTACATCTCCACCCGTATGTGCAGGACCGACTTCGATCAATTCAATTTCAATATCACCAACAGTTACCGCCATGTTCTTAGTGAACGTTTCTGTCGGCATCGTCATAGTTATGTTCGAAAAATCAAACGCTCCAAAGGCATGCCTTATGTAACGCCCCAGCGGAGAATCATCATTTTCAAATCCGCGCACCATGGCACCAAGTGCTGCAGGTGGCAGGTCAGCCATCTCTTCAGCCGTTGCTATAGAAGCAATAATTCTCTGCGTTGGAACTAGCTCATTTCCATGGCAATGATCTCCATTTGCATGAGTATTTACGAGAATATCAACATGTTCTTTAGCTGTTGGAACAACTCGTTCCATTTCTTCCAACATGGTCCTTGTAAGTGAAAGGTCAAAAAGGGTATCAACGATCATTGTTTGCCCATTGTCCGAAATCAACCCCGCGTTGCTCCACCCCCAAGACCCATCAGGGGGCAGCCAAACATGTACTCCGTCAGCAACTTCAACCAGTCCTTGCTTCTGACCACTAAACACTCTGCGCCTCCCACCTTCTTAATCACCTTTATTTAGAAGACTACAAATAAACGAATTCTTGTCAAGAATCCGCTTATTTACATATTCGCTCATGGGAGAACCTCAGAGACCGAAAACGCTTAGGATAACAACTACTTTACCCTTGTACCCCGCCCCCAGTTGATGTAGACGTGTAATATACGTCCACGAAATCAACGCCAGGATTCCAAAATTCCATACCCACCGTTTTTATTTCAAGAACTGATCCAGCCAAAGGCGTTCCTGCCGCTACACAAACAGATTGGTATTGCTGAACCCCTTGTATGACCTGAGATGGCCCCACTGGTATCAATTGACTTCCCTTTTTACCTTGCATGATGATGGTCCGCGGATGGTAGTTACAAGACCAAGCATCTAACTTCTGAGTAGCCATGTAGTCAGAAAAATCACCGTAATTAGAGATAGCTACGTTACAAGGACCATATAAAGCATCGTATTCACGTATCCATGGAGCAAAATCCGTAGTGGATTGCAAGTTTTCAAAAATACCTATGAGCGAATCAGCTTGGGTAACTAATTTTGACGTGTCCTCAGAACATTGGGAAAGATCAGAGGCATCAAACGCATCTACAGCCACTTCAGGGACTCTACGATTCCATTCCGATGAGGTATTTGACGTATTCGAACCAGCGCAAGCTCCCAGTAAACCTATGACAAAAAATAAGGAGATAAGTTTAGAGTTATTTAATCCGATGAACATATCGTAACTTGCTGATCCAACTCGGACACATTTAACTACGCAGAATCCGAGCTCTTAACAGCTAGTTAGCTTTGTCCGTGCTACAGATACTTCTTCTCCGGTTACGGGAAGGGTGTACTTGTCAAGGAGTTGAATCTGGATTTGCAACCAGTCGCAATGAACGCTCGCGTTAGGCGGGAACCAGCCACTACCGTAGGGGGAAGATGCCCAACTCTTAGCTCCACGCGACTGATTCGCCCCATCGTCGGCCACGAAGACAAGATCAGGGTCGTTTGCAAGCACTTCCCTTTCAGATTCAGTAAAAACAATTCCAGCGGAACACGCTCGCACATGCATGTTGGCTAATGGGAGCACATGTTCAGCATCTAAATCACTGGGATTCGTTGTTGTTCCCTCAACATAGACTAACTCCCATAAACCCCCAGCCACCGACCTATTGCTATCCGAATACGTTACATCGGTGAGGCTTTCCTTACGTAACTCGTTGTGCCTAGTATTTAAGCTCTTACCTGCGGGTTCACCATCTTCGGGCCCTACTGAACTCCAATGCGGCCATTCATCCCGATCATAGCTTCCAGTACATGAATCGTCGTATTCAACAACAGCAAGGCCTTCAAGTTTCACTAAAGCAGTAGCAGCACTGTCAACTCCAATAAAAGCTTTCATACGACTCGCACTGTCAATAGGAGGTTCCGGCTCAGGAGTCGCGACTGGAGGAGGTTGCTCTGGTATTTCTTCGGGTTTGGTGTCTGGTATTTCTTCGGGTTTGGTGTCTGGTTTCTCTTCGGGTTTGGTGTCTGGTTTCTCTTCGGGTTTGGTGTCTGGTTTCTCTTCGGGTTTGGTGTCTGGTT
>JASLWO010000061.1 GCA_030740795.1 Acidimicrobiales bacterium | reverse complement strand
TAATTCATTCATGTTCCTCCAAGGTTTGGAAACTTTAAGCTTACGAATGGAAAGGCATTGTAGCAATGCTCTTGCAGTGGCTCAATACTTAGACGCACATGACCAGGTGGAGTCAGTAGCTTATGCAGGACTAGAAAGCAGTCAATGGCATGCACGAGCTACAGAACTTACCGGTGGCAAGGGGTACGGAGCTATTCCAGCCTTTAACATAAAAGGCGGACTTGAAGCAGGACAAAAGTTTGTAGAAGGCCTTGAATTGCACAGCCACGTCGCAAATATCGGTGACGTACGAAGCCTCGTTATCCACCCTGCTTCAACTACGCACAGTCAGTTAACTGAAGAAGAACAGGCAGACACAGGAGTTTATCCCGGCCTGGTTCGACTTTCAGTTGGCATAGAGCACATTGATGACATTATTGCGGATTTAGATAAAGGATTTGCCGCAGCAAAATAAAATACTGTTAATTGTTGGCAGAATAACTTTTGCCAACAAAAAATCGTGATTTGCCTGCTTGCCGCGATTTAAAATAAAGCGCTAAAAGGGAGAAATCTCCTAGGGCGTAAAGCTATCAAAATGAACTAGGAGGTTCATCATGAGGAAATTCTTCGTGAATGCCCGTTATCTTATTGTCCCAATTATGTCGTTACTGACTATTGGAGGAATCCTGCTAGGAGGTACTTTTACCTGGCTAGGGGTTATTCTTTTTGGAGTTTGCACTGTAGCGGATATAACAACAAGAAATATTCATCATCGCGCAGATATCGCTCCCGATGGCACATCATATGGAGTTAAGTATTTCCAATATGGCGTGATGTATTTTATGCTTCCGGTTTTTATAACACTACAATTGGCTTTAGCTTGGCAAATACATAAGTACGCATCTTCTGCTTCCGAAGCGGTTTCAGTTATGAGTTTGCTCGGAGGGACATTATCCGCTGCACTCTGGGCAGGGCTCGGCATAATCTATGGGCATGAATTATCTCATAACAAGAAAGAAGGTTTCTTTGTCTCGCGGCTTATTATGGCGTTAAGTGGCGCATCGCATTTCACATATGCGCACGTTTATAATCACCACCTCGATCTCGGGCATGAAGATGATCCAGCAACTGCGCCACGTGGTCGAAATATTTACGCACACGCATGGCACTCACACATGGGGCAATCTCACTATTCCTATGACATGGAAGCTAAGAAAGCTAAAAGACAGCAAAAATCATTTATCAACCTCAACAACCGTTGGCTTGTTGGCTACTTTTTTAGTTTGCCAACTTTGGTGTTATTCATTTGGGCTGGAGGACTATGGGGAATAGCTGCGATTCTAATTATTTGGGGGATTTCAAATTTCTTACTAGAAGCCCTTAATTTCATGGGTCATTACGGCCTCATAAGAGAAGAAGGAAAGCCTGTTGAACATCGGCATTCATGGGATAATGACAATATTTTTACAAGCTGGTTTTTCATAGAGATAGGACGTCAATGCGACCACCATGTCCGGGGTGAGACATATTTCTGGGAATTGGATGATGTCAAAGGGCCAAATTATGGAATAGGTTATTTCCAGCTTTTCTTGTATATCTTGATTCCGCCCTTTTTTAGAAAATTTGTTCAAGTGCATTTAGACCATTGGGATCAGAACTATGCAACAGAAGCAGAGAAAAACATTGCACAAGAATTTAATAGACATGCAAATTTAGAAACCCACTTGGCGCGATAAATAAAGAGGGATTATCACATGTTGAAAGCATTTAAGAAAACTGCTTCAACTCAAATTGCAAGGGTAGAACCTTTGGGAGTTGAGCTTGAGGCTAGAAGGGGAGAACGGCTACTCTCTGCCGCATTACGCCACGGCCTAGAATGGCCGCATCGATGCAAAGTGGGAAGTTGTGGAACGTGTAAAACTCTTCTTATTTCAGGTGAAATAAAACCACAGCTTGACTTCGCATATGTATTAACGAGCAAGGAAATCGATGAGGGTTACATACTTGCTTGCCAGTCAATACTGAAATCAGATGTAAGTGTTCGTATTGTTCATAGAAAAGAAAGGAAATAAAATGAAAACTCTATATGGAATTGCAGGTATGACACTTTGGACGTCGCTAGTTGTCCTAGTGTTGTATCTCTTTAATGCTCATGATTACTATAACCACTTTGGCTGGGCTGTTCTTTTTGGGTTTATTCTACTAATAGCGCATGTTGTTAATATGGCCATTTACTTCAATATCGCTGGGAAAGAACCTTATAAATGGTTTAAGTAAGAGCCCCATTGATTTTTAGGCTTTAAAAACGCGAAGTATCAAAAATATCGCGTGCGACAACCCAAGAAATGTAGCAAAGGCAAATTAAAGATGTAAGGCCGATAGTGTCTGCAGCGCCAAAGCCTAAGCCCTTTGAGCTCGCAGTGAGCCCCATAATTAATGTTCCAACAGGAACAAGTCCTGCCCAAGCGATTTGGAATAAGGACATCACACGGCCGCGGAATTTTTCTTCAATAAGCTCCTGAACCACGACTTGAAGAGTTGTGAAAGAAGCAATATAGAAAAACCCAACAAGGAGTTGAAGAAAAATAGCGGTAGTGAAATCTGTAACTCTGGAGAAAATGGTAAGAAGTAAACTGTAAGGGATGGCAAACAAAGCACCTCTTCGTAGTGTTGATTTGGCTGCGAAACTCCCAGCGGCCAAAGCCCCAACTAGTGCACCAAAACCGGTCGCTGCCCCTAGCCACGCGAAATCGCTACTTGCTCTGCCAAGGCTGTTCGCTGTGAAAGAAGGGGACAACGCAACATGGGAGACTCCGAAAATAGATATGAAACCAACGAGTAATAATGCTTGCCAAGCCGCTTTTTTTTCTTTCGCATGGTTAATCCCATCCGATAGACTCTGAAATATCGGGACATGATCTGACTCTAGGTCATATGGAAATAGGGTGATTCCTGCTGCTATGACTAAAGCTAAAGCAGCGCCCACCCCATAAAGGGACCAGGAAACTTCATACAAATTGCTACTTATTAGAGGCGCGCAAAGCGCAGGTCCAAGAACTCGACTTGCATTTGACGCCATTGCCTGCAGGGAAATAGCACTTGAAAGATCTTCGTAAGGAACAGTGTTTGCAGTAACTGCCTGCACTACTGGGCCCAAAATCGCCATCACAATCCCAACTAAAAATGATGTGCCGAGAAGAACAAATGGTGAAATAGAATCGGTGGCCACAAGTATGACCTGGATGCAAGAAATAGTAATTAAAGCAGCGTACGTTGATAGCAAAAGCTTCTTTCGATCTAAACGATCAGCGAGAAGTCCGCCCAGAGGACCGAACGCCAGTACTGGAAGAAAAGTAACTACGAATAGTAATGAAACCCAGAGTTCGTCGTTAGTTAAGTCAGCCATAAGCGCCTGATAGGAAATGTGAGAGAACCAAAATCCCATTTGGGAGGCTATGGAGCCAATATAGAAACGACGGAACTCCTTATGAGAAAAAGCTCGGAAAGCAGCATATTTTTCGCTCGAGTCTTTTTCCGCCATCATCCAACCATAGTGAACGCCACACATTTTCCATGCTTCTTCTACAAGTAGTTACTGAAGGGAAATACTATGGAAGATCCCGTTACCGCCATCGCTGAAGACCATTCGGGTATTAGTCTTATTAAATGGGTTTCCGGATTAAACAAACACGATTTTCTAGCTTCATAGTTGTTTTACTAGCACTTTGTGCATGCTCCGATCCTGTAATTCCTCTAGTGGCTCCTCCTCCTGAACCGACGCCAGTTCAAACCCTCGTAACCTCTCCTGAAATCACGACAGGAGAAGATGAGGTCGAACCTCAAGAACGCGGGACAACAGCGACAACTCTTCGTATCGCTGTGATCGCTGATGGACCAGACGACTCACTTAACGATGGGGAAGCAATTAGCGTGTGGCAATCTGTAGAAGCGTGGGCAAATTCTGTTAACCGCTCTACAAAACTTGCAGGACGAGAAATCATAGTCGAACGAGTAGATTCAGCGATCTTCAGGCATGTAGAAGCATTGAATTTTGTGTGCGAGGGAGATTTTTTCGCAATAGTTGGCTCTTTCGCTCTCAATGACTCAGATGGGCTTGAGCAACTTCTATCACCTAATTGTTCTTTACCTGACTTCCCAGCCAATGTTTTCTCACTAACACGCCTTTACTCCGGGCTCACATTCCAATCAAACCCGACTGGAGCAATCACAACCAGTGCAGGATGGGCATCGTATTTTGCAGAAATTGACCAATCTTCAAGCCAAGAAGCAGCTACATTGATGCCGGAACTCACTTCAACCGTGCTCGCCGGAGAGCGGATAATCGAGTCCGCTACGGCAAAAGGTTTCAAATTCGTCCACAGTCCTATCTACGAGATTGAAAGCGATTTCAGCAAAGAAACAGAGGCGTTAATTCTAACAAACAGCAAATCCCTAGTCTGGGGGAATAGCGGCAGCCAGCTAACTAGATTTTTGAATTCAATCGAAGCTTATGAACCTGATTTCTCATTTGAATTTATAACCTGTGGCCAAGCATGTTACAACCCAGACTGGATTCAAAATGCAGGGCTTGCTGCCGAAGGTGTCTCTATTTGGCTCCCGCACCTTCCAATAGAAGAAGCTGAATTAAATGATGAACTGCTGCGATACCTATTCTTTATGAACTCCACACATGGGACAGAAGCAAAACCAACAGCTGCAGGAATTGCAGCATGGAGCGCAGCGCTCCTTTTCGAAGAAGCAGTATCTAGGGCAGTGGGGACCGGATCAGCTGCCTACCGACCCGAAAGCCTCACACGTCAAAGCGTCATAGAAGCAGCGCAAGGAATCACCTTCTGGGATGCTTCAGGATTACATGGAATCTCTAACCCAGCCGAGGGCATACCCTCACCTTGTTTCGTCATCATGACATTAACTGACGGCTTATGGGAAAGGACCTTCCCTCAAAGACCCGGAGAACTAAGCTGTGAAGACCAGAACCTAGTAGTCCTAGAAGCAACAGCAGATTTCGAAGCAATCGAAGGCAATAGCCAAAGCCCAGAATAAAGGACCAGATTTAAGATTTGCTATCCAAATTTCGGAGCAGCAAATGCGGGAACTCCAGTATCCTCGCCAGAGAATAACTCATCTTTTCTTGCGTTAATTTCATCAATGGTCCAGCGCTGATCTTCAAGCTGAATGTGATTGATATGAGACCAACTTCTCATCCACCAAACCCCACTCCCTCCGACAATAAATGCCTGCCCATTCACATCCTTGGCGTCGTCAGTACACAACCACACCACAAATGGAGATACGTTAGCCGGATCATACACATCAAACTCATCCTCATCTTCTGGAGCTGCCATAGATTGGATGTAGTCGGTTAAACCAGTACGAGCACGGGGGGCAACCACGTTTGTCGTAACCCCGTATTTCGACAACTCTCTTCCCAAGGTTAGAGAAAGTGTCAAGATCCCACCTTTCGCAGAAGCATAATTAGATTGGGCAGGTCCACCAAATAATCCTGACTCACTGGTCGTATGTATCATTCTCCGAGAAGCCGTCTCTCCTGCTTTAGCCTGATTCCTCCAATACACTGCGGCTGCTCTGGCGCAAACAAAATGTCCTTTGAGATGGACCGCTATAACTTCATCAAATTCTTTCTCAGTCATTGAAAAGCTCATTGCGTCCCGCAGGATTCCAGCGTTGTTGATCAGGATATGAAGATCTCCGAATTCACTTTGTGCCCTTTCAACCAGATCTTCCCCTGTACTCCACTCAGCGACATTTCCATTGTGACTGACAGCTGTTCCACCAAGCTCACGTATTTCTGAAACTGTTTGTTCTGCGCTATCGCCCAAATCATTCACGACAACACATGCGCCTTCTGAAGCAAGCAAAAGTGAGTGTTCTTTACCAACTCCGCTCCCTGCTCCAGTAACGATAGCAACTTTGCCTTCTAGTAATCCCACAATCAACCTCCTTAGAGTTCCTCTCTGAACCTTAGCTTCCATAACAGTTAGCCCAAAAGTAAAACCATTAGATTCATAAACATCTATTGAGTAGGTATTCTCAAAGAAAGGAAACTACATGCTTATAGATACTCATACACACCTCATCGGCTCAGATAAGAAAAAGTTTCCTTTAACCCGTTACCCCCACCCAGGGAATGAGTGGATTGAGTCATCTCCGGATGCAGATGAATACCTAGAAATGATGAAAGAAGTTGGAGTAAGCAAAGCTTTATTAGTGCAGCCACATTCTGCCTACCAAACAGATAACAGTTACATATGTTCAGTGGCAGCAAAACACTCAGAAATACTCCCCGTAGCTATCGTCAATCATAAAGACGTTGATTGCAAGAACGCAATACACCAATTAGCCGACAGGGGAGTTGTGGGGTTGAGGCTATTCTCTATTCCGACTCCTACTAAGCCATGGATTGGGTCACTTGAGACGAGATGGCTTTGGCAAGAAGCTGAAAAGCAAAATCTTGCAATAAGTATCTGTGTTCTACCAAATGAAATTCAAGAAATTGGAAGATGCGCCAGAAACTACCCAAATCAGGTCGTTGTGATAGACCATTGCGCTTTTGCGCCAATTCACGATATGAGGGACTCGTCCACTCAAGAACTTTTAACGCTTTCCAAATTCCCCAATGTTGTTCTAAAGGTCACAACGCTTGTTATTGATGACTGGAACAATCACAAGGGCACAATTTCTGATTTGTTCCCATTCCTAGCCGAATTATTCGGACCTGAACGACTCGTGTGGGGTTCGGACTTTGCCCAAACAAGGAACCGCACATATCAAGAACTAGTTGATTTAGGACTTAAAGCTATGGAGTCCCTAGGAGACCTCTCTGAGGGACCCATGGGTTTGAACGCCAAAGAAATTTGGGAAACAGGTAAGAGCTAAGAATTTCGTTGATTTAGAATTGGAATGAGCTTAGAGCCGTTCAATGATCATGGCCATACCTTGACCGCCGCCAACGCACATAGTTTCAAGCCCAAATTGTTTGTCAGAGTCCTGCAAGCTGTTAATCAATGTTGTCATGATCCGAGAACCAGTCATTCCAAATGGGTGACCTAGTGCTATGGCTCCACCATTGATATTTAACTGTTCTTCAATATCGATACCTAATGCATCTGCGGAGCCAACTACTTGAACAGCGAACGCCTCGTTGATTTCAACTAAGTCAATATCGCTCATTTGCATTCCAGCCCTATCTAGTACCTGCCGGCAGGCATCTATTGGTCCAAGACCCATAATTTCTGGATTTAAAGCGGATACGCCACTAGCGACAATCCGAGCGAGAGGTTGAATACCCAGTTCTTTGGCACGAGTATCACTCATAACAACTACTGCTGCTGCGCCATCATTAAGCGGGCAGGCATTCCCAGCAGTAATCGTGCCACCTGGTCTAAAAACCGGATTGAGTTGGGATACTCCCTCAAGCGTCGTTCCTTCACGGATTCCATCATCGGCCGAAACAACACTGCCATCAGGAAGCACGTAAGGAGTGATCTCTTGCTCAAAGAACCCTCGTTTCATAGCTGCTTCAGCCTTGTTCTGTGAACGAACTCCGAATTCATCTTGTCGTTCTCTTGAAATCCCTAGAACTTCAGCCACATTCTCAGCTGTTTGACCCATAGCAATATAAACGTCAGGCAATCCATCAGCAGCTGACCAATCACCACCTTCTCCAGTAGTTCGTTCAGAACTTCTTTGCTCAGCGCCACCAAAGAGTTCATTATGTGACCCTGTGTCAGCAGCACCATTCACGTACCGGCTAACGGTTTCCACACCCCCAGCAACGAAACAATCCCCTTCATCAGCTTTAATCGCATGAGCTGCCATGCGTATAGTCTGCAACGACGAGGAACAATAACGATTAACAGTTACGCCTGGAACGGTCATTTCATTCATAACAGCGATAACCCGACCTATGTTAAATCCGCCTTCTCCCCCTGGCTGGCCGATGCCCCAAATAATATCTTCAACCTCAGCTGGGTCTAGACCATCTACTTTGCTTAAAACATCTTTCACAATAAAAGCAGATAAATCATCTGGCCGTGCATCAACCAAACTGCCTTTGGCAGCTCGTCCAATAGGGGTTCTTGCAGTTGCGACAATTACTGGTTCAGCCATTTCTTCTCCTCAAGATTCTTTAGACCGAGGCTACTCGTAGTTGCGGACGGATGTGAAAGTAAACTCTAATAAATCACACCATTGAAGGGTTCTGGGTGTGCGTTCCAGACCTCAAGACAAGACCAGGACGTTCATCACTGAATTCTCCATTACGTACTATCTCTGTTCCATTGCAAAACACATTCTCTACACCACTTGAGTCAGCGAATAAACGAGGAGCATCAAGAGGTAAATCATTTTGGATGATAGTTGAATTCGACCCGATTGTTTTCTCATCTAATACAACAACATCCGCGTAGGCATCTTCTTCTAGAACTCCTCGCTTCTGAAGCCCATACAATTCGGCAGGGATTTGTGTCAGCATGTGGATAGCTTCTTCAAGTGGAAGCAGATTCCGTTTCCGTACTGCTTCGCCAAGCATGTAGGTTGAGTAATTAGAGCTAAGGAAGAGATCAAGGTGAGCACCAGCATCAGAAGCTCCGATAACCGCTCGAGGGTCTCGCCAAACCTCTAGACGGGCTTCCCAATCAGAATCAGGCTCTTCGTTTACCGGATTGCCGAAAGACGTTTCAAGGTCATCAGCTAAAGCGATATCGACAAGCGTATCCCAAGGGCTCTTACCGACAGTTTCAGAAATCTCATAAACTGTTTTCCCAATGTAGTCAGCATTCTCGGGAGCTTTCGTATGTAAAATAGTCTTCGCCCCCCAGTGAGCAACATTGCGTAAAGGTCCATCTTGTTGGGAGAAATCATCAAGTTCTTTACGAGATGCCGGGTCTTGGAGTATGCGAATCTTTTCTTGCTTGTCTAAGAGAATGAATTTTTCCCACTCTGGTAAGGCATCAAGAACGAACCCCCCAATGAAATTTAGATGCAACGCAAGTGTCATTGGTACGGTGAGGGCGACTACTTTTCCTCCATTTGCAGCAGCAATATCTCCAGCTTCCAATTTTTTCTTTCCATCTTGCAACGTCCGAGCGTTGATGTTTAAGACATTCCAGTTCAGCGGGCTGTTAGCAGCAACTGACATGTCACTCATTAATTCCATTGCCCATGGTTCAAACGGGCCTAAAGCGGGGATGAATTCTAATGAAGTCCCTTCAAACTCCGATAGAACTCCGCATAAGGCGATCATTTCATCTCGCTCCGCATACCTGCTTGGAACCATGTTCCCTAGAGGGTCGTTATGAGTTCGCGACCAAGATGAAGAAAAACCAATCCCTCCGGCTTCCAACCCTAAACGAAGGAGATCCTGCATAGCTTCAAGTTCATCTTTCGTGCACGCCCTTTCGGTCGCTGCTGCTCCCATGACCACTTTCCGAAGAGCACTATGCCCAATTTTGAATCCCGCGTTTATTGCGAGTTTTCCTTCCATAGCGTCAAAGTACTCTGCTGTTGACCGCCAGTTCCAAGGAACGCCTTCTTGAAGGCATTCAAGTGGGATGCCTTCAACACGAGAAAGCATCCTCATAAGGTAATCACCGACCGAAGGGTCATCGCTGAGAGGTGCGATGGTAAATCCACAGTTCCCTCCAATAACTGACGTCACTCCATGAAGCGGAGAAGGAGAAAGCGTTCCATCCCAAAATACTTGAGCGTCAAGATGAGTGTGGACATCAACGAACCCAGGGCAAACAATTTTACCTGAAACATCCAGAGTGGTTAGAGCCTCAGCATTTTCAAGATCTCCTATTGCCGTGATCCGATCAGCAGTTATTCCTAGATCTTTACGGAAACGTTTCTTCCCAGAGCCATCAATAATTTCGCCACCTTTAAGAACTACATCAAACATTGCCACCTTCCCTTCTAAGGGATACGTTAGTTTATCTCGTCGTTATTTCGCAAAGGGACCTATTGTGGAGTTGGTAGTTTAGAAGGAGATATTGTGAGTGGAATTGATGTAGACCAAGAATGGAAGGTGCTCATAGGAGGAGAACATGTTTCTACTTCAAGCCATTACGAGATTATTGACCCCAACACAACCCATATAGTGGGGAAAGCACCAGAAGCCACGGTTGATCAAGCTTTAGAAGCTGTAGCCGCTGCGAAAACTGCCCTTCCGTCATGGAAAGCGCTGTCAATGGATGAACGTTGTGCTTACATAGCAAAAGCTGCAGAAGCCATAGAAGATGCATGCGGTGATTGGGTTGACCTAGTGCAGGCCGAAACTGGGGCGACAATGAGGGTTGCAAAGACAATGCAGGTAGCAGGTGCTTTCGTTGACCGTTTTCGTTATTACTCGCGCTCAGTTGAAATGAATCAACCATTAACTCCTGTGTATTCAGCAGCGAGTGCCTTAGCCCCAGAAGCCTTAATAACAGGGAATGTAATC
This sequence comes from Acidimicrobiales bacterium, assembly GCA_030740795.1. GTDB lineage: Bacteria > Actinomycetota > Acidimicrobiia > Acidimicrobiales > UBA8592 > UBA8592. The sequence continues at coordinate 51,676 of JASLWO010000061.1, read as the reverse complement.
CGCCAACCAGCCGGAGTTGTTGCTTGCATTACGCCTTACAATTTCCCACTGGTGAATGTCGCTGGGAAGATAGCTCCAGCTTTAGCTATGGGGAACACAGTTGTTATAAAACCCGCTCCTCAGGACCCGCTAGCAATTATCAAACTCGGAGAAGTCTTAAATTCGATTTTCCCTCCAGGCGTTGTGAATGTCATCGTCGGATCTTCACCTGATATAGGGGAAGCACTAGTGGACAGCCCAGATGTCAATATGGTCTCCTTCACAGGTAGTTCAGCTGTCGGCGCCAAGATAATGGAAGGCGGCGGGAAGACTATGAAAAGATTATTGATGGAACTTGGAGGCAAAGGTGCTCTAATTATGACTGAGGATTGCGATGTTCAGGCAGCGGTTGGAGGGATCGCTAGCGTTTGGGGTTTCCACAGTGGGCAGATCTGTACAGCTCCCACAAGAGTGATTTGCCATAAAGACATTTATGAATCAACTATTCAGGCACTTAAAGCAACTTCAGAATTCATGACTCTTGGAGATGCCCGTGATGAAACTACCCTAGTTGGGCCCGTAATCACCGAAACACACAGAAACCGAGTGGAAGATTTTATCCAGTCGGGTATCGATGACGGCGCTGAAGTTATTGTTGGTGGAGAACGACCTGAGCGAGACGGATACTTTATAGCCCCAACTCTTTTAGCGGGTTGCACACCTGATATGCATGTGGTTCAAGAAGAGGCATTCGGTCCTGTCGTAGTCGTCATGTCCCATGATGGAGACGAACATGCCGTTGAATTGGCCAATAACAGTGACTACGGGCTATTCAGCTATGTTTATGCAGGAAACACCACACGTGCTTATGACATAGCGAAAAAACTTGAAACTGGTAATGTAGCACTTAATAGCGTAGCTCCCCACATGTACGCGCCTTTCGGGGGCTTCAAAATGTCGGGAGTGGGTCGTGACCGGGGCCGTTGGGGTTTAGAAGCTTACAGTGAAGTTCAAGCGATTAATTGGCCAAGTTGACATTTGGATTCTGATCGGGACTCTACATGCGCTATCGTTTGGTAAGTTTACGAAAGAGGCACATGAAATGTTAAAACACGGATCTCAAGCACCAAACTTTGTTTCTAAGGACCAGAACGGGAATGATATTTCGATTTCGGATTTCCTAGGGAAGTGGGTTGCTTTCTTTTGGTATCCGAAAGCTTCAACACCTGGTTGAGTACTTGAAGGATCCGGGTTCCGTGCTAGAACCCAAGAATATGAAAACGCTAATGCTGTTATTATCGGTGCTTCATTTGACTCTGTCAGTGCACAACTTGCATTTGCGCAAGAGGAAGATTTCCCTTTCGCACTTATTGCTGACGAGAGCAGAGAGGTTGGGAGCGCTTATTTCGCTGAACGAACGCCAGAAATGAAATATCACGAATTCGGAATTCCGAGAAGGATCAGTTACCTCATAGATCCGCAGGGGACAGTGCATAAATCATATGATCTTGAAGAATCAGGAGCTGAACTTTCTGAACATGCCGACGAAGTTCTTCAAGATATTATTGCTGCTAGCTAAACAGCCTTCCTGCACACGTAGTAATTATTTCCAGCATCACCATCCACGCGGGCAACTTCATCAACTGTGAAGCCAGCCGTGGTGAATATCTCTCTAGCTTGTTGCGCTCCCCACATAGCCCCTAAACCTTCTCCACCGTAAGCCAATGAAACTGACATGCAATGCATGCATGACACTGTGTAACCAAAAGTTCCGATAGGGTGATCCAAATTTTCACCCAAATGGCTCGATGCACAAAGGTCAGCACATAGCCAGAAACAATTAGGTTTCAAACTATTAAAAATACCTGAGACCATATCACGAGGCTTTGCTTGGTCATGGACTGCATCAAAAGTTGTTATGAAATCAAATTCCTCTATTGTTTCAAGTTTCGCAGCATCTTGTTGGCGAAAATCAACGTTATTTAAACCCATGTTGTCTGCTTCTTCACGAGCAACTTTGATTGCTTCTTCTGAGAAGTCAATGCCAACGAAAGAACTAGCTGGGAAAGCACTTCCCATAACATTTATTGCATGGCCGGAACCGCAACCTACATCTGCAACAACTATGCCGCTTTCCAGTTTTTCAATAATGCCAGGAACCAGCGGTAGAACAGTGTTAACCAAGAGTGCATCAAATCGTGCAGCGCTCGCTTCAGCCATGACCTGATGGAACGTGGTGTATTCGCTATATGGAACCCCGCCACCATTTTTGAAATGATCTACGATTTGGTCCTCTACTTTTGCAAGTAGAGGAATGTATTGCATGTACAGAGATTGATTTCGAGGGCCAGCAGATCTTGTTATCATCGCAGCATGTTCAGCTGGCAGAGTATAAAGGTCGCGGTTCACATCGTACTCGACGATTTCAGCGGTAGTCATTGCTGAAAGCCATTCACGGACATAACGCTCATCAAGTTTGGCTGTTTCCGCTATTTTCGCTATCGAACTTGGTCCGATGAGTGCCATCGTGTCAAATAGTTCAACTTTGTGACCGATACTGATCATCAAAGCAGCTGCAGCACTATTTAAAATCCCCCCGACTTTCTTCCCAAATTTTGACATTTTTTGTAGATCTAAGTTCTCTTGATTCATAGTCGCCACTCCTTAATTTAGAATTTACTTGGTGTATTTGTATTTTCCGAGGGGAGAATGCCAGGAATGAATCGTTGAACAGCGATAATCAAAACTGATGAGACAAAAACAATTATGCCTATCAACCCCCACGTTTTTCCATTCAGCCATTCAAGTTCAAAATAGTTTTGCGTAAATGGTAGGGCAATAATGCATGCGTGAAGTCCAGCCATTGAAAAAGCGAGAGCTACTTTCCACAGCCGTAGAGGTCTCGAAACAACCACAAGAACCACGAGACCGATTACGAGTAAAGCAATGGTGGCAGCTGACCGTGCTTCAGCTAATTCCTCCGGCCCCACTTCTGCACCAGACCAATCCCTTGATTTAAGATAAACAACCCATGTAGCGAGAGCGGCGATCCCTCCAGCGGGAAGTGAGAAGCGCAGAACTCGGCGAAGAAATCCAGAGCGGACTAAATCAGTATTTGGAGCCAATGCAAGGATGAGACCTGGAAGACCAATGCTAAAAGTCCCGATTAAAGTCAATTGCCTAGGTAGGAAAGGGAATTCAATTCCTTGAATGCCAATAAGTGCCGTTAGAAGAAGTGCGTAAGCTGCCTTCGTTACGAACAGGTTGGCGACGCGTTCAATGTTGTTAATTACTTTCCGGCCTTGAGCAAGAACTTCAGGAAGGGTAGAGAAACTGTTATCTAACAGGACCAGTTGAGCGACCCCTCTAGAAGCCGAACTTCCGCTACCCATAGCTATCCCCATGTCCGCATCTTTTAGAGCTAATACGTCATTCACTCCGTCGCCGGTCATAGCGACGACGTGTCCTTCGTTTTGAAGTGATGCCACCATGGACCGTTTTTGATGGGGGGTAACGCGTCCAAAAACCGTAGATTCTTTAATTGCTAGAGAGAGTTTTTCGTCATCATCAAGTGTTCTAGCGTCCACGCTTCGGTCTGCATTTGGCACTCCTGCACGGGAAGCAACAGTAGAAACCGTGGCCGTGTTATCGCCTGAGATCACTTTTAGAGTAACGCCTTGATCTGAAAAAAATTTCAGTATCTCAGGGGCGTCACTTCGAACCGTATCATCAAGGAGGATAAGCGCTACGGGTTCAGTTGACTCCGTATGACCTGCAGAGATTGGATCATTTCCACGGCACAGAGCAAGAACTCTCCGACCGGTTTCTGCCTGCGATTGTGCTTCAGATTGAGCTTTTGTCTCCGAAGCACCTATCAGGATGTCTGGTGCTCCAATAAAGTATGTTCCATGGTGTTCAAATTGAACCGCTGACCATTTCTTTGCGGAATTGAAAGGTTCACAGTGAATAGCGTTCCATCCTTCAGGTTTCTCGGTAGCTTCTGCTATCGCTAACATCGTGGGGTTCGGATCGGGGTCGCTATGCGCTACAGCGCCCAGTGTTAGAAAGGTTTGTTCAAATGTGTTTGAACCTAGTGGGATGATATCTCCGTAACTTATGTCGCCTGTAGTGATGGTCCCTGTCTTATCTAAGCAAAGTGTGTCAACACGAGCAAGAAGTTCAACAGTTGCGAGTTCTTTCGCAAGCGCTTGCTTTCGCGCTATAGCTATTACACCAGCCACGAAAGAAAGACTGGTGAGCAGCACAAGACCGTCAGGAACCATAGCAACGGAAGCAGCGATAGAACCTTGAAGGGCATTTTGCCACTGATCCTCAACATCGAGAAGGGAGAATAGAAGCAACGCCCCTGCTGGTGGAATAAGAAACATGAGTACACGAAGGATCGAATTGATTCCTTTACGAAGTTCACTATCAACAAGTGAAAAACGCTTCGCTTCCATTGCTAATGAGTTAGCGTAAGAATCGCTACCAACTCGTTTAGCTTGGAAGATTCCTGATCCAGCATTAACGAAACTTCCTGAAAGGACTTCATCTCCAACGGATTTTGAAATAGGGTCTGATTCTCCAGTCAGTAAAGATTCATCAATTTCAAGCCCAGATGTCTTTACAACCTCACCGTCAACGACTATTTGATCTCCTGCTCCGATGAGTAGAAGGTCGTCTTGAACGATTGACTGAGCTTCAATGTTTTTTTCTTCCCCATCGCGAAGAGTTCGAACATTCGGGGAGTTGAGCAACTGTAGTTTCTGTAGTTCACGCCTCGCATATACCTCCTGGGAAACGCCAATAACGCTATTTCCAATAACAACACCGACGAATAAACCATCCGCTGGGAAACCTGCGATGAGTATGAGGACAAACAGGGCCAACATGATCGCATTGACAGGGTTGAAGACGTTTGCGTAGATTATTTGCCAAGTAGACCTTGAAGTGGTTTCAGGGTCATGATTGACCCTCCCATCCGCAGACCGTTCAAGGACTTGTTCTCCAGTTAATCCCAATAATGCTATATCTTCCACTTCTACTCCCTAGACGCTAAGCATAAAGGACTAAATCTATTTCTAACATCTTTCTTTACTCTACTGTCATGCCAAGTTGGAATTTCCAGGTAGTTTCCGTCATAACTAGCCGGTGACGTTGCGTATCAGTCAGTAAGTGGTCTGTGGCGTATTCGCTATCTCCTTCCCAGACTGCTGCTAAACCTTCTGAAGTAGGAACAATTTTTGTGGCATAAGCTCTGGGCCCTCGAGAAGCAACAGATTGAATAGCTTCATCTACATTTGAGAATTGGCTCAAATCAAAGAGAGTGACCCAAGTTGGGGGAAGAATCTCAATGGATTTCTCATGGGCTTTTGTTAAGGCTTCATCAGGGCTTAGCCAGGCATGGTCGGTAATCTCCCCATTGTCGATAGTAACGTTTCCTTCAGGTGTCTCAGTTAGGAAGAACCAGGTTGAAAATCGTTTTGGTGCTTCCACAGGAGGTAACCAATGACTGTAATAGGTTAATTTCTCGGGATCTAGAATCAAGCCTGACTCCTCTGCGCATTCTCTTACAGCTGCAGTTACAGCAACCTCGTAATCGCTACTTTGACCTTCAGAGTCAGATGGGTCCACTTTCCCCCCAGGGAATACCCACATGCCCTCAGCAAAAGATAATTTGGTGTTTCTCCGCATCATCAAAATTTCAATGCCACTTGCGGCATTTCGGATTGGAATGACCGTGGATGCAGGGATTAACGGCTTATCAGCCGACGAATTTTCTCTAAGCCACTGTTCAAAAGGCATTTAACTTCAACCACATAAGAAATTACTCTACCCCTATTCTCTTATGGCGCTACTAAGGTCTATCGTAATTATTGCATGGCAACAAATAATCTTTCTTGGAAATACCACTATGGATCCACTCTTTTAATTTTTGCCTGTTTACTTAGTGCGTGCGGAAGAGCAGATCTCCCAACATTGGTTACCGCACCAACTGAAACCGAAATCCCTCAAAGCCTTAAAGAGGAGAATACGGAAGAACCTGAATCTACTGATGGAACAGCGGTAGAAAGTCAGGACGAACAAAACGAACAGTACGAAAATATTATTGAATCAAATCGGGGCATTTCAGATAGTCAGATCACGATAGCCATTGTAAAAAGTGGGAACGTATTTGAAGATGTTGAACTCGGAGTGGAAGCCCTTTTGGATGGAGTAAATAATGATGGGGGAGTGGCTTCGCGCAGGATCGAAATTCTCGAAATCATAGATGACAATGGAGAAGAAGAACTTTCGCTTTCCGCAGTGCAAAAAATAGCCGATGAAGATGTCTTTGCTGTGATTCTTGCTTCCGTAGGTGCCAGCCCTGAAGTGACAGATTTTCTATCCGACAATCAAATCCCATTTTTCGGATGGGGTTTTGCCGAAGGCTTCTGTGAACCGAACAAATGGGGTTTCGGCTTCAACGGTTGCGTAAATGTCTATAGTTCGGGAACAACTGCAAGCATTCCAGATACTAGTTCATTGAGGCTGACTTCAATTTTTTACGGTCGAGCACCAAAAATTATCGTTGCAACAACTAACGATGCTGCTGGTGGGGCATTTGTGGCGCTTGCAGAAAGTGTTTGGGGTGAGAACCTTGTCAAAGTTGTCCAAATCGATAAAGAAGACCTAGATTCACAAAGAATCCTCGATGATATCAACGGAACCGACGCTGATGTCCTTTGGTTGTCAGTAGGCCTTGACAAGACAATAGAAATTAAACGCTCATTAGTAAATCAATTTCCAGGCATGGTCGTTGATGACGTGACCTACTTGCCTGGGATCCTGCAGACATATGATGTCTCTAGCCAATTAGAAGGAGGTTATGTATTCTCCCAATTCCCACCACAAGAAGAATACAGGGCCGCTACTACAAGAATCATGACTGATTTGGCGAATATCGGTGGTCCTCTTATTTACAGCCAAGCAATTTCTCTAGGGTATTGGAGTGCCGATCTGCTCGTTTCTATTTTAAATACTGTTGGCGAGGACTTAACTGTTAGAAGTTTCTTCAGAACTGCGAATATTGAGGGCACTTTGTATGAATCTGGCGTTTCTGGTGGTCCATGCCCATTCCAAACTTCTCTCGGACATCAGGACCCGAGCGGAGGGGCAGCCTTACTTCAGGTCCGTGGGGGAGTCTTTAGACCCGTTGTTAATTTCAGTTGTCCATTGAAAGATTGAAGCAGACTTACTACTTTAAAGGTTCAGATCTCTACTTATTGGACGCCTATGAAAACACGGTACGAAACAATAGAACTTACAACTCACGAAAATGAAACATGCGTTGATTTGATTAAAGATCACTTATATGACCCAATTTCTATTTTCTGGGTAAATATAGAACCCGACGTTGATAGAGAAAGCGTACATACGGGCTCTATTTTTTGGAGAGCCTTTTCTAGTCGAGGTCCTGTAATCCCTAAGTTCACTTGGGTTTCCGCTACGACTTCTAAGTCAAGCTATCAACATGCCCAAGTTGGTTTAACGCATCCGACCGGTAATGCAGTACTAGAGCGACTTAAAGATTTTCATGTAGAAATTCCCCAAGGCTGGATCCTAGAACAGGACCACCCAAAGCGTGGGTTAGTGCTTCAACTCCCGAACCAATACGATGCGCAGGCAGTAATTGACTTTGCTCTTTCATCGATTCCAGTTCTTAGCCCATTTGAATTTGATAACCGATTTCTTCTAAAATACCCAATTCAATAATCGCTAACCCACATTGACTCTTACGACTAGGTCTGAGAAAGATGCATGGTCAAGACCATCGCTGCATTGAAGGATCTCGCCTTCAGCTGAAGATTTCGTCACTATTCCTGCATTGCCTATCCATGAAGTATCTACTCCACCCATCGACCACGCATTCCAGACCTCTAAAATGCTGGCATTGCTTCCGCGTACCCTCATTTCAACCGTAGCGGGACAGTTATGGCTCCAAAGTGCAATTTCTGGTCCTCTATAGCCATTTATATCTAACACCCCGTTATTCAAACCAAATTTGATTGCCTGCGGTCGAGGAGAAGCTACGCTGAGGCGTTCCAATGTTACTAGTGCCCCATCTGCGACAGGAATTCTAACTATTGATCGAACTATTTTCCCTCGATAGCTCATAGTATCGCTACTTGACTCTTCAAATAATTCTGCAATTGTTAATTTCTGCATTATTTTTCTCCAAATGGATCTACATCGTTTGTTGGCCATTGGGGTATTGGCGTAATACCCTTTCCTTCTTCGTAACTAAGCAGCAGAACCTTCATTGTTTCAATCTTGTTAGTACGGGGGTTGCGTCTCTGAGGAGGTTTCCCTTCACGAAGACGAGTTACATTGTCAGAACCGAACAGAGCTGAACCTGGTGCCACTCCCACGTTTTTCCAAAAACGTGACCGTACTGTAGAAGGAGACGGCTCAGATCCACTTTGGGTAAGGTTGTATATGTATCCGCCTGGGGACCAACCCTGCAGCCGGAGCAATCCGGTTTGCCCCTGAGTACTACTTTCATTTTCTGTTAAGTTCAACTTATTTTGGCGTTCCTCTGGTTCTATGTCTTTGCCTACTGAAATAATAAACCCAGAGGACTCTTCTATCTTCTTCTCTGCTTCGCTGAAGTCGTTACTATCAGCAACGACTATTTCACTACCAGAGGTTTCTTCATTTGTGGTAGCCGTCAACTGATTAGAATCACCATCTGTTAAGGAAGTCTGCCCCTCTGAGATTCTTTGAGGATCAACTACTGAAGGAGCGGACGTTAGAGGCTTTGAATTAAATATTTCACTCCGGAAATGTCTCTCATCTGGGAATTTGTACGCTTTAGGGATGAATTTTCTATGGCGTAAAGGTTTCCCGAACCAGTCGATGGCAACCCCAACCAAGGCAATAATTAACATAATTGCCCCATAAGCCAAAAATGTTTCAGGTGACGACATTACTAGCCTCTTCTTGACGTAGTTAAATCAATTATCGCACAATGTGTAGCTGAAGAGCTGCCAGCAAGACCCTATTGCCGCTGTATGCGTTGATCCCTAACAGTTTTTAGATCTGTGATATTTGATTCCCAATATTGTTCAACACGGGGTAACAGTCCCTGATCTTCATCAGTATTATGGGTTTCCGGCGCGAATCTTAACTCTGATTTAGATGAAGAAGCTGTCGGCAAATCGGCAAGTAGGTCTTTCAAAATTCCATTCGATTGAAGTAGGAGAATTGACACTGAAAGAATAAATGCACAGAAAGCTATCGTAATGAAGATCATACAAACAAGCACCATAAAGCTAGAATCCTTACAATGCAAAAGAATGCTGTACTTCTGATTTTCTCAAACAGGGAATCTTCCATAAAGTTAAGCAACGAGTTCAAAATTACAAACCTAAAGATTATGGGAGCATTAAGTGGCTGAACCAGTGATAGTAGAGGCGGTACGAACACCGATAGGCAAACGCGGAGGTTTCCTTTCAGGGGTAATAGCCCCGAAATTGCTGGCGGTAGCTCAGCAGGAAGTAATAAGAAGAGTGGGGATCCAACCATCTGAAGTTGACCAGTTAGTCGGAGGGTGTGTTACACAGGGAGGGCAGCAGGCCTCAAATGTGACTCGTAATGCATGGCTTACCACTGGTGTGGATTTCTCTCCAGCAGCGACAACTATCGACTGCCAATGTGGCTCAGGCGCTCAAGCAAATACTTTCGTGCAAGGATTGATCGCAACAGGTGGAGCAAATATTGCTATTGGGTGCGGAGTTGAACAAATGTCGCAAGTTCCTTTAGGGACAGCAGCCCGCGGAGGCGGAGGATACTACAAAGATTCAGATTCCTGGCCATGGGATGACCCCCCCAATGGACAGTTTGGAGCTGCGCAACGCGTCGCAGAGCGGAGAGGGATCACACGGGAGCAATTAGACCAGGTAGGTGTTGATTCACAAAAAAAAGCTGCCGTAGCGTGGGAACAGGGACGATTTGACCAAGAAATTGTTCCTGTTATTAAAGCTCCAATAATTGATCGCGAAGGTGAGCCGACTGGAGAGTCCCATGACGTGACCAGAGATCAGGGGTTGAGAGAAACCACTATTGAAAGTTTGGCAAAGTTATCTCCAGTAATAGAAGGGGAGCTACATACAGCGGGAACCTCATCTCAAATCTCTGATGGAGCATCAGCTGTTCTATGGATGGATAGAGAAATTGCAGAGAGTCGAGGAATTAAACCCAGAGCGAAAATTTCCTACCACACTATGGTCGGCTCTGATCCTTACTATCTTCTAGACGGTCCAGTAGACGCTACGCAAAAAATGTTAGACCAAACAAACTACACCATTTCAGATTTTGACTTATTTGAATGCAATGAAGCCTTTGCATCTGTAATGCTTTCATGGGCGCAAGTCCACGAAGTCCCTCTGGAAAAGGTCAATGTTAACGGAGGAGCAATAGCACTAGGACATCCCGTTGGATGCACAGGTAGTAGACTAATTACGACTTTGTTGCATGAATTGGAACGTCAAGATAAAGAACTCGGATTCGTTACTATGTGCCAAGGCGGTTCATTAGGAATAGCGATTGTTCTAGAGAGATTATGATTCAATTAAATAGAAAGAGAAGATAGTGGCAGGTTATCTAAGTGGGAAAAACATAGCGATCACTGGCGCAGGTTCAGGGATAGGTAAAGCAATAGCATTAGCTGTTGCTTCAGAGGGAGCAAATATCGTTGTTGCCGACTACGGAGTCTCTTTAGATGGTTCGGACCCAACAAGCGATATCGCTGACGAAACCGTTGATGAAATCAAATCCTTAGGGGTAGATGCGGTGGCAGTAGCAGGCGATGTTTCGAAAATGCAGACAGGGGAAGAAGTGATCTCTGCCGCTATTGATAATTGGGGTTCCATAGACGGAGTTGTTTGTGTAGCTGGAATACTACGCGAAAGAATGCTTTTCAACATGAGTGAAGATGAATGGGATGCGGTAATTGCAGTGCACCTAAAAGGCCATTTCACCATTTACCGCCATGCGATGGCTGTAATGAGGAAACAAGAAACAGGTGGCAGCATCCTAGGGATTACCTCTGGTGCCTTCACTGCCTCCACAGCTCAGCCAAATTATTCAGCAGCTAAAGGCGGCATCGTGAGTTTGACTCGCTCCGCTGCCATGACAGCTGCGAGCATTAGCTTGCGCGGCGGACCCTCAATAAACGCTAATTGTCTTGCACCAACAGCTAAAACTAGAATGAGTGAAAATGTCCCATTTGAGATAGAAACAGGAGAACCTTCAGATATAGCACCAATGGCCGTGTACCTCCTATCGGACAAAGGTCGAGAGATAAACGCCCAAATTTACAGCGTTGTTGGGAGACGGATTTCTGTATGGAACCAACCAAGAGAGATCCGCACAATGTTCGCTCCTGGCGACGCTTGGACCCCAGCTGAAATTGAAGAGATGCTGCCAAATACGATTAAACAAGAACCCAATCCCTTTATTGATGACCTTGAAAGAAGAATGAAAGAAATGGCCCAAGACGGAGGAAACCAGTGAGTCATGAGATTCCTCCATACCCTGAAGGGAAACACCTTCTTGATGGGAAATCGGTTGTAATCACAGCTGCCGCTGGTTCAGGTATTGGCTTTGCAACAGCGAAGCGTTGCGCAGAAGAGGGCGCAAGAGTCCTCCTTTCAGACTTGCACGAAAGACGACTCAGCGAAGCTGTTACGTCTCTTTGCAATGACGGGCATGATGCAAGTGGGATACTTTGCGATGTGACCATTGAGGAAGACGTCCAGTCTTTGATTGATACTGCAGTTGAACGATTCGGATCGGTAGATGTGATGATCAATAACGCTGGGCTAGGAGGGCAATCAGACCTTATAGACATGACCGACGATCAATGGCTTAAAGTAATTGATGTAACGCTTAACGGAACAATGCGATGCACGAGAGCCGCTATGCGCCATATGGTCTCGAATGGCAAAGGTGCGATAGTTAACAATGCGAGCGTTATCGGATGGCGCGCCCAAGAAGGACAATCGCACTACGCTGCAGCAAAAGCTGGTGTGATGGCTTTGACTAGATGCACAGCACTTGAAGCCGCTAAGAGCGGAGTGAGAATAAATGCTGTGGCACCCAGTTTCGCTAACCACCCGTTTCTGGCAAAGGTAAGTGACCCAGACTTATTAAAGACTCTTGAATCTCAAGAACCATTCGGTCGTGGAGCTGAACCATGGGAAGTCGCGAACGTAATTATTTTTCTAGCGAGTGACCTAAGCGGTTATATGACGGGGGAGAGCGTAAGTGTCAGCTCACAACACCCATAGGCGAGAAATCAAAGATCGTAATTCGCAATGACTGGGCCGCTCCAGAACATTCGAGTACTTGAAATTTCGGGAATAGGGCCAGCGCCTTTCGCCGGCATGTATCTTGGTGACCTCGGAGCAGAAGTAATCAGAGTTGGACGAGTGCAGGGAAACAGTAACCCACTCGCATCAAAATCAGGCCCATTAGACCGTGGCAAAAGATCAATAAATATTGATTTAAAAACTGAGACAGGAGCGAAAATATTCCTAAACCTTGTTAAGAAGTCAGACGTTTTGCTTGAAGGCTTCAGACCAGGAGTTGCCGAAAAGATGGGGATTGGTCCAGATGAATGCTTGACTTGTAACCCGGATCTAGTTTATGCGCGCATGACTGGGTGGGGGCAAGAAGGACCTTTTTCTCAAACAGCGGGCCATGACATAAATTACATAGCTCTCGCTGGGCCACTCGCGCATATAGGACGAAAAGAACAAGCTCCCTCGGTGCCACTTAACTTAGTCGGTGATTTCGGAGGGGGGTCTATGTTTGTTATTAGCGGAATCTTAGCGGCATTACTAGCGGTAAAAAATGGGACCACTGGACAGGTAGTTGACGCGGCGATGGTTGATGGCGCCGCCTACCTCGCTTCTCCACTCTTCGCAGCGCACGCTTCAGGATTTTGGACAGATGACAGAGGGAGTAATCTACTTGATTCGGGAGCTCCTTTCTATGAGGTTTACGAAACGAAATGTGGGGAATACGTTGCAGTCGGCGCGATTGAACCCCAGTTCTATCAACAGTTACTTATAGGACTTAAACTCGCCTCTGAGGAACTACCACCGCAAAATAATCGGGAACATTGGGAAGAAACCAAACAGAAATTTGCAAATATATTCCTTAGTAAGACAAGAGAAGAATGGATGTCGATTTTTGAAGGAACTGATTCCTGCGTAACTCCAGTTCTAACCATGGGCGAAAGTCCATTACACGCACATGCGGTGATGAGAGAGGCATTTTTTGAGAGTTGCGGAGTTCCCCAACCTAAACCCGCACCCCGATTTTCGAAAACGCCAACTAGTCCACACGAAAGATCAGAAGATCCGGGGGCGAGCACGGAGCGGATTCTAGAGAATTCAGGTTATAGCAAACGGGAAATCAGTAAGTTTCAAGCTGATGGAATTATCAGCTGACAAAATTGTTTCTCACAAAACTAATTCAGCCATCGTCCGCATTGTTTCAAGATCGTTAGCTCCGATGATCAATGTCGTAACAGGGGATTGTTCCCAAAGTTCTAACCGTTCAGCTATTCGTTCAATTGGGCCCACAAGAGAGATTTCATCGGCAAAAGCATCAGGGACGGCCATGATTGCTTCGTTTCGCTTACCCGATAAGAAAAGGGATTGGATCTCAGATGCTTCTTTCTCATAACCCATGCGAGCCATAAGTTCAGTATGGAAGTTCCGTTTTTGCGCCCCCATTCCACCTATATAGAAAGCGAGAATTGCTTTCTGGGTGAGTAACCCTTCGGGGATATCTTCACAAATATTTACGTTTACGTTTACAGCAATCTCAAATTCGTCAGTAGCGTTAGCTTCAGGAAGTTCATAGATTTCTGGTCGTTCAGGAGCATAATACAGGGGCAGCCAGCCATCGCACTCTTCAAATGCAAGAGCTATATTTTTGGGTCCCTCAGCACCTAAAAAAATTGGTATATCTGATCGCAAAGGAGTGTTAATTAGTTTCAGAGGTTTCCCCAGCCCCCACGAATTTGGCGCATCGTCAGGATAAGGAAGGGGAAGATTTGGTCCGGATGCGGTAACCGGGTCTTCTCGTTGAAGTATCTTTCGAATGATAGCGATCGTCTCTCGTGTACGTTGCACTGGTTTTCCAAAGGGTTGACCATGCCACCCTTCAATAACTTGAGGACCAGAAACCCCTATTCCTAAACAAAACCTACCTTCAGAAAGAGCATCAAGAGTCATGGCGTGCATGGCTAAAGCTGCGGGGGTCCGTGCCCCCAATTGAGCAATACCAGTTGCTAATTTAATTCTCTTAGTATGGGAACCTACCCAACAAAGTGGGGTGAATGCGTCGCTACTATAGCTCTCCCCAGTCCAAAGTGAATCAAAGCCAAGTCGTTCGGCTTCCACCGCTACGGAAATAATGTCCTGTCTTGGCTGCCCCGTCCAATACCCATATTGAGCTCCGAGTTTCATGTCTTCCTTGAAATTATGAACGTCCCATCAGCAGAAGGGCTGCCATCAGTTGAGACTGCCTCATTCTCAACTAATTGCACTAGATGGCTGAATACGGACTGGCCAGCAGCCATATAAAGAATATGGGGTGTTTCTTTGTACATCGCTGTCACTAACTCGGGAATAGTTTTAGGCCCTGATTCAAGGCATTTAAGGATTTGCTGTTCTCTATCTAACCTATGGTTAATTAAAGCCTGAGTGAAGTTGATTGGATCAGGGATTCGTGGGCCATGAGTTGGGTAGAAGAAGTTATCGCTCCGTTCTAGAAGCAGTCCAAGACTATCCATGTATTCGTTCATTGATCCTTCCGGTTCTGGGATAACCGAAGTGCTCCAGCCCATCACATGGTCACCTGAAAATAAACTGTTTTCCTCTTTGTAACCAAAGCAAAGGTGATTTGAGATATGGCCAGGTGTATGAACGACCTCAAGGGTCCAAGTGCCACCTGCGATAGTATCTCCATGGCCAACTTCGAAATCGGGGGAGAAAGCCGTATCTCCAGGCTCATCTTGGTCATGTTCTGAATCATTTTTCCCAGCCGACGGCATGCTTTTAAGGAGTTCTTCTAGTTCTTCTTCCGTAGGAAGAAGCGCATCCCAAGTAGTTGGTTTCGCTCTGATAGCTGCATCTTTCGGTGGGGTAGGGTGGCTGCCAAATCCGTAAATTGGAGCTCCGGTGGCAGTTTGTAACGGCCGACTCGATGGAGAGTGGTCCCTATGGGTATGGGTAACGATGATATGGGTAATTTCTTCGCCGGCGACAGCAGCAAGAATTGAAGCAACATGTTCATCGTCTTCTGGACCAGGGTCTATTACAGCGACTTGACCCCGACCCACAATGTACGTTCCTGTGCCGGTGAAGGTAAACCGACCTGGGTTATTGGCAACGACTCTACGAATGGTTGGGGTAACTTCAACGACATTTCCGTATTGGGGATCAATATCTGTCACGTAAGGTATGCTCACGTTTACGAACCTTTCAGGTTGTCTGTGGCATCTAAGTACGTTGGTTTATCTCCACCTCCGTGAATAACGATATTTGATCCCGACATCCATTCGGCTTTATCCGATGCGGCAAACAAACACGCATTAGCCACATCTTGAGGATTGCCTAATCGTTGCATAGGCAATGTTGCAGCAATTCGGGCAACGCTTTCATCATCACCGTAAAAGCTTCTACTTTCATCAGTTAAAACAAGACCAGCGGTAATTGCAACGACTCTAATAGCTGGCCCCCATTCCAGGGCTAACGTCTCCGTAGCATTAATGACACCAGCTTTAGCCGCTCCATATGCAACACCGAGAGGATTTGCTCTCATTCCACTCACACTAGAAATATTAAGAATAACTCCTTTACCTACTGTGCTTCGCATAAGGTTCCCAGCTTCCTGAGCGAAAAGTATAGGAGCGACCAGATTCAAATCTATGACACTCCTCGTAAAGCGTTCACTCACCGAGGAGGAGTCCGCAGGGGGAGCGCCACCAGCGTTATTAACTAGCACATCTAGTCTTCCGTAATGTTCTTCGCAGAAAGCCAAAACATCCATGATTTGTTCATAGTTTCTTACATCACAAGGTACGAAATTGGCTTTTCTATCATCGTAGGAGATTTCAGATTGAGGTGTGTTTCTTGCACATATGACAACTTCCGCACCTGCCTGTAAGAAATTTTCAGCTATCACCTTACCTATGCCTTTAGAACCGCCAGTAACAACGACAACCTGTCCTTCAAAGTTTTTTTCTGGAAGTGTCATAATTAGCTCCTAGGAACATTAAATAGTTTGCTTTACATATTGTGCCAGATCATGGCAGCAATTGAGATAACCTCAGAAGTTATCTACTCTTGGAACGGTATGAGAGAAAAGTGAGTCAGTGTGGTAAATAAAATACTAACCGAAGAAGAAGTGGTTGCTGAGATAGAAGATGGCATGACTATCGGGGTAGGTGGATGGGGTTCGCGCCGTAAACCCATGTCGTTAATTTTGGCAATTATCCGTGCAGGAATTAAAGATTTAACCGTTGTAAGTTATGGCGGTCCGGAGATTGGTCTTCTCTCAGCGACCGGACAACTGAAGAAAGCTATCTATGGATTTGTTTCATTGGACTCAATTCCACTCGAGCCTCATTTCAGGGTCGCTAGGCAGACCGGAAAAATAGAAGCAACAGAATTTGATGAAGGTGCTTTCTATCTAGGATTGCTGGCTGCGGCGCACCGTGTTCCCTTTTACCCAACTAGAGCAGGCTTAGGGTCAGATATGTTAAAAATGAATCCGGATCTAAAAACAATAGAGTCCCCTTACCCGGATGAATCCGGTGAGTACGAGAACCTTGTAGCAATACCCGCATTTGATATTGACGTATCTCTGATCCATATGAACCGTGCAGACCAAGGTGGGAATGGGCAATTCTTAGGACCGGACTTGTTTTTCGATGATCTTTTTGCCATGGCTGCAAATAAGACGTACATGAGTTGTGAAAAAATAGTTGACACTGAGAACTTACTTGATGAAGGCAGCGTCCATACGCTACGAATTCCGAGAATATTTGTAAATGGTGTAGTTGAGGCCCCACGAGGAGCCCATTTCACTGAATGTCCCCCTGACTATGGAAGAGATGAAGACTTTCAAAAGCTTTACGCTGCTACAGCCAAAGATGCTGAACTTTGGGAAAACTTTAAGTCTCGATACCTGAATCTTGATTCACATGAAAAGTATTTACAAATGGTTGATTCTCGTGAGGAGGAAAAGTGAAACGCGCTGATATTTGTATCGCTGGAATAGCTGAATGTTTTCGGGGTGATAGCGACCTTCTCTGCAACCCAATCGGGATTAGTCCGATCATTGGTGGGCGACTAGCGAAAGCTACCTTTGCCCCAGATGTAGTAATGACCGACGCTGTTTCAGTATTGGCAGCAAACACACTACCAATCGCTGACCCAGATGCGCCTAGAGTGATTGAATCGTATGCCCCGTATAGGACTGTTTTTGACATTCTCTGGTCCGGTAGGCGACATGTGATGATGGGGGCAACGCAAATAGATCAGTTCGGGAACCAAAATATTGCTGCTATTGGAGGGTTTGAACAACCCAAGGCACAATTACTGGGGTTAAGAGGGGCTCCAGGTAATTTGATTAACCACCGGACCAGTTATTGGGTACCAAACCATACCAAAAGAAGTTTCGTCAAAAAAGTAGATGTGGTCTCCGGTCCAGGCTATGACCGGATGAAAGATATTGGGAAACCGAGCAATAGATACCATGACCTTCACCGTGTCATTTCCAACCTGGGAGTTTTCGATTTTGAAACTCCTGATCGTAAGATGCGTCTCCGTTCAGTGCACCCAGGGGTTGATGTTGATGAAGTGATAGAAAGCACTGATTTTGAAATTGTGATTCCCGAAAGCGTTGAACTGAGCCGAGTCCCTTCTGAAAATGAAATGGAAATCATTAAAATCATTGATCCCAATGGCTTAAGGTACGACGAGGTAAAGGATGAATGATTTCCACCCGAAACTCCGTACGCCAATTTGTGAAAAGCTAGGTATCGACTACCCAATTATTCAAACAGGAATGGGTTGGGTGTCAACAGCCAAATTGACGGCAGCAACTAGCGCTACAGGTGCCATTGGTTTTCTTGCAACAGCTACACAAACATTCGCCGAAATGAAGTCATCTGTCAGAGAGATCCAAGAACTTACTGGGAATCCGTTCGGCATTAACGTACGAACTGATAGCCCCGATATAGAAGAACGGCTGGACTGGGCAATCAAAGCAGGAATAAATGTAGTTTCATTCGCCCAAGCCCCAAAACCAGAAATGGTTAAAAAACTTTCAGACAGTGGAATTATCACGATACCAACCATCGCTGCAAGAAGACATGCAGAGAAAGTTGCTGAGTGGGGAGTTGATGCTGTGATCGCTCAAGGGCAGGAAGGAGGAGGCCACACGGGAGAAGTCCCTACCTCTGTTCTGATACCACAAGTGACGAAAGCCATTGATATTCCAGTATTTGCTGCAGGAGGTATAACAGATGGACGCGGATTGGTTGCCTCTTTAGCATGGGGAGCGCAAGGAATAGCTATGGGGACTAGGTTCCTGCTCTCAAGTGAAAGCGATGTACCCGCAGAAATTAAGCAAGCATATTTTAACGCAATGGTTACGGACACGATTCGCACTAAATCAATTGATGGAGTGCCACAAAGGGTTATTAATTCTGAGATGGTCCAAAATTTAGAAAAAAACCGGTATCTCAAGTTCCCAAGAGCATTGACGAATGCTTTGAAATTCCGCCAAGCAACTAGTACACCCCTTTCAGACTTGTTCAAAGAAGCTTTAGCAATGAGAAAGAATCAGAATATGACCTGGGCGCAAATAGCGCTAGCGGCGAATGCCCCGATGCTTACAAAAGCAACCATGGTAGATGGAAATCATAAGATAGGAATCATGCCTACAGGTGTGGGGTTAGGGGTAATTGAATCTGCTCCGACGGTTTCGGAAATAGTGGAAGAAATAATGAAAGAAGCTTCGCAATGCCTCTCGGACTTGTCGTCAACTGAGGAAATAGAATAGGCGAGCTAATGGACTTAAGTTTCACAGATGAAGAGAAATCCTTTCGGGATGAGATACGAACATGGCTAGAGGAGAATAAGCCAAAAGAAAAATGGCTCCCCATGGACACAGAAATCGGGTTTGAGCAACATAGGAATTGGGAAAGACTACTTTTTGAGGCGAAATGGTCTGTTCCTAATTGGCCTTCCAAATATGGTGGGCGACAATGCTCTTTAATCGAATGGTTGCTTTTTGAAGAAGAATATTACCTGTCAGGGGCACCAGGTAGAGTCAACACAAATGGGATTACTCTTTTAGGACCCACTTTGTTTGAGTGGGGTACACAAGAACAGAAGGACAGATTTCTTCCGCTGATGGCATCGGGAGATGAGATCTGGGCACAAGGCTGGTCAGAACCCAACACTGGAAGTGATTTAGCAAGTCTTGCAACAACCGCTATCAGAGATGGAGATAACTACGTAGTTAATGGTCAAAAAACATGGTGCTCAAGGGGAGCGTGGGCAGATTGGATTTTTTGCATAGTCAGGACTGACCCTGCTAGCGAAAGGCACGCGGGTTTAAGTTATCTACTTGTACCAGCCGATGCCCCAGGGTTAACAAGAAGACCGGTATCCCGCCTTGATGGCGAACCCGCATTTGCCGAATTATTCTTCGATGACTGCTTGGTAAAAGTTGATCACAGGCTCGGAGATGAAGGAGCTGGCTGGAATGTAGCAATGGCTACGGCAAGCAGCGAAAGAGGTCTCAATCTCCGAGCTCCTGGAAGGTTTCTAGCTGCAGCTAATCAACTAGTAGGACTCTACAAAGGGTTACTGGAGGAAGGTAGATTTATTTCTTCAGAGCTACGCGACCAAGTCGTTGACGGATATGTTGCTGCACAAGCCTATAGATGGCAAGTTTTCTCCAAGGCTTCTGCTCTCATGCATGGGGCCAAAATGGGGGCTGAGGCGAGCTACATGAAAATCTTTTGGTCTGAACTTGATGTGGATATTCATGCAACTGCTCTACGACTATTGGCCGAAAAGGGTGAACTGGTAGCAGCGGCACCAGATGCCCACTCTGATGGGAACTGGATGAGCGGGTATTTGTTTGCTTTAGCCGGACCAATTTATGCAGGGACAAATGAGATTCAACGCAATATAGTCGCCGAACGAGTTTTAGGATTACCAAGAAAATGATAGTGAATATCTTAAAAAAAATATCTCTGGAAATTTCAAATTCTTTCCTTAAGGAGTCTTAACTCATGGATTTTAGATTTAATGACAACCAGATCCTTTTTGCCGAAGCCACGAAAGAGATGTTAACAACCGAATGCACTGCTTCAAGATTAAGACAAATGATTGGAAATGAAGAAGGAACAATTTCTGGCGTATGGGCGAATCTTGCTTCTATCGGTGTTCTAGGCATGACCGGTCCAGAAAGGGTTGGAGGTTTAGAGATGACCGACATAGACCTCGTGTTGATTATGGAAGAACTCGGAAACGTTATTTGCCCCGAAACCGTTATCGAACATACAGCAATCGGAATTCCTTTCCTTTCAAAATATGGTGAAGGCAAAATTGGAGATGACCTCCTCGCGGATTTTGTTTCGGGGAAACAGAGGATTTCTGTTGGGTTATGCAGCCTCTATGTTTTGAATGCCGATAGCGCAGATTACTTTCTCATGAAAAACGTGGATGAAATACATTTTCTCCCTAGAAAAGACACAGTACTGACATTTCAGAAATCTATTGATGAAACCAGACGACTGTTTAGGGTTGAATGGGAACCCGCAGATGGAACCATAATCACAAAATCAGAACAGGTACTTGAAGAGACAATGTTAAGTGCTGCTACGGCGACTGCTGCTCAATGTCTTGGGATAGCCAGCCACCTTCTTAAGGAAACTATTAGTTATGTCAAAGAAAGAGAACAATTCGGGAAACCCGTTGGGGTCAATCAGGCAATAAAACACCACTTAGCCGATACAGGTAAAGCTATAGAATTCGCTAGACCAATGGTGCACCGAGCAGCCTGGGCTATATCTAATGAAGACGATGATCGTGCAGCTAGCGTAGCGATGGCAAAATACTTAGCTTCAAAAGCTGTAGATCATGCTTGCAGAACCGCATTGCAATGTCACGGAGCAATCGCTTACACAATAGAATACGACCTTCAATTATGGATGAAGAGAGGCTGGGCGCTTTCAGCTGCATGGGGAGATATGAACAGTCAAAGAAACAAAATAGCGGAGAACCTAGGGGTTTGAGAACTATGCCAAGTCCATTTCTCAACACTCTTATCTACGATAACTATAGGATTCGCCATAGACGTTTGAAGGGGTCTTAATTTTGGATAATGGAATTGCGGGCATTCTTCAATCAACTGACCAACTCAGCCTTCAAGAGATAGAGAGCGTCGTTGGGAAAATAGAAACCCTTGGATATTCATCAATTTGGATACCGGACTTCTTCGGCAGAGAACAAGTGGCGTTAACAACGTTTATCCTCTCTGCCAGCTCGCGCCTACGAGTCACGACAGGAATCTCAAATATATATACCCGAGATGCGATGGCGCAAGCACAAGCCTCACATACTTTAAACGAAATCTATCCGGGGCGATTTAACCTCGGATTGGGGGTTTCCCACCCAGTCGGGGCAGAAATGAGGGGGCACCAGTGGGAGAACCCTATAGATAAGATGAGTCAATACATAGAAGATATTCGTTCGGCGAGACTAGCTATGCCCAAACCGGAAGATAACTCCCCGATCTATATCGCTGCACATGGGAGAAAGATGCTTGCGGTTGCAAAGAAATATGCCGATGGGGCTAACACATACCTAATGCCACCTCGCCACACCGCAATGGCGCGTGAAATACTCGGGACGAAACCCTTGCTAACTGTCACTTTGCCGTGTTGTCTTTGCTCAGACCCAAATAAAGCACGTTCAATAGGTCGTCGAGCATTGTCAATATACATGCCTTTAGGGGCATACCGGAGAGCCTGGAATGTATGGGGATTTGAAAACGAATTGACTGATGGCGGGTCAGATTACTTAATAGATTCACTAATTGCTTGGGGTAACGAAGACGTCATAAAATCACGTATAAATGAACATCTTGATGCTGGAGCAGATCAGGTTGTAATGATTCCATACAATCCAAACCCTGATAAGTTGCCTCCTTGGGACCTATTTGAGGCCTTAGCTCCTAAGAGAATTTCATAATGGCTCAGGAACATTTCATCGCTGCTACACGATTACGAAAAGCAGTTCACGTACTCGCACAGCGAATTATCAAACTTGATATAGAAGCTGATCAATTGAACGATGTGGCCGAAACAATAGAAAAGTCTACGGAAAGTTTGAGCGGTAAAGACGTTTCTAGATGGTGGGGCAAAAACTCCGATGATGGAGAAACGCGGTCAAGGTCGTACCGAAGTCGTTCCCTATTCCAAGGAGAACTGCATATTTTCTCCCCTGAACTTGTCTGGGACGACTTCGTTGGACCGGGAGGAGAACCCGGTTACGAGTTCAGTGTCAACCTTTCAGACCTATACCAGGGGCCACCGCTCGCAGTCCATGGAGGTTACACAGCGGGACTATTTGATGAGCTATTAGGAGCTGTACAATCTCTAGACTCTGGAGCAACCGGATACACAGCAAAATTAAATATTAAATATCGAGCATTTACTCCCATAAATAAGGATCTGCGATTCCAAGGGTGGATAGTTAAATCATCGGGACGCCGCATAACGGTGAAAGGACATTGCCTTGATGGAAACAGGGTTTGTTCAGAGGTAGAAGCGCTATTTCTGCGACCCAAAAAAAGCGAGCCGGTTGACAATGGCTAACATACTTTTTGTCTGCACTGGCAACGCGGCACGCTCAGTTATGGCTGCGACAATGCTGAAGTCGCAAACCACTTACCATGAGATTAAGGGAGCTGGGACACTTTCCATTCCTGACCTTCCCATGAGTCAACGAACAAGATCAGCATTAGCGGACATGGGACTATCAGATCCTAAACATAGGAGCCGCCAGTTAAACAAAGTGGATTGCGAGTGGGCGGATCTGATTATCGTCTTTGAGAAGGAACACATTGACTATTTTGAAAGACACCATTCAGATTATCTAGAAATCACCGGATCGTTGCCACGTATAGCAAGAGAATTACAGTCGGGGGAGCGAAACTTGAATGAAAGAATTCTGGAGCTCTGTTTGAATAAAGCTAATTTCTCACCGTGGGAAGAGGTAATTGATCCGGCAGGTGGTGATCAAGAAATTTTCAATACTTGTGCAGAAGAGATTAGCGGTTACGTATCTCAACTAGCATTGAGACTCTAATGGATCAACAAATCCCGGAATCCTTACGAATCATACGCGACCGGGCAATTAATCGTCCTAAATATCGGGGCATACTCCATAGTTACTGTTTCTTCCTGTCTATTCCAGTTGGGCTTATTCTCGTCATTACAGCCCCATCAGTGAAATCCTCATTTGCTGCTTTCACCTTCGCTTTTGGGACTTCATCAATGTTAGGTATTAGCGCCCTATTTCACCGCACCGAATTCTCGGATCGGGGTTGGATGCGGTTCAGGCGACTTGACCACATCGGGATATACCTTTGTATAGCTGGCGGGTATACACCCATTGGAATGCTTGCTGTAGATGGATGGGTGCAAAAAACATTGTTGATAACAGCATGGGTAGGAGTCGCTGTAGGAGCAACACTTCGTTTCCTTCCCTTCGACCCTCCATACGGTTTAATGAATGCCTTGTTTCTCACAATGGGGTGGGTCTTGGTAGTAGCTATACCACAATTGTGGGATTTTCTGGATCTGAAATGGATGGTTTTGTTAGCAATCGGCGGAGCGCTCTATACGACGGGAGCATTTGTCGTTGGACTAAGGAAACCTGACCCTTGGCCAGATGCCTTTGGCTATCACGAAATTTGGCACCTTATGGTGGTATCTGCTGCCGCCTTACACTATTGCGTTATGGCTTTTGGGGTAATCCCCAACGCATAGCAAACACAACTCTTTTGGCTTCTGAGACTATCCTCATAAGCGTTGAACATTTACTTTGCATAGGAAAAAATGACAGTTGGACCTCACCCAAAACCATGGCCAGAAGGTCCACAGTATGATGTTGATCTTTTAGAAAATGGTGATACAAGAAATGTCGTTGATAAATACCGTTACTGGAACAGAGAAGCAATAGTCGCAGATTTAGACCAGTATCGGCACTCATTTCATGTAGCGGTGGAGAACTGGGAACACGACTTCAATATAGGAACAGTTGTCCGTAATGCGAATGCGTTCATGGCTAAGGCAGTCCACATTGTAGGGAAACGAAGATGGAACCGAAGAGGTGCAATGGTGACGGATAGATACCAACATGTGTTCCACCATGCATCTGTCAAAGAGTTCGTTGAGTGGTCAGTTGCTGAAGCAGTCACGATTATTGGAATTGATAATATCCCTGGGTCAGTACCTATAGAGAACTCTGCTCTGCCCAAAGACTGCGTCCTTGTTTTTGGGCAAGAAGGACCTGGGCTTAGTGACGAAATGATCCAAGCAACAACTCAGATTCTGGCTATTACCCAGTATGGATCCACACGTTCAATTAATGCAGGAGTCGCAAGTGGAATTGCTATGTATGAGTGGCTCAGCCAGCACATAAATTAGGAACTACATCACTATTGGAATGGGGGAAAGGAGCCTTGAATGTATGCTTGGTCTTCAACCTTTTCCTTGATCTTCCATCCATCGGCAGTTCTCACACAAAGGTCGTTATACCACCCTCCGACCACGAAGATATGGAGTTTGTCTCCATTCGCATCAAAGATTCCATCTGAATTTACTGGGACGCCCATTGGGTTATAGAAAATTGTTCTGCAGTTGGCAGAATCCCCATGGTATTCAATAGAAGATTTCCCAATCATGTGTTGCGTCATAGGGAACATAGCGAGGTTGTCTTGTAGCCATTTCTTTATAGTTTGGTAGTCGCCTTTTCCATCCGGACCGCCTGAACTTTCGTAGTCAAGGAAGGCATCGTCAGTAAAAACTTCATCAAGTAATTCCCAATCCTTTGCATCTATAGCATCTACGTATTTGACCATAAGCTTTTCAATTTCAAGATGATCACTTATTTCATTTAAATCCATGAGGCTCCTATACGATTCGGCTCTCTGTGTCTCCCCAATACTCATCGCGCAAAAGGCGTTTGTATAGTTTCCCAGTGGGGTGCCTAGGAAGCTCTTCGCGAAAATCAATACTCCGTGGGCATTTCGCGCGAGCTAGTTGTTCTTGGCAGTATGTGAGAAGTTCCTGCTCTATTTGGGGCGAAGCGGTAGCGGGGTCTATAAGTTGAACGACAGCTTTGACTTCCTCTCCAAGATCATCATTGGGTACGCCGAAAACTGCTACGTCAAGGACTTTTTCATGCATGGTTAACACATTCTCAGCTTCTTGCGGGTAAATATTCACCCCACCAGAGATAATCATGAATGCTTTCCTATCTGTGAGATACAAAAATCCGTCATCATCTACTTTCCCTATATCTCCTAGGGTTGACCATCCATTTTTCAGCCTTGCACCTCTGGTTTTTTCGGGATCGTTGTGGTATTCAAAAACTGAATCACTTTCAAAATACACTCCACCTGTTTCTCCTATGGGTAATTCATTTCCATCATCATCAACTATGTGTAAGATGCCTTGAATAGCTCTTCCAACGGTTCCTTCATGAGCGAGCCAATCTTCGCTATTGCAGTAACAGAACCCGTTCCCTTCAGTGCCAGCGTAATATTCATGGATAATTTTTCCCCACCAATCAATCATCTGCTTCTTCACAGGGATTGGGCATGGAGCGGCGGCATGCACAACTGATTGCAAAGAAGAAACGTCAAAGGATTCTCTTTGTGCCCTTTCAAGTTTGAGGAGGCGCACAAACATAGTAGGGACAACTTGCATAAACGTCACCTTGTACCTTTCAATGCTTTCTAATAGTTCGAGAGGTCCGAAACGCGGCATGACGATAACCGTCCCACCGACTTTGTGTATGCCACGGCAAAAGCGGAGCGGAGCGGCATGATATAAGGGTGCAGGTGACAAATAAACAGAGTCTGAATTACCGCCGAATAATAACGCTAATAAGGTCGTAACTCCGTCAGTTTCGCCCAAAGGAACACCTGGTAAAGGTGACTTGACTCCCTTTGGCCGTCCAGTAGTCCCAGATGAATAAAGCATATCTGCCCCTTCAATCCTTGGACCCATCGGGGTAGCTTCTTGGTCCATCAGCATCTCATCAAGAGAGTCAAAGCCTTCTATTGCTCCTCCAACACTTAACCTTAAAAAAACATCCGGGATGTCATCAGAAAGCTCAACTGCTTCTTTGCCCTTATAAGGCGAAGTTAAAAAGGCACCAGCTCCACAATCTTTAATTATGTAACTGATTTCGGGCGCCGTTAAACGGGAACTAATTGCTGTGTAATATAAACCCGCGTAATGGGCCCCCCAGCAGATAGGAAGGAACTCAAGACGGTTTTCTAGACAAAGAGCAATATGGTCACCGGGTTCTAAGCCAGAGGCTTGCAAAAGGTTCGCTACCTTCTCGGCGTAATCGTGCATCTCTTGAAACGTCATAGTTTCGCCCGAATCCGACATGATAATTGCCGGCTTATCGGGAGTTATTTGGGCTATCGCTCCGGGGTACATTTTTTCTCCTAATTCCTGTTTGAGTGATGCTAAGTTACTGCTTCAGCTCTTGCAAACACAGCACACGAATACATAATTTAATCACTCTTTTGAAACCGTTATCCGAGTTTCATAGATACTGGCCAGTCATTGGGACGGATCAAAGCATCCGAACCCCCGTCTAGGAAAAGCACAGAACCGCACATGAAATCCGCTGAAGGGGAAAGCATCATTTTGATCCATTCCGCTATTAGGTCAGGGGAGCCAAAATCTCCGACAGGTATAGGCAATTGTTTAATCGCTGCTCCGAAAGTCGGATCATCAAGCCCTCCTTGAAGTAACGGTGTAAGGACCGCACCAGGGGCGATAGCGTTCAAACGAATATTTGAACCAGCCCATTCCTTTGTAGGAGCGTTTAGGCGAACGTACCTAGCTACTGAAAGTTTTGAAGCCGCATACGCAATAGCCATTGCTTCTAGTCCCTCCATTTCCTCTAATATTTTGTGAGCCGCTAACTCATCCATTTGCAGGCAAGCATCAACAAGCAAATCTGGGACATTAGGGGTAATAGTTGTCGAGTTAGATGAAATAGCGACAACATGGGCGACCCCAGTCCCAGATGACAAGGCTTCTCTAAGTCCGATAAGGAGATCAACGGTTCCGAACCAGTTGATTGTAAGCATTCGTGCAGGATCAAATGGGACAGAAACTCCAGCAGACGTTACAAGTCCATCTAATGAACCCCCGCATAGTTCTATAACTTCAGAGACCGCTTTAGATCTCTCAGCTTCAATGCTTAAATCAACTTCAATCTCTGCATTATGTAAATCGACCCCAATCACATTAATTGAGTTAGATTCAAGCAATGCCCTAGTTGAAGCACCGATACCCGATGCTGAACCGGTAATAGCAACAGTTGGCAATTCGCCTCCTAAATTAGTAGTTCCTTTAGGAATTGATCTTAGACGGAACTATATTTGGGTGCACTGTTGAGCAATTCTTGCAAGAACAGACCAAACTAGATGAGTGAAAGAAATTAACACAAGCAAAGAAGGAGCAGTCAGAAACCCAGGCACTAATCAAAACGCCTGGGAGTCGGTCATGCCCATTGTTCTTTTCATTGCTTTGAACAGACTGGTTGGATTGGCATGGGCGATAGGTGCGGCAACTTTCTGGTCAGTAATTATCTCAATACGCCGCTGGCGAAACGGACACCCGATCGGGAAATTCATTCCGATAGTCACAATCGGAATTCTTGTCAGAGGAATTATAGGGATAGTCACTGATAGCGAAGCCGTTTATTTCGGTATAGGTATTGGAACGAAAGCTCTGATTGGAATTGCCCTTATTGTGACGACAGCTGCGAGCCGTAACTATCTTGCTATGTATGCAACAACATTTATTGGGTTTGATGCGTCCATTGCTTCTCACCATGCCTTTAAGTCAGCTATGAACCGAATTGCCTATGGGATAGGCGTTGCACAACTCGTGAGCGCCGTCTTTGACATCTGGCTTTATAACAACGCCTCTGTTGACGGGTACCTTGTTATCCGGTTTTTCGTGAATTGGCCTTACACAACCGCTGTGATAATTCTTTCAATGCTATATCTTGGGAAAAAACTTTCAGTAATTCCTGGTTTCCCTGGGATAGCGAGTGTTATGGAGAATAGGTTAGAAGCCGAAGGATAAAGGCTTAAGCAATAATGAAATATTAAGTTTTGAGAGTGAGCTAAAGGAACACTATGGGAAAAGAAAAATTGCACGGTTATGGAATCCTCGTTACAGGGGGAGGAACAGGGATCGGGAAGGCATGCGCAGCGTCTCTGGTGCAAGAAGGGGCTTCCGTCACTATTTGCGGAAGGACAGAAGAGCGATTGCAAAGAACAGTGGAAGAGATTGCTTCTAAGGTTTCCAGCACAGGAGAAATCCAGTACAGAACCTGTGACGTTACAGATGAAAACCATGTGCGACGAACAATTGAGGAAGCAGCGGAATACGGAAACGGTTTAAAAGGAGTTGTCGCAAATGCAGGCGGTGGCGGCGGAATGGCTCCTTACCACCTTCAGGACCTTCAGGAATTCACAAGGGTTCTCCATTTGAATGTTCTCGGGACGATGCTATGTGTCAAACATTCGGTTCCGTATTTAAAAAAATCGTCGGGAGGGTCATTCGTAGGAATGTCATCTATAGCAAGTCACCTCACTCACCTTTGGTTTGGTGCTTATCCTGCAGCTAAAGCTGGGATAGAAGCCATTATGAGAAACGCTGCTGACGAATTCGGACCTGCAAACATACGTTTTAATGCAGTACGCCCGGGATTCATCGCAACAGAAATCATGGAAGCTATTCCAAGGGATAGCGATGTATACGATAGTTACATATCGAATACCCCGTTAGGAGATGTTGGCAAACCCGAGGATGTCGCGGCATTAGTGAAGTTTCTCATCAGCTCTGATTCAAAATGGATAACTGGGCAGTGCATAAATGTAGATGGAGGTCATTCTTTACGACGCGGACCGCAATTTACACAATTCCTAACGAATTTCACTGATGAACAACTCCAAGGAGATTTACCAGCAGATGACTAGCGATCCTTTGCATAATGGTTCAATCTCGCTTCGATTGTATCCATGCCCAGGGACTGCCTCCGAACAGGTAAACGATTTACGCTCCGAGGCAACTCTTGCTCAAAAAGTTGGATACGACGGGGTAATGGTGAGCGAACATCATGCAGGGTTTCCAGGTTATTTACCGAATCCACTTCAACTCGCAGCTTTTCTTTTAGCCGCAAGCTCAGACATATGGGTAGCTCCATGCCCTTTACTTTTGCCTTTGAAGGCCAAAGCATTGGTTGCTGAAGAAATTGCGTGGTTGTCAAGCGCCTACCCTGAACGACTTGGCGTTGGATTTGCAGCTGGAGCGTTACCAGTTGATTTTGAAGTGGCCGAAGTTCCATTTGAAGAAATAAATGCAAGGTTTAAGGCAGCACTGCCATGGATAATCAATGCGCTTCGGGGTTCATTAGAAGGTCCATTGTCAAATGACTTAGCTATTCAAAGGTGCTTAACGAGCCCTCTCCCAATGGTAATTGCTGCTCAAAGCCAGCAAGCGTGTATCAGGGCAGCAAAATATGATTGCGGAGTGCTTTTCGATTCGCTGCAAGCTCCTCATGTTTCACGGAACTTATCTCAAAAATACCGGGAAGCTGGTGGCTCAGGACCCGTTATCCTTATTCGTCGAGTTTGGATCGGAGACCCACCCGTGGCAGAAATAGATGCACAAATGCGTCACTACCATAGTTACGCGAGTAGAAGAGCTAAAGCTAATTGGAGTCCTGGAGATAGCACAGTTGTTGCCAAAAATGGAGAACAAGCAGCGAATCAACTCCTTGAGATATTGCGTGAATCAGAATGTGATACCGTCAACGTTCGCGTTCACGTGGCTGGTTTAGAATCCAAGCAAATTCAAGAACAGATACAGGCCCACGAAGAGAATTTCCTCCCAATTCTAAAAAATGAAATCAGTGACCTGAGTTGAGTTCAAGTAGTTTCTGCTTCTAGAAACATTGGGCATGAAGCCAACCCGTATACGAATGCGTTGGGCATTTCAACAGGGTCAGAAGCAACCGAGAAATCTTTAACGCGTTGTCTTAGCTGGTCAAAGAAAATCTTTATTTCAAGTCGGGCTAAAGAAGCCCCTAAGCAGAAATGTGTGCCAAACCCAAATGCGATGTGATTATTCACAGATCGTGTGATATCTAACGTTTCAGGATCTTCGAATTTTGATGGGTCCCGATTCGCAGATGAGTACATCAATAAAACCTGCTGACCCTTTTCTATAGTTACACCCCCGATGGAGTAATTTTCTGTTGCCACTCGGCACATGTTGTGCACCGGTGTGACAAAACGAATAAATTCCTCAACCGCTGCATCTAGGTCTGCTCCGTTTTTAAGAAGTTTCCACTGCTGTTTATTTTCTGAAAGGTTAAGCATCGATCGAGCAATCACTGTTCTCGTAGTTTCCGCCCCTCCATCAAGAAGAAGAAGGCAATCGCTGATGATCTGATCTAACCCAAACTCAAAAGCATCTTTAAGCCCAGATGACTCAGCCTCTATCCACGCACTCATAATGTCGTTACCTGGATCTTTCTTCTTAGTTGAATAAAGATCCATGCAGGCTTCAACGAATTCAAAGACAGCTGTAGTCCCTTCATCATTTTGATAGCGTGGACCACCACCGAGTGCAATTGTTCGTTCGGACCATTGACGTAGTGATGGCCACAGCTCATCAGGGAATCCCAGAAGGTGTCCGATCATCATCGCTGGCAACGGGGCCGCTAATTCCCCAACGATGTCAACAGGGCGGTCTGCTGAAAGCGCTTCATCTAATAACTTCTCTACAGCTCCAGAGATATGAGGTATCCAGGACTCAACCGATCGAGGGGTAAATCTTCTTGAAACTAGCAACCGTCTTACGGTATGTTCAGGGTCATCTAAACCAATTATTGACGAATCTGCTGGAAGATTAGGGCGATAACCGCCCTTTTCGGTATCCGAACTAATAAAGACTGATTTATTTTTCTCTATTTTAACTATGTCGTCGTAACGTGAGATTCCCCAAATCTCATTCGTTGAGTCCCAATACGCTGGCGCATCTTCGCGCATCCATGCATATGTCTGGTACGGGTTTGAAACATAAAAATCACCGTCTAGCAGGTCTACCGATTTCTCATCCACGAAAACACAGTACATCTTTTGGAGAAACGGTGCTTTATGAGAGGGTCTAAATCTCTCAAATGTAGCCGTCAATTAAGGCCAAAGGCGGTAGCGTAAAGGCATGACATTAGGTGTTGATCCAGTTAGATATGGTTTACTTCAGTCCATTGTTGATGAACAAAGTTATGCAAGGTCTATAAATAGATTTCGTGAAGAACGAATACTTCTCCCTACCTTTGCTCAACTCGCCGACCCCACTACAATCCCAGAGGAAATAGACGAAGCGCTTTTAGGCATTGACCCAAATGAAGCTCATCCTTTAAACCTTTTCAGAGTGCATTGGTACAATGCTTATGGGTCTTCAGAGAAAGTGGATGTCCCGCAACACATTGTTCTTCCTTCTGAATTGACTGGTGTCCCCGCAAAAATAGTACTGGCATTTGGGAACCGGTTCCCTATGATCACAGCACACAAAGTTCTGGCAGCTTATTCTTGTTTCGTCCCTAGGGTTATTAGCGGTCAATTCGACCCGACTAGGCATCGAGCGATCTGGCCATCAACAGGGAACTATGCCAGAGGTGGAATAGCAATCTCAACTTTGATGCGAAGCCGAGGTGTAGCTGTACTGCCTGAGAACATGAGCCAAGAAAGGTTTGATTGGCTTGACAAATGGGTTATGGATCCTAGCGACATTGTGAGAACGCCAGGTTCTGAAAGTAACGTAAAAGAGATTTATGATGCTTGTAATGAACTTGAGAAAGATGACTCTAACTTTATTTTTAATCAATTCTCAGAGTTCGCGAACCACATAGGCCATTACACAGTTACGGGACGAGCACTAGGTCATATCTTTGAGACGCTCAGCACAGATAACCCTAACCTTCGATTAGCTGCATTCGCATCAGCATCGGGATCTGCTGGAACTCTTGCTGCCGGAGATCGGCTTAAAGATGATTTTGGGTCAAGCACTATTGCTGTAGAAGCTCTTGAATGCCCAACAATGCTATATAACGGTTATGGGGAACACAACATACAAGGTATTGGCGACAAGCACATCCCGCTCATACACAATGTTATGAATACAGATCTAGTAGCTGGGATCTCTGACTCAGCCACAGACGGGCTTAATTTGGTCTTTACTACGCCAGCTGGGAAGGAATACCTCCAAAAAGAACATGGCGTACCTGAAGAGATAGTAGATAACCTTCGTCATTTCGGTTTCTCTTCAATCTGTAACACGCTTGCTGCTATTAAGGCGGCTAAACAACTCAATCTAGGTTCTGACGACGTGATTATCACGGTTGCAACAGACGGATCAGAGCTTTATGAAAGCGAAAAAGAGCAACTGCTTCGAAACCAATACCCAAATGGATTTGATTCTTCAGATGCGGCAGAAATATTTGAAACTCACCTTTTGGGAGCTGACACTGAGCACATCCAAGAATTAGATGAGGTAGGGAAAAATCGTATCTTCAATCTTGGCTACTACACGTGGGTTGAACAACAAGGTGTCAGCATTGAAGATTTTGACACGCGCAGATCTCAGGAATTCTGGAATGAGTTACACAAAATGACACCTAAATGGGATGAAATGATTTCAGAGTTCAATGCGCAAACAGGCGTAATGGTTTAGCGTGTCCAGAAACAGTAAGGAAAATGATTCTTGGCTAGATACCCCGGTGGGAGCTGAATGGCCTTCCCCTGAAGAGCCGGAAGACAATCCTTTTATCAAATGGCGGAGAATGCTTCTGTCATGGCATCGCGCCATAGAAGCTGGTTGGAGCGATGGAGATTACGTTGAGTTAGTTTCTGAAATTAATCAAAAAATTGAGAGAACTTCCGGTACTCGATTTCAAGTAACTCCCACTGGAATTTGGGAGGAAGCCTCTTCGTTATTGCCTCGTTCAGTTTTGTGGAAGGACGAAACGGGCAATGTCGGAGGTTCTCATAAAGCCAGACACCTTATGGGATTATTACTGCATCTTGCCGTAGATGCTGTAGGTAAAGAAAATAGATTAGCTATTGCATCTTGTGGGAATGCTGCGTTAGGGGCAGCGACAGTTGCAAGAGCAGTGGACCGCCCAATTGATGTGTTCATACCAACATGGGCAAACCCAGTAATCGTTTCGGAACTAGAAGAACTTGGTGCAGATGTACATGTGTGTGAACGATCAGAAGGCCAAGTCGGTGATCCTTGCATGTTCTCTTTCCAAGAAGCAATACGGAACGGAGGACTCCCGTTTAGTGTGCAAGCAACAGAGAATCCCTTGACCTTAGACGGGGGAAGAACAATAGGCTGGGAACTTGCCACTGCTATTGGCGATGACCATATTGATGACCTCGTGGTTCAAGTCGGAGGGGGAGCTCTTCTTACTAGTTGCGCAATAGGTTTGTTAGAAGCTAAAGAATTCAACGTTTTGAGTAAGGTTCCGAGAGTATGGGCTGTTCAAGCTGAAGGGTGCGCTCCTCTTAATCAAGCATGGGAGGGTATTCCAGAAATGAGTTCGGAAAATGAAGTAATCGCATTTGCGAAAAAAAACGCGGCACAACTCATGCAACCATGGGAGGGGCCTACGAGCCTCGCTACGGGAATTTTGGATGACGTAACCTATGATTGGCTTGGTGTTATCCGAGCTCTTCTTCTTACAAAAGGTGGGAGCGTGGTTGCTTCTGAAGAAAATATAATTTTAGCTAGCGAATTAGTCCCAGATTTAGGGATTCCAACAGAGCCTACGGGTTCTGCTTCAATTGCTGGAATAATTTCACTTATGGAACAAGGCAAAATAAGTGACAGTCATAAAGTCGCAGCTCTTCTTACTGGCAGGAACCGGGGGGAGTAGCAATTGTTTTCTACTGGGGTATGACGTTATTTGTTCGAGCCAATGTCATCCAAAGTTTCCCAGGGGGTACAAGCATTTGAGACCCATCTTCGGCAGTTAATTCAAACCATTCTCTATCGCTGCTCCGTGACCAAGTCCCTTTTTGCATTTTTCCACCATGGAAAACCCAAGCTGTTCCACTACCGACCGTTTCAGCAACCGGCACGGTTGTTCCGGATTCGCAACCATAGCATGTTAGAAAAAAAAGCATTTCGAGCATTATTAGAGTTTCCGCTGAAATTCGGTGTGCAACATTCTCGGCGTCTAAGTAATAATGTGGTTGACCGGTAGTGCTTTTTTCGTAGACTTCTTTATCTGCGTTCCAATACCAAGAAGTTGTGTAGTCAAACCAATACGATAATTTGATCTCGTCAGCGCTCGTGCTTTCTTCGTCCATATCCCCAAAATTCCAAAGTGGGTCTAGAGACGCCCCGTAGTCACCTCTAGTGTCTAACGTTCGTAAAGCACTTGTGTCGCCGTAGAGGTTATGAGGTCGGAAACGACCTGAAATTCGGAAAGAACCTGGAGGTTCCTCAAACCATCGAACTGTTGAGTTATTTCCAATTGTTTGAATCCACTCTTGCCCACCCGAATTGATGAAGGTAGATGACCACGCATTCTGTATTGAAAAATCAGTGGGTCTCATTGACCGCATGGGGCCCACAAAGTCTGAATCAGATGACTGGAATACAGCGAGATATCGGGTGATTCCCTCAACCCAAATCTCTACTATCATGTCTGCGAGATCTATTCCTGATTGTGGTCGAGCATCAAGATGATTATCAACCTTTATAGCTAATACGCGTCTCGTTAAACTTTCTTCTGTAACAGCGGTTCCATTAAAAGGTGACCGAGTGATTCCTTCAATCTCTCCTTTCTCGAAGTTAGTGGGGGTAGGTGTAGGGATTGGCGTTGGTGAAGGCGTCGGCGTTGGTGAAGGAATAGGGGTGGGTGTGGCTGGTGGTATCGGCGTAGCAGAAGGAACCACCGAATTAGATTCAGCTTGAACCGGTGTGGTTTCTGGAGAGTCCACAGAGTTTGCGCATGAAGAGCCGAAGAGGATTAGAGCTGCAAGAATACAAAAAAACCTGTAAAGGGTGACTCTTGTTTTTTTTGCGGCAGCATAGCGGTTGAACGACACAGATGGATAGTAGGTGAGAAAGCTAGTTTTTTGTCGTCATTAGAAGGGAAATTAGCTATGACTCTTTTCTGCGGGCCCAAATAAGGGTGTTTCTCCTTTAAGAGCAGCCCACCTTCTAGTTCCATATTCAAAATGCCACCACTCGCACTCAAGAACTATGAAGTCGACAGAGCGCATTTCCCAATACAGCCACCGGCGGAGATCTCTATTTATCCCAGTTTCGTTTTCTAGTGCTGCTGCTGCTGCTTTCTCAGTGAAATCATCAAATCCTGTCCCCAAACCAAGAGGAATACCATTTAAGGTGAAGCTGCAATCAACGGTTCCGCCTGTCAGGTGAGGAGGCGGTGTTTGGGGCTCTATGCTAGCTGGTGAAACGAAACCTTCTGGTAATTTCGGGTCTTTGTAAGCGGCATCGTAAAGTTCTGCTTGTAGAGGAAGAGGTCTCCAAGCATCAAAAATGCATAAGCCCCATGGTTCGGGAAGGGAATTAGCTACTTCACGCAATCTGTCCCAAGTTTCTATTCGTAGCCAAGCCCCAGATTGTGAATTCTTCCACCCAGCATTCAAATAATTCTCTAGAACGAGAATTCGAGAGTGACTTAGTGTGACTAGGTCTCCGGTATCAGTAGGTGAGTCAGGAAGTTCCGTTGGCTCCCATAAGGTGGGTAATGCTTTTGAGGGAGGAGGAAAAATTCCATACTCTTCGCAAACTTTGTCACCTGGTCTGGTCAAAGAAGGTTCGGTGAAACTGGGCATGAGACGAACGTACATCAGAACACGCGGTAGATAGAGGTTTTCCCTTAGATACTAAGAATTTCTTAATTGAAGTTGAATCGGGACATTGGAGTAAGATCTTGTAGGTTTATATAAATGTGGTGGAAATGTCAGACGCTGAAGCAATTGTTGTAGGGGGAGGCCATAACGGACTGATCTGTGCCGCATATTTGGCCCGTTCTGGCATGAAAACAATCCTCTTAGAAGCAAGGGAAACAGTGGGAGGTTGTGCATCAACCGTGTCAGACCTAGGGGCAAGATTTAATATCTGCGCCTGCGACCATAGTTTGATCAGAGCTATGCCTTTACTTGAAGAACTAGAATTATTTGAGAACGGATTAGATTATTTAGAACCGGAAGCGACTTATGTGAATAGTTTCCATGACGGCCAACACCCTTGGGTTTCTTTCCATAGTGTTGAAAGAACCCTTGAAGGTTTAGCTCAGACTCATCCTGACCAGGTAGCTAATTATAAAAATTATCTTAAAGATGCTCTTCCTGTTGCTGAACTCGCCATTGAAATAGCAAAGAGTAGCGTTTCAACCAGCCAACTTCTCTCCAAAGCCGTGAATGCAAAAATTTCGGTCGCAAGAAGACTACTTCGTTGGAGCCGAGCGAGTGCTCTTGATATTTTAGAAAACTATTTCTCCGATTGGCGTCTTATCATGCCTGCTATCAGTACAGGTCCGACGGTATGGGGTGCTCCTCCTGACGCACCTGGTACTGGTTTAGGGGCAGTTGTTTATGCAACGCGGCATTTAATAGCGAGTGGCCGTCCACGAGGGGGCAGTGGATCATTGCCCAATTCGGTCCTTCGTAGTTTTCAAGCGAGCAATGGCGAAGTTAGAACAAATTCCGCTGTTAATGGCTTATTAGTAGAAAAGAGGAAGGTAGTTGGGGTTCGACTAGATAATGGAGAAACCCTTACCGCACCGGTAGTGGTAGCAGCATGTGACCCACATCGTGTATTCGTTGAATGGTTAGATGAAGTTCCGAAAACAGCAAATCGCCTTGTCAGAAATTGGAAAAAATTCCCAGTCCCTGAAGGTTACGAATCTAAACTTGATGGAGTCATTCGAGAAAAACCTGAGTACAAATACATGCCAGCGCTGCAAAATATTTTTGCAGATATAGATCTTGAACAAGCAACGACTATTATTTCACCGACAATGGAGAAGCTAAGGCAAGCCCATAAATTGCGCGAAAAGGGAGAGGTATCAGATACACCTACGATGCTGGCAAGTATCCCTTCCCTTCTCGACCCCAAGATGAGAGCTGACAATGGATTCCACACCTTTAGTTTGGAAGTGCTCTTTACCCCATACTCGTTAAAAGGGGGGTGGGCCCATTCATTAGAGCCAGAAAGGTGGCTAAGTGTATGGGGGGATTTAATGACGGGGGATGTCTTGGAGACTATAACTGAATGGCGTTCGATGACTCCAGATGTCTATGAAAGAGATTTTCATATGCATAAAGGCCATAGCCCAGCGTATGCTAGTTCTCCCTTGGCAACGTTATTTGGGAGACAACGTGAACTGAGTCGCTATAAGACGCCTGTAAGCGGGTTATTTGTAACTGGGGCCGGCACATTCCCAGGAGCAGGCATCTTTGGCGCCTCAGGAAGAAATGCTGCAACGACAGTTTTGGATTTCGTTGAGAGGAGATAGTAAATGCCCGCGTTCAGCGTCAATATGATGCCAAACATACCTGCAAAAGAGATCGCTGACCTCGCCAATTATGCTGAACGGAAGGGTTGCAAAAGATGCTGGGTGTATGACGAAGGGCTTACTACCAGAGATGTATATGTAACACTTGCAGCTGTCGCTTTGAAAACAAAGACAATTCAGTTGGGACCTGGAATAACAAATGCGTATGTGCGGCACCCAGCAGCCACGGCTTCAGCAATTGCTACACTTGACGAATTAAGCGATGGTCGGGCCTTCGTAGGAATCGGTGCAGGTGGAGGGTTAACCCTTGACCCAATGTGTATCAGTCGGACAAATCCCCTTACGACAGTTCGAGAAATGGTTGAAAGTCTCCGGTCCTTATTTCAAAAACAGAAAACCACGTTTGAGGGGACTAGCTTCTCGTTGTCTAATGCCCGTCTTTCTTATGGAAGACCAGATCTAGAAATCATACTCGCTGGGAGAGGGCCTAAGATGCTCCAGCTCGGTGCGGACATAGCAGATGGGTTCTACCTTAGCTACATCTACAAAGATCACCTTTCAAGAGTTATGTCAGTCCTGAGAAATGGTCGAGCATCTAAACAGGGAAACTTTCACGTTACTTACTCCACCATGCTCGCCACCAATGAGAAAGAACTTACCGAAGCACGAGGCCAACTTTCATTCCGACTTGTTGATTCTCCTGAAGAAATAAAACAAGAGCTAGGCATGACCCGAAACGATGTCTTACGAATAAAACAGGCGTTATCTGAAGGCGGTACCGACCTCGCAGGAGATTATGTCAAAGAGGAATGGGTGGAAAAATTTGTCTTGGTCGGGGATCGTCAATCATGTAAGGAAGAGTTGTTAAGACTTCTGGAAAGTAACGAAATAGACGAATTTCAACTTCCTATCCATCAACCAAGTACAGCCAAGGAACTCATTGACCAAGTCGCAGGGTTTTTCAGTGGCGCATGAGAGATGGGTAGGTCTATTCTCTACCGTCCCAGCGTTTTAAGGATGAAACATTGAAACCTAAATGCTCAATAGCTCTACCAGCCGAATGGTCTACAAGATCATCAATAGAAACAGGTTTGTTATAGAAAGCCGGAATAGGAGGGTAGATAATTGCCCCCATTTCAGTTGCTTTAACCATTAAGCGTAAATGCCCTAGATGGAATGGTGTTTCGCGAACCATCAAAATCAAAGGCCTCCGTTCCTTCAAGGTCACATCCGCTGCTCTAGAAACTAGATCGGCGCCGAAAGAGTTCGCAATTGCAGACAGTGATTTTATTGAACAAGGCGCAACAATCATTCCATGTGTCTTAAAAGAGCCGCTCGCTATTGAAGCTCCGATATCTCGTGACCCATGCACATGATCCGCAAGGGCTTCAATTTCTAAAGTGCTGTAATCAGTTTCAATGCTGATTGTGCTCTTAGCTGATGCGGTGATGACTAAATGTGTTTCAACGCTTTTAATCTCCTTAAGGTATTGAAGAACCTTAATCCCATAAATTGATCCGCTCGCACCGGTTATAGCGACAACGACATGCTGAGAAACCATTGAAATCAGTCCAGGTATTCAGAGAGATCAACAGAGGGGTAGGCAACGCGATCTCCGTACTCTCTGCGTTCGCGTTTGTATGTAGCATCTATGCCCACTTTCGTACTAACGCCCCTTCGATCAGCTGTCGGATCCATTTCATGTCCTTGCGCTTCTGAAATTTTGAAAACATCTCGGTCCCAATGAACCCGGTTAGTGATAGCCCAGAGAACTTCTGATGATTCATGCATGTTTATGTCACGGTCTACTACCACAACGTTGCGTATATTGATGTGAGCGGTCATAGCTGCAAGTGCAAGATTTTTTGGAGTTCCGGGGTTATCTCGATCAATTTGGATTACTGCCATAAACCCATTTCCGTAGGGCGGAATGATTACATCTGCTGTTGGATCTATATGCCTAATCTGTTTCCGCAATAAAGGTTCTCGAGGCAAGATATTCCCAATGTAAATATGCTCGTACCACCCCGGAATAATTGTTTGGTAAATCGGATTATCGCGGAAAGCAATCGCTGAAACTTCTAGAGTAGGGGAATCCCACATCTCACCGTGGTAACCATGAAATTCAGCTAAAGGACCTTCAGGAGAACGATCCGCTGGCCGTATGTGCCCCTCAATAACGATTTCAGCTCGCGCCGGTATGTCTAGATCAACGGTTATTCCTTTACAGACTTCAATGCCTTCACCTCGTATCGCTCCCGCTATCAGGAGTTCATCCACAGTTGTTCGCACCCCTGCAGCAATCATGATCGCAGGATCAAGCCCTATCGCTAAAGCAACCGGAAAGGGGGCATCTGGATCAGGGCGTGACTTCATGAAAGTTCCCACATCACGCCATTCATTTACGTTAAATCCAAGAATATTCTTCTCAAGGACAAGCATTCTGTTGTACGAAAGGTTCCCTCGGCCAGAAATCGGATCTTTCGTTATTGAAACGGCTCCGGTGATGAAAGAGCCTCCATCACCTCGGCTATGTTTTGGAATCGGGAGTGTGCCAAGGTCAATGTCTTCACCGGTAAGACAGTTTTTGTGCCATTCTGCAACCTTGACCTGTCTTGGAGGGATCCCATTTGGGATTTTAAGGGCTTCACTCATAACGTCAATTATTGAGTTAGGTTCACAATCAAGGGAAATAGCGGTTCGCGTGTGAGAGGCTACCCCGCCCGCAAAGATAGGCAAGTTGGTCCCTTCAACATTGGAAAAGAGGGCAGCGCCACCATTGGAACGGGCAAGAGATGCCGTCACATCCGCAAGTTCGTGTTCCATGGAAACTTCTTTTGAGATTTCTGCAAGTTGACCTTTTTCGCGGAGAACTGTAATAAACGAACGCAAATCTCTGATTTCTGCCATGTCAAGACATTACAACGGTTAAGGAGGATTGCGCTATTGCTCCTGTAGATAGGTATTGCGCATCTTCGAACATAAAATGAACGAATGTCCGTGGAGAAACTTTCAACAACACTTATTCAGAACGCGTTAATTCCCGATAAAGGTCTAGTTGACTTATCCATAGACAATGGACGAATTTCTGCAATCACTCAAGCAGGAGAACTAAACCACTCAGAGCAAACACATGATCTCAATGGGTGGCTATTGCTACCCGCCATGGCAGAACCCCACGCCCATCTAGATAAAGCGCTCACAGCTGATCAAGTACCAAATCCATCAGGGGAACTTATGGGAGCAATTAAAGCTTGGATTGCTGCAGCTAAAGAGGGCACCTTCACTCACGAAAATACCGTTCAGCGAGCCTCTGAAGCAATGGAACTCCTCCTCGTACATGGGGTAACTGCCATTCGTACACATGTAAATGTGACAGAAGATATTGGGGTGAGTTCTCTGGAGGCCTTAGATGAAGCCAAGCAGAATTTTGAAGGATTACTCGATGTACAAGTAGTGGCACTGATGAATTCACCGATGACTGGGCAAGATAGTAAAGGAAATATCCAAGCGTTAGAGGCAGCAATAGAATTTGGGGTTGACCTTCTAGGCGGTTGCCCTCACTTAGAACCAGCACCTAAAGAAATGATCCGCTTTATGTTTGAGGTAGCGGAGCAAGCAGGTCTAGGAATAGATTTCCACGTAGACGAAACATTAGACCCAAATGTACTAACTCTAAAAGACTTAGCCGTACAGTCTTTGGAAAGAGGCTTTCCACATCTACTTTCAGCAAGCCATTGCGTTTCTTTAGGAATGCAGCCAGAAAACGTCCAGATCGAAGTGGCGAAACTCGTCAGAGAAGCCGGAATTAGTGTATTTACATTACCGCAGACAAATCTCTTTCTTCAAGGAAGAGACAGGGTCTCTGAAATGCCACGAGGGCTTACAGCAATTAAGACCCTTACCGACGAAGGCGTACTTATTGCTGCCGGTGCAGATAACGTGCGCGACCCATTCAACACTATGGGAAGAAGCGACCCTTTTGAAACTGCATCCCTAATGGTCATGGCAGGTCACCAAACCCCAGAAGTTGCATTCGATCTAGTCAGCTTAAATGCCCGAAAGGCAATGGGGTTAGAAAAAGCAGCGTTAGAGGTTGGAGATTTAGCTGATTTCGTTGCAGTAGAGGCCCCTACGTTAGCTACAGCTATTGCAGACTCGCCAATGAATAGACGCGTATTTAAACAAGGCATTCTTGTAGCTTCGGCAGATCAACATACAATGATCCACAACATTTTATGAAACCACTATCTTCAATCTCTACGGATCTAGTCTTAAGCCCGTTCGGAGCTTCAGCAAGTGAAATCTTGGAAGCTGCAAAATGTGCAGAAGAAAGCGGATTCGATGGGATCTGGATGCTGGATCACTTTAGTGGAGTCATAGCTGATAAAAAATGGTCGCATGAAACGTTTACGATCTTAGGAGCAATAGCGGCCATCACCGAAACGGTGAAACTTGGTTCGTTAGTAGCAAACATGATGAACCGAAGCCCAGTTATTCTGGCATCAGCTTTTTCTTCTCTTCAAGGTATCTCAGAAGGCAGGGCAACTCTTGGATTAGGAACTGGAGCTCCCCCAGGAACGCTTTTCGCTTTAGAACAGGAAATGGTTGGACGTGAATTAGATGAAGGAAAGAGAAGGCATCGCAGGTTAATTGAAACTATTCAATCTTTAAGATGCATATGGTCCGGAGAGAAGAATTTTGAAGGCGAGTTCATTTCATTCCGGAATTTAGAAGCCGTCGTAGAACCAAATTCCTCGCTGCCAATAGTGGTCGGCGCTAATGGTTTAGAGATGATTCAACTAGCGTCTGAGTACGCAGATGGTGTCAATATTCGAGTAGGCCCTTCAACTGAGAAGATGATACGTAGGGCTGTTGCTTTGGCCCCCAGTAACGAATTCGAAATCAGTGTTCATGAAAATTTAGATTTAAGTCACCCACTAGGCGGAGAGATTGATAAGTGGTTGGAACTAGGGGTTAGGAGAAGGGCGTGTATGATTTCAACACCATTTGACTTAGAAACGGTTTCACAAATAGGAGCTCATCTTCAAAAAATATAGAGAGTGGACGTTGTGTGACAACCGTTTGGATTTGCAGCTATAAAAAGAGCTTTATACTAATCCAGCGCGATCCGACCATTTCCCAATAGCTTTATTCTGAATCCAGGTAAAGAGAAGGAAGACAGAAACACCGAGAAGGGATGAGAGAATTACTGATGTTAAGAGTTCTTCTCCCTGGAGGCGGCTAGCAAAGCGTTTTATAAGTTGACCTAACCCGACTTCTCCACGTCCAAAGAAAAAATCTCCAACGATGGCTCCGATGACAGAAAGTCCAGCCGAGATTCGAAGCCCAGCGAACATGGCGGGGAGGGCCGCTGGAAACATCAGTTTCCTGAGTCTTGTAAGACGGTTAGCGTGATGAAGGGTAAATAAGTCGTGCATTCCCCGTTCAGCTGACTGCAATCCAAACAGCGTATTTACGATGATGGGGAATAAAGAAATTATTATGCAGACAACCACTCTTGAAGTTTGACCAGTTCCCCACCAGAAAGAAATTAGGGGGACAATGGCAAGAATGGGTATGGCTTGAAGAGTAACAAGAAAAGGGAAGAGCGCTTTCTCAACTGTGATGGCTTGACTCATAAGAACGGCGAGGAACAGGCCAAGGAGAATCGCACAGAAAAGACCGATGCCCGCAACTTTCGTGGAGGACCACAATGATTGCAACATCTCCGCCATTCCTCCGGTCCCTCCCCAATCAAGGAATCCCTCAGTGACGACTTTGTCTGGTGGTCTCAAAAGGAATCTGCGATTCTCGGCCAGCATTACATAAGAGATGAAATACCAGCCTCCAATTATGAGGGAGCCGAAAAGGAACGGTGGAATTATATTCAGAGCAGCTGAACGTATTTTGCTTCTACCATCTGCGGTTTTTGGTTTAATTGTCTCAGAAGCATCTGCATCGTTCATGAGTGGCCTCCTCGTAGTTCTTTGGATACTTCTCCACAGATCCTTGCGAATTCAGCATCGAATCGTAAATCTGGTTTCCTCGGGTAATCAAATGGTATATCGAACTCCGCTACGATGTTACCGGGTCGTGCCGACATGACGAGGACTTTTGTAGACATGAATACTGCTTCAGTGATTGAGTGAGTAATAAACAATCCAGCGAAGCCTTCTTGGAGAAAAAGTTGCTGCGTCTCTTCGTTGAGATGTTCACGGGTGATTTCATCAACTGCACCAAATGGTTCGTCGAATAGGAAGAGAGGCGGCTTTAAAGTTAAGGTTCGCGCCAAGGATGCCCGCATTTTCATTCCGCCAGATAGAGATTTAGGGTAGTGGTTTTC
This sequence comes from Acidimicrobiales bacterium, assembly GCA_030740795.1. Lineage (GTDB taxonomy): Bacteria > Actinomycetota > Acidimicrobiia > Acidimicrobiales > UBA8592 > UBA8592. The sequence goes on along the minus strand of JASLWO010000061.1, from coordinate 7,369 downwards.
AAAGCCATTTAGCCCTACAAGTTCAATAGCTGCTTCTGCTAGTTCTCGTCGCTCATCTTTAGGCATTCCATGGAGTTCGCAAAAGAGTTCAATATTTTGCGTCACATTTCTCCAAGGAAGCAAGGTTGCGTCTTGAAAAACGTATCCTAAACGGTCACGGTCAACTTTCACCGTCCCGGCAGTTGGTTCTAAAAGACCCGAGGCGATTTTTAGCAGCGTTGATTTTCCGCATCCAGAAGGTCCGACCACAGTCACAAACTCGCCTTTAATTATGGGAAAAGAGATATTTTGTAAGGTTTCAGTTCCGTCGGGAAAAATCATCCCTATGTCATCAAACGTTAAAGCTGCGTCGTTGTTATCAGTCATGAAGTGCTTCCTTAAACTATTCTCAACCAACGAAACAATACATCGTCTTCATACATTTAGCGAACTTAGGAGGAGGTAGACGAAGTTTTTTTGGTTTGAACCGAATGCGGTCTTTGGTCTATCTCATAAGCTAGCCTTCTTGTATGGTTATTGAGTTTCTGACGTTCATTGTTCCTTCAGATAAGAGAGAAGAGTGGGAATCGTTGGATAATGAAGTGTGGACTAGTTTTTTGTCAGCGCAAAAGGGTTTCATTAGGAAAGAGTTATGGCACTCAACAGAAAATGAAGACGAACTACATGCCGTAATCTGGTGGGAAGATAAAGCATCGTGGGCAGCTATTACTCCCGCTCAAATTTCAAAAGTTGATGAAGGGATGGGTGAATTTCTTATAGAACCGATGATGAGAGAATTCCGTGTAGTAAGGGATCGTTGATTAGAGTTAATGCAGGCTTGTTGAGTATGGTTAGTTAGTAGAGGTAGGAACATGAAGACAGGAATTTTTCTATTTGGCGGAGTCGAAATGGATGATGCAGGAGCTGGTCCCCCTGCTCCCACTGATAGAAGATATGGTCCGAAAGAAATTTGGCACGCAACTGAGAGAATTCTGGATATGGGGGTTCTGTCTGACAAATTGGGTTTTGACTCATACTGGCTTACAGAACACCACTTTCAATATGAAGGATATGAGGTTGTTCCAAATGGAATGATGCTGGGAGCGGTCCTTGCCGAAAGGACTGAGAGAATTCAGATTGGCATGATGTTCAATGTGGTTGGACAATGGCATCCGTTGAAGCTCGCTGAAGATTTTGCTACCCTCCACAACGTCTCAGGTGGCCGAAGCGCACTTGGCATCGGTAGAGGGACAGTTCCCAGAGAGTCTGAAAATTTTGGGTCCCAAATAGGTTCATACGATAATCCCGATAGTTCCTCAGCTGACGAATTTAACCGGAAACAATTCGACGAGGCTGTAGAAGTTGTGAGAATGGCTTTAGACAATGAAACTTTCAGTTTCAAAGGCGAGATTTACACATTTCCAGTCCCCGGAATCCCAGATCGTGGTGGCTTCGTAGAAGAATTAACACTTGTGCCACGCCCGTTATACCCATACGAAACTTGGCAAGCGATAACATCACCCCCAACTCTTGAAGTCGTTCCGAAAAAGGGTTGGGGCGGTGTTATGTGGCTAAAGCACTTTGACTTTATGAAACAATATTGGGATCGTTACGCGACTATTTATCAGGAAACTCATGGCGTAAGTCTCAAACCAGGGGAGAAGCGAACTCTTGTTGTATGCACATGTGTTGAAGATACTCACGAAGCAGCTATTGATTCTGTCCGCAATGGCCATGACGAAATGTGGAAATTTCTTGGACCATATGGATGGAGTAAAGGTTATATAGGACCCGATGGGGGACCTGCGCAATCTGGGTTAATACCCACGCTGGAAGAATCTATTGAAAATAAAGTTTGGTTAGTGGGCTCGGCAGATGATGTTGCGGAACAAATTAACTGGTATAGCGATCACCTCGGAGGAGTGGAGAACCTAGTTCTTTTCCCAGCAATGCCAGGCGACAATTATTCAAAAGTAGAGGATCAACTTCATCGATTGTCTGAAGACGTCCTTCCTAATATTTAGAAATAATTTCCTGACAAGGATCGTTAAGACATGATCGTGCTATGAAAGCCCTTATCGTCCAGTCACACCCAAGCTACGAGAGTTTCAGTGAAGCTATTTTGCAGGTAGCTATGAGCTCCTTGGAGCAGTCTGGTAGCAAGGTCACATTAGTTCGTGTAGGGAAGGGCGGAGTTCCATTAAATTTAGATTTAGACAAACCTGACTTAGTTGTTTTCATTTATCCCACTTGGTGGGGAGGGTACCCAGCATCTCTCTTACAATGGATCCAAGAATTCCTTCTCCGGAACCAAGGACTTCTTTCAAATGCGCAAAGGGTTATTTCTGTAACAACCCATGGGTCAAGCAAACTCGTCAATTCTATTCAAGGGGAGTGGGGGAAGATTTATACGGAAAGAGAACTCCTGCCTTTATGCAAAAAAGGGGCTGATTGCCACTGGCTTTCTCTCTACAAGATTGATAGGCAGAGTCCAGAAGCACTTAGGATTTTCCTAGATGATATTTCAGACTTCTTCCTTGGAATGGAAATCATTGGCGGCTATTAGATCTATTCCATTGGCGATTTGTTCATTTAGGTTTCCTGTGTTTTGAAGATGAAGAAGATGGCTGCGGCAGAGGAGATGAGAGTTCATGCGAATAGCTCTCAAAAGGGAACGGTTCGGGTCAGTACGTCTACGGAGGGGAGATTGCCCAGAGTCAGAAAAAGAAACAATAGCAATCTTTCGGAGATTCTTGAGAGCTCTTTTGACTCTTCCTTTTGGGGAGAAAACAAAGGAAATCCCTGGAATGAAGACACGCTCAAACCAACTTTTCACGTGCGGAGGAAATAATCCTTCTACCATTGGGTAGCAGATGAATAAAGCGTCAACCTCTTTCAGAATTTTAGCGGACTGCTGTTGAGGATTTGTAATTAGGTTCGCTACTTCGTGATAAGCGAGTCTTTCCTGATCGCTCATGAATGCATCGAATCCTTCATCTATAAGATTGAGGACCATCACGTCATGCCCACGATTCTCTAGTGCTCTTTTTACGAGTGCTGGGATTTCGTCCTGACTGTAAAAACCATCAACTAAAAGGATCTGCATTCTCAGACAATAACGCATTGGATGACATAATTAAGAAAATTAGGAAAGACTTGCACCGGCCCGATGTGCATGTACAGTCAAGCCATGGCGCAAAGAATGGGTCTTTACCTTCAAGACAAACATGACATACGCTATGAACTTGAGATAGCTAAGTATGCTGAAGAAAAGGGATTCTCAGAAATCTGGCAGGCTGATACTCGTTTGGCGCGTGATTGTGTGGTGCTGATGAGTGCATTGCTAACAGAAACCAAGAAGATAAAGATCGGTAGTGGAGTTCTACCTATATACACGAGAAACCCAGCAGTTATAGCAGCTACATGGAGCACAATGTGGGAGCTAGGAGGACTTACGCCCGAAGGGGAAAGCAGAGTCATGTTGGGGCTAGGGGCATGGTGGGAGCCGATAGCTTCAAGAGTTGGAGCAAACCGGAGATCTCCCTTAAAAGCGATGAGAGAAAACATTGAAGCTGTCAGAGAACTATTCACTATGGAAGAAGTGAGCTACGAAGGGGAATTTGTCCAACTCGACAGGGTTAGATTAGATGTAGCATATGGTTCCACCGAACCTAGAAATATTCCAATATATATTGGAGCTACGGGACCTAAAATGCTGCAATTAAGTGGCGAAATTTGCGATGGCCCTGTGCTTAACTACGTCGTATCGACGGAATATATTAAAGATGCAGTTGGGCAAGTCGAAATCGGAGCCGAAAGACAAGGCAAAACACTTGAGGAGATTGACCGGCCAGAATTGTTAGCATGTTCGCTATCTGACGAAGATCCTGATTTAGCAATTATTACTGGTAAATCTTTAGTGGCGTATTACCTGGGTACAGAACCTCATATCATGAAAGCTTCGGGTGCGGACCCTGAACTCGTAGAAAGAGTACAAGAAGTCGTTGGGTGGCCCGCTCGAGAGGAAGATTATCAAAAAGCTGCGCATTTAATTCCAGATGAATTAGTTCGGAAGTTGATGGCAGTGGGGACGTCTCAGGAATGCCGTGACAAAGTTTCAGAATACATAGAAGCAGGAGTAACCTGTCCTATTCTTTACCCAATCATGGACAAGATAGAGCCAGTTATTGACGCTTTCTCTAATTGGGAATTAGGGAATTAAGGTGACTACTGGAAAGGTTTCAGAAACGAAGCTTTTGATTGTCAATACGGCAGTCGTTACGGTTGATAACGATTTTACGATATTTGACCCTGGATGGATCAGTATAGATGGTGAGAATATAAGCGGAGTTGGGCCTGGTGATCCGCCTAAGGAAATAAGGCGACAGGCAGCAAAAATTATTGATGCATCTGGTTCCGTAACTATCCCCGGAATGATTAATGCTCATACTCACCTTTTTCAAACGTTCTTTAGAGGGTTAGCTGATGATAAATCCCTCATTGATTGGTTAAAGGAATGTATCTGGCCAGGAGCTGTTCATCTAGATGCGTCCACAGCTGAACTTGCTGCGAAAGTAGGGATGATAGAGAACCTCCGGTCCGGTGCTACTTCGATTATTGATCATCAGTACATACATATTGACGAAAAGATTGATGATGCAATTTGTTCTGCCGCTGACGAGCTTGGAATTCGCTTTCTTTTAGCTAGGGGATGGGCAGACCGCAACTATGAACCTTCCTTAACTGAGACTTCGGAACAAGTTATTGACAGAACCCAGAGAATACGGAGAAAGTGGCATGGATTAAATAATGATCGAATCAGGGTTGAGCTCGCTCCTCTGATCCCATGGGGCTGTAGCGATAAAGCCATGACCGCAACTGTTCAAGAGTCACGTTCTTGGGGCGGGGGGACTCATATTCACTGTGCTGAAACACAAATTGAAGTTGAGATGAGTTTAGAAGAGAGAGGCATGCGACATGTTGAATGGCTTGATCACCTGGGTCTTCTAGGCCCCGATACACAATTAGTTCATAGTGTTTGGCTAGACGATCAAGAAATAGAATTAATTGCAAAGAAGAATGCAGTGGTGGTCCACTGTCCAGTAAGCAACATGTACTTAGCTTCGGGAGTGCCACGCATTCTTGACATGCTTTCGAAAGATATTCCGGTTGCTTTAGCGAGCGACGGTCCAGGAAGCAACAACAGGCAGGACATGTTCGAAGTCCTTAAATCGACTGTCCTGTTACAGAAAGTTCACAACCTTGACCCAATGGCACTACAACCAGAAGATGCTTTACGAATGGCATGCACGGGCGGAGCTGTTGCATTTGGAAAATCCGATGAGATAGGAAGCATCAGCAAAGGATTGAAAGCCGATTTAGTCGTTGTTGACCTTGAAACCGTTTTTTCAAGCCCAGTACATAGCATTCCTAGCGCATTAGTTTTCTGTTCATCACCTGCTCAAGTAAGGCACGTCATTGTTGACGGCGAATTATTGATTGAAGATGCGAAACTTTCAAATATTGATGAACAGAGTCTTCTCGCTGAAGCGGAAACTGCCGCTCGTGCATTATTTAAGCGAGCAGGAATCCAATCTAGGCTCACAGAGAAATAAAGCCGCCGACTACTACCCCTTAAGCTCCAATAACAGGTCGGACTTCTTTCACGATCTTTTCTTCGTGAGATTGGAAAGTCCAAACTAAAAAGTCAGAATCAGTTGCATTTTCAGAATCAACCTTTTCGAGTATTTCAGTGTCTTCGTTATCGCTTGGCGAGTCTGAACTTACATTTTCCTCTGAAGATATTCTCGATTCGTCAAAAGGCACTTCGGCAGTAAGTTCACTTTCTTCATCCTGTGAATCAACTTCAGTTAAATGTGAGAAAAAAATTGGGGTTTTGGTTTTTGGATATCCGGGAATCGATCCAGTGATAATTCTGACCCGGCTTTCTTTCGAGCCCAATCGTTCTTGAATCATTTCCGCTATTAGTTGTATTCGGCCTACTGCTTCACATTGAATAAGTAGTTGGCAATTATATTTGCCGGTCACTAAGGATATATCAGTTACTTCTTCTACATCAGCTAAAGCACTTGCAATTCGATCAGCTTTCGCACCATTTGGAAGAACGACGTCAACAAAACCTTTAGGCATCATCTCTTCTTTATAGTTTGCGAGCTCAATAGTGAAGCGGCTAATTACTTCAGATTCAATTAAGTTTGCTAAGCGAACTCGCGTCGCTGAATGGCTTCTCCCAATAGCTTTAGAGATTTCCGTCACAGACCTACGAGAGTCTTCTTTAAGTTGCATTAAGATTTCTTTGTCTAATTCGTCCATCATGCGATTGTAGCGATTTTTTATTTTAATTACATTCATATTCAATTAATTTAACTGAGTTATCTTAAATTTTTTTAATAGAGCCCTGGGACTTTTTCTACGAAAGTATCGAAAATGATTATATGTGATAAAAATCGCTGCGAAATAGGAATACAAATTTTCGAATTATGAGAACCCAAAGTTTCTACCAGATTCAAGGAATTATTTGTAATAGTTGAGTCAAGGATTCAAGGATTTTCGCCGTACAAGAATTCAACTTCTTTATTACCTTCCAAATCAATAGTGAATTTAGCTGTTATCTAGTTTTTCTCTTGAATTAGTTGTAATAATTGTTACTGTATTCAATTCAATTCCTTGCAAGGATTAATTGATTATGAAACCAATTCGAAATATGCAGCGAAACTCGCATAAATCAAGTTTTAGAAGAAATTCTAAGAGGCGGTCCCTGTGGGCTATCAGAGCTGTAATTTTCACTGTTTTGGCTACTTTGCCGGTTGCTTTCACCCAGTCAGCGGTTTTCGCTGAAGGTGAAGGATTCACAATTGCGGAAACTAGCGGAAACACTGCTGTATCGGAATCTGGAAGTAGTGACACTTTCACCATTGTGCTGGATACGCAACCAACCTCAGATGTGACATTTTCTGTTTCCGATGGAAGTTCAGATGAAATATCACTCTCACCGACCACAACAACGTTTACCAACGCAAATTGGGATACTCCGCAAACGGTTACAGTGACTGGTAGCGATGACAACCTGGTTGATGGCTCGCAAACTTCGACCGTGACGATTTCCGTCGTTGACGAAATATCAGATGATGATTACGATTCTGTTGCAGATAAAACACTTTCAGTGAGCACAAGCGACAATGATACGGCTGGATTTACGGTTGCTGAGTCTAGTGGATCTACCGAGGTTGCTGAAACGGGTTCTACGGACACCTTTACCGTGGTTTTGGATGCTGAACCTACGTCAAATGTCGTTATTGACATCAGTTCAGGCGATACCGGGGAAGCAACCGTCACCAGTTCGTTGACCTTTACGTCTGCTAATTGGGAT